>OMVI01000033.1 GCA_900314455.1 uncultured Prevotella sp. | reverse complement strand
TTTTGATGCAAAATTATTCGGACAAAAAGCGATGTCATAGTGGAATATACAAAAGGTTGAAAGAAAATGCACCATCTGTAGTTATCTCCAACTACAGGAAAAGTATGCTAATTCATCCAACAGTTGATAGAGGTATTTCAGTACGAGAAGCTGCCAGGCTTCAAAGTTTCCCGGATACTTTTATCTTTGATGGACCAATCTCTCACATTCAGCAGCAAATAGGTAATGCTGTTCCGCCATTACTTGCAAAAGCTGTTTTTGAAAAGATACTTTCATATTATCCAAGAAAATGAGTAAGGACAGAGAAAACACACCAAGAGCTAACATTTTAATGGGCTCCATGCGTTCGATAGGCTACACTTTCGAATCTGCTATTGCCGACGTTATCGACAATAGTATAAGTGCTCATTGCAATAATGTATATCTATTATTCCCAGAAAACCCATTAGAAAATTTGGCTGTGGGGATCTTGGATGATGGTTGTGGAATGTCTGATGCACATCTTTTTGAGGCAATGAGGTATGGTAGTTCTTCCTCAGAAGATCAGCGTGAAACGGATGATTTGGGTAGATTTGGCTTGGGCATGAAATCTGCATCAATGTCAATGTGTCGTAAATTAACGGTTGCAAGTAAATTTGATGGTGAAATTCATGCGTATACTTGGGATTATAGCTATATCAAGCAAAAGGAAGCATGGATTACTGAGGAGCATACTAAATCTGAAATTCAAGATTTACCCTATATCGAAAGATTAAAGTCACAAAAACAAGGAACTTTGGTTATTTGGCGTGATTTTGATGTAATTGCTAAATCCAGCAATGGGCAAGTTTACGAGGCCTTAAACGAGCATAAACTGTCCGTAAACGAATCTGTATCTTTAATTTTCCACAGGTTCTTAAACTCAAAGAATAAACTCCATATAAATATTTTTATTAACAATGCTAAAGTTAGCGGATTGGATCCTTTTTTAGAAGACAATCCTAAAACCACAAGAAAGAAAGAAGTATCCATCGCTATTAACGATAGCAATGGGATAGAGAGGCAAGTTAAAGTAAGAGCTTTTATTTTGCCATATGCGTCTGATCTTAAGAACAAAGACCGTCAGCTAGTAGGAGGGATAGAGAGTCTCAAATCTAAGCAAGGATTCTATCTATATAGAAATCACAGACTTATAGTTTGGGGCACATGGTTCGGTATGCGTCCTCGTTCCGAATTAACAAAGAATGCAAGGATACGTGTCGACATTCCTAATAGCTTAGATGATATTTTTAAGATTGATGTAAAAAAACAAACGGCGTATATACCTCGTTACATTCAGAATCAATTAAAAAGATTGATTAATGACACCTTGGAAACATCTATAAGCAAACAAACTTTCCGAGGTAGGAAACAAGATGTAAATGATATAGATTATATCTGGAATAGAATGGAGACCCGAAACAAAACGTTTTATTATCAGATTAATCGAAACAGCGAGATTTACAAACTTGTTAGAGAGCACCTCAATTCGGAGGGGATTACTTATCTAGATATATTACTAAAAGAGATAGAAAAGAATCTGCCTACTCAGCAAATATATATTGATAAGTCCAACGAATCATTGTGTGACAACGAAACTGATGATAAGAAAACAAGATTAAAGGACGTATTGAATCTTGCTATTAATGTAGTAGAAAGTGTCAAAGGTCTGCATACGAAGAGCGTTGCGGAGACCATCGAAGACTTAATGAAGTCGGAACCATTCTGCCACTATAAAGTAATAGAAGACGAACTAAAACAATACTACAAAAATGAAATTTGACAGTAAACAATATACGACTTTTCTCAGCATTGCAGAGCAATTAATATCTCTGAAAGAAAAAGATGAGAAGGGAATATCCTATGACGATATTGCCCCATACATTGATCAGGTGTCTGAAATATCTGGACTAAATCCTGATGACGAAGACAGGAACAAAATATTCACAGAGATTGAATATAAGTTTAAAATTAAGCACACAGAAGGGGAAGCGATTTTTGATAATTATGATAATCTAAAAGATTGGTATAACAATCAAGAAGTAGAAGATCCTTTCTTCTGGAATAGATACCGTCAATACCTTATAGAAAACTCTAGTATTGATATCAATAGTATCAACTTGATGGACATGAAGACTCTTCCTGAGTTGCTAAATTGCCTTGGAAATCCTAAAGAAGAATTTGAGGGGAAAAGACTTAGAAAAGGACTTATTATTGGCGACGTTCAATCGGGAAAGACCGCAACATATATTGGTATGATAACAAAGGCTGCTGATGCAGGCTATAAAGTTGTAATACTTTTAGCCGGTATCACAGAAAGTCTTAGGCAGCAAACCCAAGAGAGAGTTGATGAAGGAATTATTGGATTTACTAAAAAGAAAATAGGAAGGGATATTAAAAGCGGTAAGGTTGGAGTAGGTAAAGACAATCTACCGATGAGAGCCACGTCCTTTACTTCCTGCTTTTCAGATTTCGTAGCAAACGCCGACAAAATCGCAACAACTCTTGAGGCGCATAAATCATTGGTAATCTTTGTAATAAAAAAGAATGTCTCAGTTCTTCAAAAATTACTAAACTGGCTAAAGGACTATAATCTTGATCCAGTTAAAGGTTACGTAGATCAACCTATGTTGCTTATTGACGATGAAGCAGATAATGCTTCTGTCAATACAAAAAAGGATGAGACCGATCCAACAAAGACAAATAAGTTAATCCGCAATATTTGCAATCTTTTCAAGAATGCAACTTATGTAGGTTTTACAGCTACACCTTTTGCCAATGTTTTTATTGATCCGGATTCAGTGGACAGCATGAAACAGGCCGATTTGTTTCCGGAGCATTTTATCTATATACTTCCTACACCTTCAACTTATATTGGTGCCAACAAGATCTTCTATGACAATGGAATTTATCATGGAAATCTCAGATACATAGATGATATTGAAGAGCCAGATTATGACTCTGACGAATATAAAGATGCAAAAAAGTATGATCCAGAATATTTAAATAATGGTACATTCTATTATAAGCATTTAAAGGAGTGGCACGGAGATCTTCCAAAATCACTACACGATTCAATATTGTGCTTCTTTATCGCTAATACTATAAGAGACCTCAGAGGTGACATAGAAAAGCCAAGAAGTATGCTTATTAATATGTCCCGCTTTGTCAAAGTTCAGAGATATATAAAAGAATATGTTGTCGAAGAGAAAAGTAACTTTTTGGCGAAAGTCAGATACGATTTCAACGATGATATAGAGCATAATAAGAGGCAACCTCTATATGGAGAGTTAGAAGAACTTTGGAATAGGCATTTTCCAAACGTGAAAGACATCTCGTTTGAAAGGGTAATCAATAAGGACAACTTGATCGCAGCCGTAGACCCTATTCAAGTTATTGTAGTTAATGGAGGTAAAAATAGTGGCAAACTTGACTATAGACTCAACAAGGGTCTTAGGGCAATTGCTGTTGGTGGATTAGCCCTTTCGCGTGGCCTTACTTTAGAAGGTTTATTGGTTAGCTATTTCTACCGTAACACATCTACATTCGACGTGCTAATGCAGATGGGCCGTTGGTTTGGATATAGGCCACACTATTCAGATTTATTCCAAATTTGGATAAGCCGTTTAAGTGCTGATTGGTATGAGGAAGTTGCCAAAGCATCCCAAGAATTAAAAGATGACATCAGGGAGATGTTTGAACAGCGTCTCACACCAAAAGACTTCGGAATCAAAGTACGTGACTACAGTGACGATTTACAGATAACTGCAAGTAACAAGATGCGTAACTCTTTCTCATGGAACCAGTTAACGTATTATGGTGACATTGTAGACACACCATATGTCAGTAGAAATATTCAACAGAACAAAGATAATTGGCAAGCGGTTAAAAACTTTACAGCCGATCTGTTTACCAATGGTTTTGAATTCAGGTTGGCAGACCAAAGAGACGGAGCTCCCGATGATGTCTATTCGGATAGTGAAAAGTCAAGATATTTTGCCGATGTGCCTAAGGATGAGATAATCTCATTCCTATCTAAAATAAAATGCTCACTGGTCAACATGAATTTTAACACAGAGGAGATAGTTAAATTCCTTTCTGATTCTGAAACAAAAGGTGTTGAAAAATGGGATGTCGTATTTGAAGGTGGTGATGGCACACAATTCTATAATATCCCGGGACTAGAGAAAATCAGATGTCCTAAACGAGCTATATATCCAAATGCAAACGTCATTCAGATAAGCTCTCGAAGAAGATTGATCGGTACTCGTGAAGGTAAATTCACTCTGACTACTCAGCAAATTAAAGATGCCGAACAGAGACAAAGAGAAGCATGGAATGAAGACCCTCTAACAAAATCCGGATTGTCTATCCCTGTCAAGGCATATTTTGAATTTCTTCCCGACAGAAAGCCGGTTCTAATCATTATGCTTATTCAAACAGAAGATAAAGACAATAGCGAAAAAGACATTAAAGAGTCAGAGAAGACTAAATTTAAACAATACGTCGATGCTTTGGGCAAAGACCCGCTTGTTGCATTTGCAATCGGATTCCCGGGTTGTAAAAATCCTGGTGCCGTCAAGCATTACAAAGCTAACAAGGTGTTCTATGAAAAGAACATGATTGACGATCCAGACGAGTTAGACGATGAAGAATGAAATATATAAAATATTCGAAGGAGATTTCCGACCAGGATCTTATATTAGACTTGGGGAAAACAAGAATCTTAGCTTATATCTAGGCAAAGACGATTCTGGGAAATACGCTTTTGAGTTTCGGGGCAAATATAATCCAATAAAGATTAGCAGTTCCGATGTAATTCTTGTTGCCCAATTTAAGTCTAACGACAAATACACTCTTCGATTCTCTTTAGAGAATAAAGATCTGCTCGAGTACTTCTGTACATTCTGTGAGGATTTGTTTGAGGCAACGAAAAACATAAAAGAGGATTCAATTGCATACAAGCAACTGAACGAGCGCTATTTTTCTTGGAAAAAACTTTTTCGACCACACGCAGGTTCGATGTCAGATTCTGAGATACTTGGGCTTCTTGGTGAGTTACTTTTCATGGATGAAAGGATGATACCAGAATGGGGGGCTTCAATAGCTTTAAACAGTTGGACAGGTCCTGAAAAAACACATAAAGATTTCTCAACAGAGAATGTATGGTATGAAATCAAAACGATTAGTAGCGGAAAGAATTCAGTTAAGATTTCATCACTTGAACAACTTGATAGTGAGATAGAGGGCTTTCTAATAGTTTATGATTTAGAAAAGATGAGTCCATCCTTTAACGGTTTAAAACTCAACACACTAGTTCAGAAGCTATTACACCAAATGTCATCTTCTAATAGAGAAGAATTTATTAATAAACTAAGTCTTTATAATTATGACTTTTCGCCCAACTATGACAATTTTGTTTACTCTGTTGTTGGTTGTTCAACATATGAAGTCAAGGATGATTTTCCAAGACTGAGTAGAAAGAGCATACCTACAGGAATAGATAAAGTTCAGTATGAAATTAATTTGTCTGATATAGAGGAATACAAACTTTAATCTAAACCGATTATTCAATGACTATAGAGGAATACAGAAGGCAATTTATTAATGATCTTAGAATTGATGCTGAGCACGAAAGCACCGATCCTGAGTCTCAGTTCATAAACAAATCTCTTGAGCAATTGGAGGACATTGGAGAATTAAATGATCCAATGCCGATGTCTCTAGAAATTAGAGGCCGCAGAGGTAGAATCATGTCATTTGATGCCTACGCATACGACGAAGCCGATGGTGCACTATGCCTTATCACCAGCGACTTTTCCAACGAGTTGGATAATGTTGAGACATTAACCAACAGCCGTATCGACGAGATTGTTACACACATGCAGAATTTTATCGATGAAAGCATTAATGGAAACATGGCAGATTATTGCGATGATTCTGACCCTGCAATAATTGTCGCAAAGGAATTCCGCAAGCGGATTGGCAAAACAATGATCGATACTGAAATTATCCGGTTTAAGTTCTTTATAATTTCTAATAAAATTCTTAGTAAGTACGTCAAAGATGTTAGCCGCGATGATTTCTTGGAAAGACCAGTAGAACTGAGCGTTTGGACTCTTGAGAGATTTTTCCAGACTTTTGAGACTAATACAAGTGAAATAATTGAATTTGACACCTCAGATTTCGGCTGTGATGGAATTCAGTACCTCAAGGCAGATCTTGGAAATGGGGTTGATTATAATGCTTACATGGGTATTGTGCCTGGTAAATTCCTTGCTGATATCTATCTAAAATATGGTAGCAAATTGCTTCAAGGAAATGTCAGAGCATTCTTAAGTTTTAGAGGCAAGGTTAACAAGGGCATAAGGGAAACAATAGACAAACATCCTGAAAATTTCTTTACTTATAATAATGGCATTGCTATTGTTGCTAGATCTGTTGACTTCTCTTCGGACGGGTCAAAGATTGTACATTTCCGCGAT
>OMVI01000036.1 GCA_900314455.1 uncultured Prevotella sp. | reverse complement strand
CAACGACCCCCTGATTAACAGTCAGGTGCTCTAACCAACTGAGCTACTGAAGCAATGAATGTGCTACTTGTCGTAAGCGGTTGCAAAGGTACTTTCTTTTTTTCATACTGCCAAACTTTTTCTGAAAAAAGTTTGATTGCGGACCGCTTTTTTATGAATATTGGCTGCTACGCGTGGATTTATACTCATAGCAGCCAATAGTTTTTATGTGCGAGAAGCAGTTTTCGATTACTTTTTCCCTTTCGGCCAACGACGTGCCCATCCTTCCTCAGAGAAGTCGGGCTTCTCGCCTTTCAGTTTGAGAGGCATACCGTCGATAAGCGAACGCCAGTCGTCTTTCTTGCCACTGCCTTTGCCATACTGTTGCGAAGCACGCGAGCGTCCGTGATTGCTGTTGCCGGCTTTGTCTGTGTTTGCTTTGCGTGCAGTCTTTCCGCTGTCGGCATCATTGCAGCGAACGCGGCGACCCTTGTAGACTCTGCCGTCGAGCGCTTTCATAACTTTCTTGGCGTCCTTCTCAGGGACTTCTATGTAGCTTTGGCGTTGCAGCAGGTCGATATGACCGACCTCCTGATGCCCATGGACGTACTTATTGATGAACTGCATGACCTCGCCAGGGTAGAAGCCGTCGGTCTTACCGAGGTTTATAAACAGACGGGCGTAGCCTTCCTCAGCCGTATGGCGACCGGAGCCTGATGACGAGCGGCGAGAGCCTGTTGCTGTGGATTTTTCCTTCTTCGTACGCTTGGAAGTCGGTTTCTCAATGACCGGAGCGTTTTTATAATAGTCGAGGAACCGCCCGAAGGTAACAGTAATCATCTTCTTGATGACGTCCTCCTTGTCGATATACTCGAACTGACGCTTGATATCCTGCCAGTAAGGTGCGATCTGCTCCTCGTCGACATCAGTCTTCAGTATCTGGTCCATCGTCCTGTAGAGCTGCTTCTTGCATATTTCCTCAGGCGTAGGCAGCGTTCCGTCAACGAATTCCTTACCGATTTCCTTCTCTATTCGCTTAATCTTGAACTTTTCACGAGTGTGAATGATACTAATCGACGTACCCTTTTTGCCTGCGCGGCCAGTACGTCCGCTGCGGTGAGTGTAGCTCTCGATGTCGTCAGGGAGCCCATAGTTTATGACATGCGTCAAATCGTCGACGTCAAGACCACGTGCTGCCACGTCCGTTGCGACGAGCAACTGCGTCAGATGACTGCGGAACTTCTGCATCGTCAGGTCACGTTGCTGCTGCGATAAGTCGCCGTGCAGAGCCTCAGCGTTATAGCCGTCGTGAATCAGCTTGTCAGCGATCTCCTGCGTCTCTCGTTTCGTACGGCAGAAGATGATGGCATATATCTTCGGATAATAGTCGACAATGCGCTTCAGAGCGAGATATTTGTCCTTCGCGTTGACAAGATAGTAAATGTGATTGACATGCTCTGCACCCTCGTTACGGCTTCCGACGACAATTTCCTTGTAGTCGTGCAGGTAACCCTTGGCAACGTTCTCAATATCCTTACTCATCGTAGCCGAGAACAGCAGGGTATTTCTGTCCTCCGGCACACCGGCAAGAATATCGGTGATAGAGTTCTTGAAGCCCATGTTGAGCATCTCGTCGGCCTCGTCGAGCACTACGTTATGGACGTTCTCGAGCTTTGCCTTGCCACGGTTCATAAGGTCGATGAGACGGCCCGGGGTAGCAACTATAATCTGCGCGCCATGCCTCAGGGAGCGTATCTGCTCCTCGATGCTTGCACCGCCGTAGACTGCTGCCACGTGCATGTGTGGTATATACTTGGCAAAATCACGGATATCGTCGCAAATCTGCAAGCAAAGCTCACGCGTCGGGCTCAGCACTACTGCCTGCGTATCGCGGCTGCTGGTGTCGATGCGTTGCAAAAGCGGAATGCCGAACGCCGCCGTCTTTCCCGTTCCGGTTTGCGCGAGGGCTATTACATCGTTACGATTTCCTAAGAGATAAGGGATTACTTCTTCCTGTACAGGCATTGGCTGCTCGAAGCCAAGCTCTTCAATGGCTTTCCGTATAGGCTCGGAAACACCAAGTTCTTCAAATGTCTTCATTAAAAAATAATATGGTTTATGTTCCAAACTGAGTTTAGGACGCAAACCACCAATACCCGTCTGAAACCCGTATAAACAGTGAATTCTTAGCACTGTAGGGTGGTTCCTGTCCCCAAAACGGGTGCAAAGGTAATGCAAACTGACGAGATGGCAAAGGAAAAAGAGGAATATTTTGTGCTCATTTTTAAGACTTTACAAACGATTGTCGCAATTTTTCAGTACCTTTGCACAACGGAAGGCTGACTGTACTGGCCTTACCTGCCCCGCATGTTTTATATATTGTATATAGATGAACTTATGAAAAGAAACCTATTTTACGTCTTCACGACTATAATATTCCTGTTGGCTTTTGCTGATGTAGCTTCTGCACAGTCGAAGCACTATTACGAACGGATGAGGGAATTCCGCCAACGGCATGACATCGACGGTTCGACCATCGTCATGTTTGGCAACAGTCTGACTGAGAAAGCCGGCAACTGGACGGCCCGGTTTAAGGCTCATGGAGTCAATGCCACTGTTGTCAACTATGGAATAACGGGCGACAACACGGCGGGAATGCAGCAGCGGCTCTACCTTGTGACAAAGCATCACCCCAAGGCGATTTTCATTATGGCGGGAATAAACGATGTAAACAAATCGGTCAGTGCGTCAACGATATTTGCACGACAGAAGAAACTCATCGAGACAATTCGCCGTCAGAGTCCAAATACACGGTTGGTCGTCGAGAGCCTTCTGCCGTTCAATCAGTCTGTCAGAACATGGAAGCCCCTCGTCGGTCAGCAAAAGAAGGTGCGCGACATAAACCGCCGGCTCGAGGCTTACTGCCGTAAGCAACATCTGACGTTTGTAAATCTTTATCCTCTCTTCACCGACAGCGACGGGGTGACGCTTCGACGCGATTTGACGACCGACGGCTTGCATCTCACCGACGAAGGTTACGATGTTTGGATAGGCAAGATTAAGCCGCTGGTCGAGTCCGTTTGCAAATAGTACAGTTCGCTTCTACTTCTTTGCGTCGGCTGGTTTCATCTTTATATACAGTTGTAAAATAGATGGAACGAGAATGAACACGGAGCACACAAGTCCCCAAATCATCAGCTTGTGGTCGGCGGTGTGGAACATGTTCGTGAACATCCCGTCTTGCATCTGCGGCATCAGATTAAACATGGCGTACGCAACTGAGTTGTTGACCCAGTGGAATGCTATGCCCGGAATGACGCTGCGGGTGCGGTAGTACATCCATCCGAGTATCAGTCCGATGATGAATCCGTGGACGCCTTGTGCGAGATTGAAATGCAGCAGACCGAAGATGGCAGCCGAAACGAGGATGGCAATCCAATGCTTGCGCTGTCCCGATATTTCAAGAAGTTTGCGGAGGACTCCGCCACGGAACACGAGCTCTTCGGCAACAGGAACAAACAGACCGATTGCGGCATAGCCCCAAGGCTCTTTCATTATGCCATTGAAGAGGTGCGTTTGCTGTTCAGGCATCGTCAGTTGTATTCTCTCATAGATAAACTCCGTGGGGAGTATTGTTCCGAGAGCAAGAAAAACGGCCCAAAAAAGTACCCACCACGGTTTTGAACGGAGGTAGCTGCGCGATACCGGAGACCATTTGGCGGTCGTAAACAGTGCTATCGTTATCAGACTGCTGAAGACAACGGACACGGCGGTCAACTGTCCGAGGTCGCCGGCGCCCATGGCTTTCAGCGTTGCCATGTAGTTTGCGCCCTTGCCCAAGGCGTAAATTCCAACGGCGGCATATTGCACCAGAGCTTGTATTACATAGAAAAGTGCTATAAAAAGGACCACATAAAGCAGGTCCCTCAACGTTTCATTCTTCATCGTCATTGTCCTTTTCATATTGTTCTTTCACCATTGCGGCGTCCTTCTTCAGTTGGGCGGCAAGCGCCTCGGGGCTGTCGAACTTGTGCTCCTCACGTATGCGGTGCACGAACGACACGAGGATGGTCTGTCCGTAGAGGTCGCCGGAATAGTTGAAAATGTATGTTTCGAGTGTTATATTGTGTCCGTTGAAGGTCGGACGGGTGCCAATGTTCATCATTGCCTGCTTCGATTCCATCGACTCGCGTAGCCGAACGGTGACGGCATAGACGCCTGTTGCCGGCACGATTTGCTCTGGTGGCGCCACTTCGAGGTTAGCTGTCGGGAAGCCAAGACGGCGCCCTTCCTGGAAACCTTTTACGACTGTGCCCGTCATGGTGTACGGATAGCCGAGGCAATTGTCGGCAGTTTCAATCTCGCCCTGCACTATCAGCTTGCGGATATACGATGAGCTGACGTTGACTCCGCCCATGCTCAGAGCCTGATGGTGCATCACCTCGATGCCAAGCTCGCGGCCATAGCGAACGTAGTCGTCAAAGCCTTCGGCGCGGTCGTGACCGAAGCGATTGTCATAACCTATGATGAGTTTCTTCACGTTGAGTTTGTCGCGGAGCACTTTCGACATGAAGTCGCATGCCGAAAGCGATGCCATGGCTTTGTCGAAGTGCAGAACGACAACGTTGTCGACGCCCGTCTTCGACAGAAGGAGCAGCTTTCCTTCAAAGCTCGACAGCAGTTGAGGCTGGAATTCCTGATGGAGCACCTTGCGGGGATGTTCGTCGAAGGTTATAACAGCCGACTCCATGCCGGCGGCTTTGGCCTCTGCAACCACCTGACTGATTAGGTACTGGTGGCCGCGATGTACACCGTCGAAGAATCCAATAGTCGCAACGAGCGGCTTGCCGGGTTTTGTATTGTCGTTCAAAAATATCTTATTCATCTTTCAGAATTCTATCATTAAGCAGACTCTTTTCTTCTTTTCTGTCGCTATATGTGCAAATCGCTTAACTCGCGATTTTTATTATTGCAGCTCGCAGACCATCATTGCAATAGGCATTTCCTGCGGATTTCCAGTCTGTCTGTACTGCTTCCAATAATGGCGGCTTGTCACTCCCGTGATAAAGAAGTCTTTGCCTTTACTTTTACACTGCCTTACAAGCGCCTTGCACATGAATCTATGCGTGTAAATAATTTTCAAACAGCATATCCGTAATTCATCTCTTCGTAACTCTCTGAGCCTCAGTGCGCTAACAAAACCTATCCTTTTAGCTTCCCAAAGGTCACCTTTTGCAATGCGAAAGACCATCTTTTGCGGTCCAAAAGATTATCTTTTACAACGCAAAACGACAGGTCTTAATACTTTGTAAAATAATATTCCTCTTCTGCCAGTAATATTCTTCTTGCTGCCAGTATATCCACGCATTTTCGCTTTTTGCGCTGCAAAGTTACTAAAAACTAACGTCCTAGCCCCATTCGTCCTTCCCAATTAGTGTTAAAACAAAAAAAATACCCATCTAACCTTTCTTTTTCTCAATAAAACTCATTACCTTTGCACCGCAAAACAGGTTTTTTGCTGGACTTGTAGCTCAGTTGGTTAGAGCAACAGACTCATAATCTGGAGGTCCTAGGTTCAAGCCCTAGCTGGTCCACACTGAAAATCAGCAACTTAAGAC
>OMVI01000077.1 GCA_900314455.1 uncultured Prevotella sp. | reverse complement strand
GAATAAGTTTTGCTTTGTCAAATGTCACACATCATAAAGGAAAAGAAAACATGACCTTGATACAATGGGCTAGAAAATATAATGTGCATTTTTTAAATGCAGATTATTCTAATTCGAATTATCAAGCAAAGGAAAGTGAAACTGTAGAAGTTTTGATAACTAATTATTAAGACATGACAAATAGAACATTTGGCTGGATTCAAAATCCATCTTCGACCAGCAAACTAAAAGATGTCCTTGGATTATTTGTTCCAGGGTCAGATTTCCATGCATATATGGTTAATGACAAACTGCCATTGTTGGCAAGTGCTAAACTTTTCAAATCACCAAACCTATATCTTGAGTTTCAGAAGATTCTTAGATCAAGCAAGCCCATTGCATATGACATTTTAAAGGGCCAAGGGGCCGGAGGAGAAAGTCGTGCAAATGCAAAATGCTCGGGTCTTGTACAAGCAGCTTTGACTGGTCAACAATACAAAGATTATATAGTTGATGGTAAGAAAATAAGAATCAAAAAGCCTTATACTGACGATTGGACAGCTGATGGCTTCTTAAGATGGGCAGTATCTTTAGGTTTTCTTGATTATAACTATTCGAATGATACATGTAGCATTACTAAATTAGGTGTATCTCTGGTTATGTCAAAAACAGAGGAAGAAATGAACGCCATATTAGGAAAAGCCTTCTTGTCTTATCCTCCAGTGTGTCGTGTGCTAAGTCTCTTGTTGTCACAAGGTCATTCGACCAAATTCGAAATTGGATCTCAACTTGGCTTCATGGATGAAGCAGGTTTTACCTCTTTTCCACAGAATATATGGGTTCAAGCCTATGAAGAGTCAACAAGTGATGGTGAAAAAAAGACTTTACGTACTGATACTGAAGGTTCATCTGATAAATACGCAAGAATGATTTGTGGTTGGCTAGAGTCAATAGGATGGGTCAACAAAACCCCAAAGACAGTAATTGAAACTATTGGCTCAAAAAAATACACTTGTGTCATAAAATCTGCATTTGAGATAACTGCTGAAGGCATGATGAATTACCATACGGCATTAGCATCCAAACTGCCTAAGATCGTATATAGAGAAATGTTAGCTAGTAAAGCACCGAATGCAAACTACTTAAGAATGCGTCGTTCTCTTATTCTTGAATATCTTAGTAGCCAGGAACAACATTCTGTTGATGAAATTAGAACATTCCTTGCATCTAAAGAGATAGATGAGAAATTGTCTACAATAGAAGATGACATAACAGGACTTATCAATATCGGTATTGATATTGAATATGATGGAAAGTCTTGTAAACTCAAAGACAAGATAGAAAAGTTAGTTCCTTACGGTCAAACTATTGTTAAGGAAACAACAGATTCTGTAGTCATTAAGGATAGGGCACGATTAAAACTCCATAATATTAGTCATAAGTACCTCACTCTTATTGATTATGCATTCTCTGGTAAAACAAAGTGCACAGAATTCGAAATATACACAATCGATTTACTAGTTAATGAATTATCATTTAATGCATTTCATTTAGGCGGAACGAGAAAACCAGATGGTATTTTCTACGAAGATAATCAAGGCGTCATTATTGACAATAAAGCTTACTCAAAAGGATTTACAATAACGAGAGGAATGGCTGACGAAATGACGAGATATATTCAAGAGAATAACGACAGAAATCCAGAACGTAACAAAAATCAGTGGTGGCTAAACTTTGACAAAAAAGTAAATCACTTCAACTTTGTGTTTATTTCCTCGCTTTTCAAAGGCAATATCGAACACATGTTAAATAACATAAAGCAAAGTACAGGTGTAGACGGTTGTGTTCTAACAGCAGAAAATCTTCTATATTTTGCCGACGCAATAAAAGGTGGAGCCATGAGTAAACATGAATTCATGGATGAATTCGGTGCCGGCTGTGAAATCAAATGTAAAAAATATTACGTCTAAATTAAATAATAGATGGAAGACTTCTATCTTGTTCAAGGTAATTGTATGACAGAAATACCTCGGATAGAGGGACCTGTTGATATGATTTTTGCAGATCCACCTTACTTCTTATCATCAGGAAATGGAACTGTAAAAATTGGTAATCGATATCATAGCTTTGACAAAGGAGATTGGGACAGAACACGCTCAAAAGAAGAGGTATATCAATTTAACTATCAATGGCTTTCTCTATGTAGAGGGAAATTAAAGGATTCAGGAACTATCTGGGTATGTGGGTCTTATCATAACATATATGAAGTAGCAAACTGCATGAAAGATCTTGGTTACAAGATTCTTAATATGATTGTTTGGCAAAAATCAGATCCACCTCAAACACTTTCAAGACAACGTTTCAATTTTTCGGCTGAGTATATAATATGGGCTCGTAAATGCGAAAATATTCCGCATTATTTCAATTACGAATTGATGGAAGCAATGAATAATGGAGTCCACATGCCTGATGTATGGAAGCTACCAGCTCCGGGGTTGTGGGAAAAGAAATGTGGAAAACACCCCACTCAGAAGCCACTAAGATTACTATACCGTATTATACTTGCGTCTACAAGAAGGGGGGAAACCGTACTTGATCCCTTTGCTGGAAGCTGTACAACAGGAATCGCAGCTAATCTATTAGGGAGGAAATTTATAGGAATCGAACAAAATGAGAAATTTATTGCATTAGGAAGAAGACGAAAGGAAGAACTGTCAGATATCAGAAGAGCAAAACAATTATATTACCTTATGTCTGAAAATCCCGATGAAGTTCAAGTTCTAATTAATCATGTAAGAGCAAGTTTGCTACCAATGATGATAGAGAAAGGGATTACCTATATGCGGGCAGGTGAATCAAAAGGTTCTGTCCTTGTCACTCCTGGCTTTGAACGTATGGGTTATGTATTACTTCACACTAATGGTGAAAATTGTCATCTTTATAAATTAAAGAAGAAAGGCTGTTTCCAAATTTGGACGAAAGAAAATTTGATTGAACAAGGATTTGATCCAATACATGCTTCATATTATATGGTTCTTCATTTTGATAACACAAAAGAAATCGATTTTACTAAGTATCCAAGACTTAAACAAGGAATTAATACTTACCGTTCTAAGATTAGACCTTTAAGCGATTTCTTAGGAATTTGACATCTTTAGGGGACTAATTAGAATTTAGAGAGCATCCATGGAAGTACTTACTTTTCAAAATTTGATCTTCTGCAGCTCTGTGGTCTTATAATTGAAGTCTGCACCCAGATGTTCCCGTATCTCGGCATGCTCCTATTTCAACGCAGCGAGATGCACACGGGCAGCGAGGATGGTGCACTCGGCAGATATTCATGGTTGTCATATCATAAAGATTTTATCCGGCACGCAACTGGTCTTCGACTCGACTATCTTCTTGTTTCGGATGACTTATAGACAGGATAGGACAGTCTTCAATACTGAATGATGTAAAATGGTCTGACCATAGCCCCATTGAATTAATACTGTGCTTAGTAATGAGTTACAACGAGACGATAGACAGATACGGTGTATGTCGTGATAGACAAGAATGAATTAAAGAGACATATAAGCAATA
>OMVI01000044.1 GCA_900314455.1 uncultured Prevotella sp. | reverse complement strand
TAGAGCTCAGCGTACCGATGATGACACCGATAATCATTGCGAACGAGAAGCTGCGAATACTGTCACCGCCAAGGATGAAGATGGCGAGAAGCACTATCAACGTCGATACCGACGTGTTGACGGTACGGGCAAGGGTCTCGTTGATGGAGTTGTTGAAGTTCTCTTCAAGGTCTGTCTTCGGATGCAGACGGAGGTTCTCACGTATACGGTCCATGACGACCACAGAGTCGTTGACATCGTAACCGATAACCGTCAGGATAGCACCGATGAACGTCTGGTCGACTTCAAGTGAGAATCCAATCCAGCCGTAGCAAATGGAGAAGAATCCGATGACGATAAATGTATCGAGAATCAATGCCGTTATAGCACCCGTAGAGAAACCGACGTTGCGGAATCGCAGCAAGATGTAAAGGAAGATACAGATGATTGCGAAGATGACGCTTAAGAAAGCATTGTACGTAATGTTCTTAGCAATCGACGGACCGACCTTTGCCGAGCTGATGATTGAACCACCCTGACGGATGTCCGGGTTCTTGAAGGCTTCTACACTAGACTGTGTGACGAAGCCACCCTTCTTCAATGCCGTGTAGAGGATGTTCTCTGCCTTGTCGTCCTCAAGTGGGTCGTTGGACTCGATGTTGTAGTTCGTAGACACACGGATGGTCTTTCCGTCTGTACCGATAGCGATAACGCTTGTCGTTGCAGGCTTACCGGCCTTGTCGCCGACAGTGTTGACGAATGCATTGTTCAGTACCTCACGAACCTGCTCAACCTGTACAGGCTTTGCAAGTGTTACGACGTAGTTACGACCACCAGTGAAGTCGATACTCATACTCAGACCGCGAACGATGAAGCTGATGATGAAGATGACGATGGCAACAGTGTAAATGCCGAAGCTCTTCTTCCACATGCCCATGAAGTTGACGTGAGTATTCTGCATCATATTCTTACTGAAGCTGGTCCAGAACTTAAGATGCTCCCACTTGCCGTGGTTCAACTTATTCTCGTAAACGATACGGGTAAGGAACACAGCGGTGAAGAACGATATGATGACACCGATAATCCAGGTCGTTGCGAAACCGCGGATAGGACCTGTACCTGTAACGAGCAGGATGACACCGGTAATCAATGATGTCAAGTTAGAGTCGAAGATAGCCGAGAAGGCGTTAGCATAACCGGCCTCAACAGCCTGCTTCATGCCCTTGCCCTTACGGAGTTCCTCCTTGATACGCTCATATATCAGCACGTTGGCGTCGACGGCAGTACCCAGCGTCAGTACCATACCGGCGATACCAGGCATTGTCAGTGCGCTCTGGAAGGAGGCTAGAACACCGAAGGTGAAGAAGATATTGGCTATCAGGGCACCGTTGGCGAGCATACCAGGGATGACGTTGTACATTGCAACCATGTAAATCATCAGAAGGATGAATGCTATGATGAACGAGATAATACCCTGTCTGATTGACTGGGCACCGAGAGACGGACCGACAACCTCTTCCTGGACAATCTTTGCAGGAGCTGGCATACGACCGGACTTAAGGGTATTGGCCAAGTCCTTAGTATCTTCAATAGTGAAGTTTCCGCTAATAGACGACTGACCACCGTCGATTTCCTGGTTGACACGTGGTGCAGAGTAGACGACGCCGTCAAGGACGATGGCAACAGCCTTACCGACGTTTGCCTTTGTCAGGGCTGCCCACTCACGAGCGCCTTCGGAGTTCATTGTCATGCTGACTTCCGGCTTACCGAAGTTGTCGAACTGGTCTTTAGCGTCGGTGATGACATCACCTTCAAGCTTTGGACGGCCGTCTGAGGTTGTGACCTTCAAGGCATGGAGTTCGAAAACATTCTTTTGGTTGAGACCGTCGGCAGGCTTTGCGCTCCACAGGAGCTTTACGTCCGGACCGAGAATCTGCTTAGCCAGCGGAGAGTATATCAGCTTGTCGACATTGGCGGTATCGCGAACATTGGCGTAACCGACAACGCTGAGGCTGCCCTCAGGTGCTGGTGTCAGGATTGACAGCAGAGGATTAGCTTTCTTCTGAGCCTCGAGAGCATTGCCCTCGGCACCCTTGTTGGCACCCTTACTTGCAAGAGCAGGCTTCTTTTCTTCCTTCTTTGTGGTGTCAGCCTTCTCCTTACCGCCATTGGCAAGGCGAGAGTTGAGCTCGCGGAGCTTAGGTGCGATTTCGCCATTGTCCCATGTCTCCCAGAACTCCAGGTTAGCTGAGCCCTGCAGAAGCTTACGCATGCGCTCCGGCTCACGGATACCCGGCATCTCGACCATCAAGCGTCCTTCCTGTCCTTGTATCTTTTGGATGTTAGGCTGGACGACACCGTACTGGTCGATACGGTTGCGGACAACGTTGTAGGAGTTGTCGATGGCTGAGCTTACTTCAGCGCGCAGTGCCTTCTCGACTTCGTCGTCGGAGCTCTGTGTGCTGACTTTGCCTTTCAGTTGCTGTGTGGCAAAGATTTCAGCGAGTTTGTGACCTGGCGCAACCTTGTGGTAAGCGTCGATGAAGAGTGAGATAAAGTCGCTCTGACTGGTCATCTCTTCCTTCTTCGCCATGTCCATTGCCTTCTGGTATGCAGCGTCGGTCTTGTGGTCGGCGAGCACGTCCACGACATCAGGGACGGAGATTTCGAGGATGACGTTCATACCGCCCTTAAGGTCAAGGCCAAGTCCGATTTGTGTTTCTTGGCACTTCTGATATGAGTAAATGCCAAGATACTTCACGGAGTCTTTGTAGTCCTGTTGTGCCACTGGGTCCTTTATCTTCGCTGCCTGACTGTCGTAGTAGCTTGTGGCTACGCTGAACGACAGGTAGAAGATGCTTGCCAGTGTCAGTAAGACGGTAATACAAATTACTAATCCTTTGTTTTGCATTTTTATTTATTGGTTTTTGATTTTGTTTCGTTCTTGGTTTATCTAACCGTTCGATATTCACATCGCCCGATTAAGTAAAATCCCACTATAGCGTGCAAAGTTACTTATTTTTTCACTTTTTAGAAAATTTCTACTTGTTAAATGTATGTTTTTTCTTGTTTTTCGCTATTTTTTGAGCCAACAGACTATCGGATAATGGTCCGATGTGGTCACGCTGCGGTCGACGTGGGCATTGTAGGGGGTCCAGTCGGGTGAGCACAGTATGTTGTCGATGCGGACATAGATGGCGCTTTTGTGGTAGGACCAGCCCGGTCCGTTGCCTGTTGCGGTGTAGCAGTCGGTGAGTCCTTCGGCTACTCGTCGGTGGGTGTATGAGAGCTGTGTGTCGTTGAAGTCACCGCAGACGATTACGCTCATGCCTTTCTGACGGTAACGCGCTATCAGCCTTGCCACTGCGTCAGCCTCGGGGGCGCGCTTCCGTGCTCCGGCACCCAGCTTTCCGGCAAGGAATTTCGATTCGTGGCCGGTGGAGTCACTGGGCATTTCGCCTTTGATGAACTCGTGGAAGCGGTCCTTATCGTCGTTGTTGAGCCCGACGGTCTCGAAGTGGTTGTTGACAAGGAGTACTTTCTCGCCGTGGATGTTGAGGACGTAAGCCTCGCTGAGGTTGTTGGCCGACTCGTACCGCACTCGCTCGCGGCTGAGTATCGGGAACTTAGAATAGAGGCAAAGGACGTCGCCCTGAGGTCCCTTCTTTTGTACGGTGTCGCAGTACTGATAGACGTTGGCTATCGCAGAGTCGATTTTCTCGCGTCCCTTAAGGTCGTAACTAGCCTCCTGAAGGCACACGATGTCGGCTCCGCTGTTGATGATATATTCCACAATTGGGTTAGGCTCTCCTTCGGGAATGTCCCAAGGAGCGAACATGAATACGTTGTACGACAATATCTTTATGGCTCCCTTTGGCGGCTTCGAAGGCAGGTTGACCGGACAGTAGAGCCGCAGTGGTCCCCAGCAGAGCACGAAGCCGATGATTGGTATGAGTATTTGGATTTTTCGTGCGATAGCCCAGAAGACGAGGAATGCCAGATTTATGACTATCATCAGCGGCATGATGAGCCCGAGGTTTGATATGACGGCGTGCTCGCGCGGGTCGACGTGACCGGCATAGCCAACTATCAGCATCATGATTATGGCGACAATGTTTGCCGCCACAATTGTTTTTACCGCTATCTTTTGTATTCCTCCGAACAATTTTCCTGCTATTTTAGAATATTACAATAAGCTTTTCCGGCTTTCGTCGTGTTTGTGATAAATCACTGTTTGACGCCTATTTGTTGCTGCTGTCGAAGAGTTTGCGTTTTTCTTCGTCAGTAAGACTGTCGTAACCGCTGCGACGTATCTTGTCGAGGATGCGGTCGACTTCGTCCTGTTCAGCCTTCTTGCGGGCGTTATAGTCCCAGTCGCTCTCGCGGCGAGTTTGCTCGCTCTCAGCGTTAGGACGATAATGGAACTTCGTTCCGCCACCTGATGAACGGCTCGAATGGCGTTCCCACGAGTCTTTCATGCGGTCGAAGAACTGCGCTCCCTTGTTCATTCCGAAGTCGCCGTCGCCTTCGTAAGGATGCTTCTGCCAGTATTTTATGAGCAAGAAGCCGAACAGCATGCCACCCAGGTGTGCCATGTGGGCAACGCCGTCGCCTGATGTGCTGAGGGCAGAGAACAACTCGATGGCTACGGAACCAAGTACTATCCACTTTGCCTTGATAGGTATTGGAATAGGGATGATGAACATCCGCTCGTCAGGGAACAACATTCCGAATGCGAGCAGTACGGCATAGATGGCTCCCGAGGCACCTACCGTGGTCATCATGTTGAGGTATGTCTCCATAGGAATGCGCTGTGTGCCTGCCACAACGTACTGGTAGGAGGCTAAATCCTGTACAATATACTGGCCGTACTGTGCCAACTCCTGACAGAGACCGGCACCTATGCCACAAATAATGTAATAAAAAAGGAATTTCTTTGAGCCCCAAACGTTTTCGACTACCATACCGAACATCCACAACATGAACATGTTCATGATGATATGCATCCATCCGCCATGCATAAACATGTAAGTTATGAGCTGATAAAGATGGAAGTCGGAAGCCTTGAAAAAGTGCAGTCCGAACAACATCGTCAGGTCTATGCCCATCGGTGCAAGCAACTCTGTAGCAAGGAACGCAATGACGTTGATTATGAGCAAATATTTAGTAACAGTCGGAAGATTTCGCATCTTAATTATTATTTATATGTTTAAACGCCGCAAAAGTACGAAAAAATCCGCTTATTAGCCCTAAAAAGAGCTCGTAAACGTGTTTTTCGGCGCATTTTCTTCATTTTTTTTGATTTTTTGTTTGAAATTTAAAACTAATCAATTATATTTGTCCCCGAAAACCGGAATATTTTCCTCAAACCAATAAATAAATCAAAAATTATGAACAAAACTGAATTAATCGACGCTATCGCAGCAGGCGCAGGTCTGACGAAAGCAGAGGCAAAGAAATCACTGGACGCTGCTGTAGCAGCTATCAAGGACGAACTGGTAAAGGGCGGTAAGGTTCAGCTAATCGGCTTCGGCACTTTCGCTGTTACTGAACGTCCTGCTCGCGAGGGTATCAACCCTGCAACAAAGCAGAAGATACAGATTGCTGCAAAGAAGGTTGCCAAGTTCAAGGCTGGTGCTGAGCTCGCTGAGGCTGTCAATAAGTAATTTGTAAAAGTTTATCATAAAAAGGCGAACCGTAAGGTCCGCCTTTTTTAGTATGGAAAAATTTTAAAAATGAAATATTGAAAAAATGAAAGAATGAACTTTTAGAGATTGCTAATATGGCAATTTGAGTATGATTTCATTCGGCTTATTAAGCCAACAAGCATTCTCAATGATGCCCATGCACTTACAGTCCGTTGTTAATCAAATAACTTTTTCAATCTTTCATTATTTCATTATTTAAATTTTTCAATCTTTCAACTCTTCCAAAGTCCGTGAAGGTTGCAGTATTCGCGGGCATAAACGTCGGTGGCGTCGGTCTTGAACTCGGCAACTGGCTTGTCGTTCGGTTTAAGATTGCGACGCAGAACACTGTCCGGTGTAACCAACTCAATCCACTGTATGTAGTGCTCCGGTGTCATTGGGTGCTCTACAGAGCCCACGCTGACACGGTATCCTCCGTCAATTTTTTCAACAACGGGCACGTGCTTCTCCTTGGCACCGTCTGTTGTGTTCTCCTTCAGTAACTTCATCGGTTCGCCACAGCACTCCGGTGTGCATGTTCCGTCGTGCAGAACCTCTACCATAACGCCACATTTGGCGCACTTGTAAACTTCTCCTGTCTTAGCCATAATGTTTTTGTATTTATAAATTAGAAACAAGAATCCCCACAAAGCCTTTCTCAACTGAAGGATGTTCGCTATGCTAACAGGTGCATTGTGAATGTACTTGGCATTTCTGACATTCTCCCATTGAGGGAGGCTTGATGGGGAATACGGGGTTATTTATTAATCCTTGAATGTGCTTGGGTCCTTGCCGATGTATGCGAGGATACCGCCATCGACATACAGGATGTGACCGTTGACAGCGTCAGAAGCGTGTGAAGCCAGGAATACTGCTGGTCCGCCGAGCTCAGAAGGGTCGAGCCAACGACCTGCCGGAGTCTTTGCGCAGATGAAACGGTCGAACGGGTGACGGCTGCCATCCGGCTGACGCTCACGCAGCGGAGCTGTCTGTGGAGTAGCGATGTAGCCCGGGCCGATAGCGTTACACTGAATGTTGTACTGTCCGTACTCAGAGCAGATGTTACGGGTGAGCATCTTCAGACCGCCCTTAGCAGCAGCGTAAGCACTTACAGTCTCACGACCGAGCTCTGACATCATAGAGCAGAGGTTGATAATCTTGCCTTCCTTACGCTCAATCATCTCAGGCAGAACAGCCTTAGAAACGATGAACGGACCTACGAGGTCGATGTCGATGACCTGCTGGAAGTCCTTGCGGCTCATCTCAACCATAGGAATACGCTTGATGATACCAGCGTTGTTGACGAGGATATCAATCTGACCAACTTCCTCGTGGATAGTCTTTACGAGTGCCTGAACAGCGTCCTCGTTAGTTACATCACATACATAGCCGTGCACGTTCTCGATGCCTGCCTCCTTGTAAGAAGCGAGACCGCGGTCAACGTGAGCCTGGTCAATATCGTTGAAGATAATGTTCTTAACGCCGGCTGCATGGAAAGCCTTGGCGATGTTGAAACCGATACCGTAAGTAGCGCCTGTTACCCAAGCGTTCTTACCTTCCAATGAGAAATCTTTTAAACTTGTCATTTTTAGTTATATTTAAGTGGTTTGACGTTATTCTTTCTATTTATCTTAAGTCAGTTATCTCACATACATCCTGGTCACCGTAGTCGAGGTTCTCGCCTCCCATACCCCAGATGAACGTGTAGTTGTGTGTTGCGGCGGCTGAGTGGATACTCCATTCAGGCGATAGTACTGCCTGCTCGCCCTGCATCCATATATGGCGGGTCTCGTGCGGGTCACCCATGAGATGGCAAACGGCCTGTCCCTTCGGCAGCTCGAAGTAGAAGTATGCCTCCATACGGCGGCTATGGGTGTGCGCCGGCATTGTATTCCAAACCGAACCGGTAGCCAACTCGGTCATTCCCATTTGCAGCTGGCATGTCGGCAGTACCTGATTGACGAGCATTTTGTTGATTGTGCGCTCGTTGGACATCTCCAGAGAACCCATGTGAACACTGATTGCGTCAGCCTTCGTTACCTTGCGGTTAGGGTATTCCTTATGTGCCGTAGTACTGTTGAAGTAGAACTTTGCTGGCTTCGACGAGTCCTTGCTGACGAAGAATACATCGCGGTCGCCTCGTCCAATGTAAAGGGCTTCCTTATAGCCGAGCTCGTAGGTCTCATCACCTACACGGACGGTTCCTGTTCCTTCGCCAACATTATATATACCGACCTCGCGCCGTTTTGTAAAGAACGGTGCCTTGAGCGGGTCGATGGCCTCAAGCTTAAGCTCTTCGGCTACCGGCATGGCTCCGCCGACAATCATTCTGTCGTACATGGAATAAACCATATTGACTTCGTCGGCAGCGAACAACTTCTCGATTAGGAAGTCATGGCGCAGCCGTTCAGTATCGTAGTGTTTAGCGTCTTCGGGGTTTGCAGCGTAGCGTAGTTCGTAATTTGTTTTCATTGATAATCTCTTTTCGTCGCAATATCTGCAACACTTTGCAAAGATAGCAAAGAATTGTCATTCTGCAAAGTACAAATCTTTAAATTATAGTTAATATTTGAGAAAAGTTAATGTTTACTTTTACATTTCCGTTTGCTGTCCGAAGTTTTGCACTAGGCTACTTCTTGAAACGCGTTTCGTACAAATCCTTGCGGCGGTCGCGAAGGTTCCGTACGCTGCCGTATGTGTGGAGCTCCGACAACTGACTGAGGTCGACGTCGGCAATTAGTATCATCTCGGTGTTCGGAGTCGCTTCGGCACGACGGCCGTCGAACGGGAATTCAAAGTCACAAGGCGTAAACACAGCCGATTGAGCATACTGTATGTCCATGTTCTGTACCCTCGGGAGATTGCCGACACTGCCGGCGATAGCCACGTAGCACTCGCTCTCGATGGCACGGGCTTGCGCACAGATACGAACTCTGTTGTATGCGTTCTGCGTATCGGTCATAAACGGCACGAAGAGAATCTGCATTCCCTCGTCGGCGAGAAGCCTTGACAACTCCGGGAACTCTACATCGTAGCATATAACGATGCCGATGCGGCCACAGTCGGTGTCGAACGTGCGCACGCTGCTACCCTTGCTGAGTCCCCAGAACTTCTGTTCATCAGGCGTAACGTGTATCTTCTCGTACATATCTACTGAACCGTCGCGGCGGCAAAGGAAGCCGACGTTGTACAATCCGCCATCTTCCTTGATGTACGGCATAGAGCCTGTTATTATATTAATATTGTATGAGATTGCAAGTTCACGGAAACGGTCCCGGATTTTATCAGTGTACTGGGCAAGGGCGCGTATCGACTGGGCTTCACCCATTTTGTTGAACGGAGCCATCAGTGGCGCATTGAAGTACTCAGGGAAAAGGATGAAGTCCGACTTGTAGCTCGATACGGAGTCGACGAAGAACTCTGCCTGCTCTATCAGGTCGTCGATGTCCTTATAGTTACGCATCTGCCATTGTACAAGACCGATACGTACAGTCGGGCGGCGCTCAACCTTGCTTTGCTCCTTTGGCGGCTCGTAGTAGATGTTATCCCACTGAAGAAGACATGCGCAGTGACATGATTCCTCGTCGTTGGGCAGGTAATTGCGAATGACACGGCGCACATGGAAGTCGTTGGATAATTGGAAGTTGAGTACCGGGTCGTATATCTCACGTGCACGGACCTTCTCTATGTACTCCTTCGGGCGCATCTTGTCGGCGTATTTGTGGTAGTTCGGAATTCGTCCGCCAAACATGATGGCCTTGAGGTTGAGCTTCTCGCACAGTTCCTTTCGATATTCGTACATTCTTCGGCCCAAACGGAGTCCGCGGTAGTCAGGATGTATGAACACTTCTATACCATATAATATATTACCATCTGGGTTATGAGTGTTGAAAGTCTCGTTTCCGGTGACCTGGGCGTATGTGTGGTCGCCCTTTACCATGTTGTAATCGACGATGATACTTAGTGCACAACCGACTATTTTGTCATCGGCAATGATGACAACCTGCCCCTCCGGGAATATCGTTATTAGCTTCTTGATTTGCTCGTGGGTCCAGAATACGTCGCTGTCGCCGTATATTCGGCGGAAAGACTTTGCCAATTGGTCATAGTCTTCCATGCGGAGGTTGCGCATTCCAACCTTGTTTATCTTCTTTGGTTCCATGTTATTGCTTTGTATAGAGCGACAACAGCGTTGCCGCATACTGAGCGCGAGGTTCTATATGTATTTTGAAAGTTTGCTGATTATCGCTTCGGGAGCGATTGAACGCATGCAGGCGAAGTCGCCTCTGCTACACGGCTTGTTGCCATAGATGGAGCACGGACGGCACGGCAAGTCAACGCCAATGACGTCATCCTGACTCTGTCCCCACGGAGCAAAGCCCGCATACGGATGCGTCGCACCCCATACGCTGACTACGGGACAGCCCGCTATTGCCGCCATGTGCATGTTTCCGCTGTCCATCGACAGCATTACGTCGAGGTGGCTCATAAGGATGAGCTCGTTGGAGAGCCCTCCCAATGCCGCGGAAGCATTCGAACACTGGCTGAATTCCTTGCACCATGCGTCGAAAACAGCCATTTCTTCCTTTCCTCCTCCAAATAAATAGATGTGTAAATTCTTATCCTTCTTAACGAGTCCGGCAATAACTTCGTGCATCATTTCCGTTGGATACACTTTCCATTGATGCGCAGCAAAAGGGGCAATGCCAAGCCATTTCTCACCTGCTGGTTTCGTGTTGAATGGTGATGGCAGCTTAGTTAGGTTACCCTTGCCGTCCGTAGCCGCACCTGCCGTCGTACTTTGGAATAAGTTCTTGAATGTAAGCGTGGCAGGGAAGCCAAGCCGCGATAACACCTCGAGATAGTTGTCGAAAGACGTCGGCAACTGTCTCATGACCTTGTCCTTCTCCGAACAAAGCTCGCGCCGCCACTTGCGGTGCTTGTCTATATGCGCAGTCTTCGGCCTTCCGGCAAACGTCAGGTTGAAGCGCAGGCGCAAATACTTGGAACGCAGCACATCGTGGAGGTCGGCAATGGCGATAAAGTTCTTTGCCACCAACCGCCGGTAAAGCTTGTTGAGTCCACGAATGCCACTATATTCACCCTTAATATCGGCAGCCATAAAGAAGACATTAGGAGCGAGACTGTCGAAGAACGGACGCGCAAACGGCTTGCTGAGCACGGTGAAGCGTACGTCCGGATACTGCCGGGCTACGGAATATACCACCGGAACCGCCATAGCGACGTCGCCGATTGCCGACAAGCGGATTATGAGAACATGCTGCGTCATAGTCCTACGTTCACTCTTTCAGCATTATTTCTTGTACAGAACCGGGTTCGTTGACGGGTCATTGTACATCTTCATCTGTCTGTAAACCTTCATATACTTCCTTCCCGCCTTGATATCGTCGAGCAACTGGTCGATAGCCGTCGACAAATCCTTTTGCTGCTCAAGCAGAACGCTGAGCTTGTCCTTGCACTTTGCAATGTGTTCCGGGCTTGCGTCGGTACGTTCCGTCTGCTCCTTCATGTGGTAAATCTTCAGCGCAAGGATACTCAGACGGTCTATTGCCCATGCCGGACTCTCCGTATTGATGGTTGCATCGGGCAGCGGTGTCACGTCGCAGAACAATTGACGGAAATATGAGTCAATCTGTTCCACGAGGTCGGTACGGTCCTGGTTGCTACTGTCAATGCGGTGCTTGAGGTTCATACCCTCAACCGGGTCGATGTGCGGGTCGCGGATTAAGTCCTCGTAGTGCCACTGCACCGTGTCTATCCAGCACTTCAGGTAGAGCCGGTTCTCAATGGTGCCGCCTTTGTACGGGTTGCTTATGGGTGTATCCACATTGTCCTTGACGTGGTAGTCACGTATGGCTTGATTGAAAATCTCGTTGCAATGTTCTGTAAATGACATCTTGTATTAAGATTTAATTTTCGGTATTGTTATATTTCTGCAAAAATAACGTATTTAATTCAAACCGCAAAACAAATGCCGTACTTTTTTCTTCCACGTCTTGTAACTGATGTTTAATGCATTATATCAAAGTTGTTGACACATCGCAAGATACGTTTTTAGCGTGTATTTTATGCACACAATAGGGCTGTATGTGCAAACTAAAGTAACTTTTCTTTAAAATTATTTGCAAACCTAAATAAATTTTCGTTCCTTTGCACCCGATTTTGAATAAGAAAAATACGAATAACAAATTTTAAAAGTTACAATTATGTCAGAAATTGAATCAAAAGTAAAGGCTATTATCGTAGACAAACTTGGTGTTGATGAGGCTGAAGTAAAGCCAGAAGCAAGCTTCACAAACGACCTCGGCGCTGACTCTCTGGATACCGTAGAGTTGATTATGGAATTCGAGAAGCAGTTCGGAATCTCTATTCCTGACGACAAGGCAGAGAAGATTACCACTGTTGGCGACGCCATTAAGTACATCGAAGAGAACGCTAAATAATCAATTTGCATATTTTTGCTGCGCTTGGCAATTAGAAGCAAATTTCTTATTGCTCTTGCTTGCAATCAATTTCGGATATTGATTAATTATGGGAAATGTTGGATATTGATGCACGATAGCGTCCAGTGTCCAACATTTTGATGTTATTATAAGTAGGTTGAAAAGATGCCGGCGATATTAAACAGACATCACCCCGCATCCCTTTTCATCCGTTCATCAATAAGAAATAAATGGAATTAAACAGAGTAGTAGTAACAGGACTTGGAGCCGTTACACCGCTTGGTCTTAATGTCGACGAGACATGGAAGGCTATGCTTGCAGGTAAGAGCGGCAGTGCTCCTATTACACAGTTTGACACAACAAAGTGCAAGACTCACTTCGCTTGCGAGGTGAAGGGCTTCGACCCAAAGCAATATATCGACCGCAAGGAGGTCCGCCGTATGGACCGCTACACCCAACTGGCTTTGGCAAGCGCCATTCAGGGTGTCGAAGACTCCGGTATTGATCTCGAAAAGGCCGACAAGAACCGTATCGGCGTTATCTACGGAGTAGGTATCGGCGGTATCAACACATTCCAGAAGGAAGTCGTCGACTATGGCCAGCACATCGATCGTGGTCCTTTCTTCTCGCCTTTCTTCATTCCAATGATGATTTCCGACATCGCTGCCGGACAGATTTCCATCCATTACGGTTTCCACGGACCAAACTACGCAACCACTTCGGCATGTGCCTCATCGAGCAACGCGCTCGCTGACGCTTTCAATCTTCTCCGTTTGGGCAAGGCTGACATCATTGTCGCAGGCGGTGCTGAAAGTGCTATCTGCATGTGTGGTGTCGGTGGCTTCAACTCAATGAAGGCTTTGTCGACCCGTAACGATGACCCTGAAGGCGCTTCACGTCCATTCTCGGCAAGCCGCGACGGCTTCGTGATGGGCGAAGGAGCAGGTTGCATCATCCTCGAGACACTGCAGCACGCACAGGAGCGTGGCGCTAAGATTTACGCAGAGATGGTTGGCGAGGGCGAAAGTGCCGACGCTTACCACATTACAGCATCTCACCCAGAGGGCCTTGGTGCAAAACTCGTTATGCAGGCAGCCCTCGACGACGCCCACATGACACCTGCCGACATCGACTACATCAACGTTCACGGCACATCGACGCACGTTGGCGATATCTCAGAGGCCAAAGCTATCAAGGATGTCTTTGGTGAGGACGCTTATCGTCTGAATATCTCGTCAACAAAGAGTATGACCGGTCACCTCCTCGGTGCAGCCGGCGCCGTAGAGGCATTAGCTTGTATCAAGTCAATCCAGGACGACATCGTTCCGCCAACTATCAACCACGCTGACGGCGACGATGACCCCGACATCGACTACAAGATGAACTTCACATTCAACAAGGCACAGAAGCGTACCGTACGCGCTGCCCTGAGCAACACGTTTGGCTTTGGTGGCCACAACGCTTGCGTCATTTTCAAGAAGTATGCTGAATAATATAATCGACAGAATAAAGCTCCCTTTCCGCAAGGATAAGGAGCTTTATTTGTCTCTATACCACATCTTGGGCATCATCCCTCACGACATATCTTACTATAAGGTTGCGCTGATGCACAAGAGTATAGCCCATCGAAACAGCAAAGGCCGCAAGGTCAACAACGAGCGGCTTGAGTTTCTTGGCGACGCTGTGCTCGACGCCATTGTCGGCGACATCGTCTTCCGCCATTTTCCTGGCAAACGTGAGGGATTTCTCACCAACACACGTTCAAAGATAGTACAGCGCGACACCCTCAATCGTCTTGCAAACACGATGGGTATCAAGGACTTGGTGCTGTCGTCGGGACAGTCGTCGGCTCACAATAGCTATATGGGCGGCAACGCTTTCGAAGCTGTTGTCGGTGCACTTTACCTCGACCACGGCTACGATGCTTGCATGAAATTCATGGAGAAGCAAATCCTCGGTGAGCTAATCAATATCGACAAGGTGGCATATAAGGAGGTCAACTTCAAGTCGAAGCTGATAGAATGGAGCCAGAAGAACCGTGTCGATATTGAGTTTCATCTTGTCAACGAGGCTAAGGACGAGCATGGCAGCCCAACATTCCGCTACATTGTCAAGATAGAAGGTCTCGACGGCGGTGAAGGACAAGGCTTCTCGAAGAAGGAAAGCCAGCAGATAGCATCCAAACTGACGCTCCAGAAGCTGCGCCGTCAGCCCCAGTTCATCGACGCCGTGTTTGCCGCGAAGGGCAACCGTACGAAGATGGAGGAAGAGCCGGTGGAGAATGTCCCCGACGTAGAGCAGCCCAAGGACTTCCTCGTGGGCGATGCCGCGGAGGCAAAGCCAAAGCACGAGAATCCTTTCCACGAAGAAGTCTTCGACGACAAGCCCGTTTCTAAACGACAAAAGAAGGACAATCCCAAGAGCGACAAGGCGGATGAAGACGACGAATTCGACCTTTCCGACATATCCCACAACAAGGAGAAGAGCCGCGAGGACATAATAGCAGCTGCCGAGGCAGCCGCTTTTGGCTCGGAAAACTGAATAAATTAGTGGAACTGGCATAGTAAATCTGTGTCAGTTCTATTAAATTTAGTGAAAAAGAACTTCGTTGCCAAAGTTTTATGTACCTTTGAAACTTCAAAGAATTTTCTACAAATAAATGAGTCTGACAAGCATAGCTGAAAAGTTGTTCTTCCGCCGCAGGCAGAGGGAACTTGACGAATACCCCAACCAAGGTGAGAAAATGCAGGAAGAAGTATTGCGCTTTCTCGTCTCCCGTGCCCGTGATACAGAATACGGAAGGAAGCATCTTTTCAACCAAATTCACGATTATAACGATTTCGTCCAGAACATACCGGTCAACGACTACGAAAGTCTGAAGGGCGATATCGACCGCATGCGCCACGGCGAGGAGAACATCCTCTGGCCGGGCCTTGTGAAGTGGTACGCCAAGAGCTCCGGAACGACGAACGATAAGAGTAAGTTCATTCCGGTAACGCAGGAAGGATTGCAGCACATCCACTATCAGGGACCAAGGGACACTGTGGCTTTCTATTTCGAGAACAACCCGCAGAGCCGCCTCTTCGACGGCAAGAGCCTTATCCTCGGTGGAAGTCATTCGCCCAACTACGACCTCCCCGACTCCCTCGTCGGTGACCTCAGCGCCATCCTTATAGAGAATATCACGCCGGCAGCCGAGCTGTTCCGCGTTCCTAAAAAGGCAACGGCGCTGCTCAGCGACTTCGAAGTGAAGCGCGACCGTATAGCCCGCGAGACCATTAACAAGAACGTTACCAACATCTCCGGCGTACCGTCGTGGATGCTCTCCGTGCTTGTCAGAGTACTGGAACTCTCTGGTGCAAAGCATCTTGAGGAAGTATGGCCTAACCTTGAAGTCTTCTTCCACGGCGGAATAGCATTCACTCCGTACCGCAAACAGTATGAGCAGATTATCACGAGTCCAAAGATGCACTACATGGAGACGTACAACGCCTCTGAAGGCTTCTTCGGAATACAGAACGACCCGAATGACAAGAGCATGCTTCTCATGCTCGACTACGGTGTCTTCTACGAGTTCATACCTGTCGACGAGCTTGGTTCAGACCATCCGAACATCGTCCCGCTCAGCGGTGTCGAGGTAGGAAAGAACTACGCTATGCTAATTAGCTCCTCATGCGGACTGTGGCGTTATGAGATTGGAGATACCGTCCGGTTCACGAGCCGCAATCCATACAAGTTTGTTATCACAGGCCGTACGAAGTACTTCATCAACGCTTTCGGCGAGGAACTTATAATGGACAATGCCGAAAAGGGACTTGCCTACGCTTGCGAGAAGACCGGCGCGGTCGTATCGGAGTACACTGCCGCCCCCGTCTATATGGACAACAAGGCTCGTTGCCGCCATCAGTGGCTCATAGAGTTCAGCAAGGAACCGGAAAATCTCGACGAGTTCGCTTCCATACTCGACAAACGCTTGCAGGAAATCAACTCCGATTACGAGGCTAAGCGCTTCCACGACATAACGTTGCAGCGCCTCGAGATTGTCAAGGCTCGTCCTAATCTCTTCAACGATTGGCTCAAATCGAAGGGCAAACTTGGCGGACAGCACAAGGTTCCCCGTCTTTCCAACGACCGAAAGAACATCGATGAGCTGTTGGAAATGAACAAATAGGCTCTTCCTCACCAAGCCTCCGCAAAGAAGGAACAAAGCCTCTCCAAGCCTCCCCTGAGGGGAGGATGTTTAATCACCTTATAAATGGTGAACCGTTAAGATTAAAATGGATTTCCGCAAATATCCATTGCAGGGGCGGCCCTGCGGTGGATGGCTAAGCAGATTTGAAAATTGTGGATATTCATTAAAGTTAATGCAAATGGAATCTTTATTAAACTCCATAATAAAAGTAATCAAACATCCTCCCCTTGGGGGAGGCTTGGTGAGGAACGACCTTTTCTTTCCCTTTTTATTATTTGGCATTTTTACCCTATTTCTTTCCTCCTGCGCCAAGATGGGACAACCTGATGGCGGCTGGTACGACGAGACTCCGCCACGTGTTCTTGGCGAATCGCCTTACGACGGAGCAACCGATGTCAACGGAAAGAAAATCTCGATCTACTTCGACGAATTCATTAAGCTCGACAACCCTACAGAGAAGGTTGTCGTATCGCCACCTCAGCTGGAGGCTCCAGAGATAAAGAACGAAGGCAAACGTATTGTCGTGAAGTTGCAGGACTCCCTCCGCGCCAACACGACATACACCATCGACTTCTCCGACGCTATCTCCGACAATAACGAGGGCAACCCGCTTGGCAACTATACTTACACTTTCTCTACAGGTGACCACATCGACACGATGCAGGTTGCGGGATATGTCGTTGAAGCTCGGACACTGGAGCCTGTTCAGGGAATACTCGTAGGACTCTACGACAACCTCAGCGACACGGCTTTCACGAAGCTTCCAATGCTCCGTGTGTCACGGACGGACGAGAACGGACACTATTCCATCAAAGGCGTACGCAACGGACAGTACCATGTCTTTGCGCTCCAGGATGTCGATGGGAACTATATGTTCAACGCTCCGACAGAGAAGATTGCTTTCGACTCCACGATTTACAACACCACTTGCGGTCCGGACATCCGCCAGGACACAATCTGGGGCGACAGTCTGCACATCCGCGACATCGTGCGAGTGCCCTACACGCATTTCTATCCAGACAATGTTGTACTTCGGGCGTTTACCGAAGAGCAGACGAACCGCTATTTCATAAAGTCGGAAAGGTCTAATGCCGACCACTTCACGCTGTTCTTCAGCTATGGCGACACACAGTTGCCGAAGGTGACGGGACTCAATTTCAATGCTGACGACGCCTTCATCATAGAACCGTCGATGAACGCTGATACGATAACTTACTGGCTTCGCGATACGACTCTTGTAAATCAAGACACGCTGCGGATGCAACTCGACTACCGCGTCACTGACAGTACGGGTGTGCTCGTGCCTCAAACTGACACATTGGAGTTGCTGTCTAAGCAGCCATACGAGAAGCGTATGAAGGCGAAAAAGGCTGCATACGAGAAATGGCAGAAGCAACAGGACAAGAACCGCAAGCGCGGAAAGGCTGTGCAGGACACGATGCCGGCAGAAGCGCTGGAGCCCGAATTCAGGGTCAACTCAACCCTCGACCCCGACCAGAACCCGTCGGTCAGCATGCCGTCGCCACTTGCAACCATCGACTCAACAAAGATACACCTATATTGCAAGCAGGATACGTCGTGGGTTCCAATGCCGTTCCAGTTCGGTGAGGTACCAGGACAGCCACGTGTATATCGCTTTGTAGGTGCATGGCGACCGGGCGGACAGTACAGCTTGGAGACCGATTCGGCTGCTTTCGTCGACATTTATGGCTTGGCATCGAAGGCCGGCAAGAACGGCTTCAAGGTACCGAAGGAGGAAGAGTATAACACTTTCCCGGTACGGATAAGCGGCTTCGACGGGAAGAAAATCTACGTCCAGCTTCTCAATAATTCGGGAAAGACTTTGAAAGAACAGTCGACGAGCGATGGCTCTGTTGTGTTCCAGTGGGTAAAACCGGGCACATACTACCTCAGCATGTACGTCGACGAGAACGAGAACGGACGATGGGACACCGGCGACTACAGTCAGCAGAGGCAGCCGGAGCCCGTTTACTACTATAATGACAAGATAGAACGCAAGGCAAAGTGGGACGACGAGCTGTCATGGAGTCCTCTCTCCGTGCCTCTCAACAGGCAAAAACCGAACGTTCTCGTCAAGAAGAAGGCTAACACACAGCGTCAAGTGAGCAACAGAAACGCCGAACGCGCGCGCCGCCTCGGCATACAATATATTCAGGGACAAACTAATTAGGTAAAAAGATGAAGCATATTAGGATTTTCATTCTCATGATGCTGATGGCGCTTCCAGTCAGCGTTATGGCGCAGGGCATGACGAACACCGCCTTCAAAAACGGTGAATACCTGTCGTACAATCTTTATTTCAACTGGAAATTCGTTTGGATTAAGGCGGGAAGTGCATCGTTGTCGACAATCATAACACGTCACAACGGCCACAATTCCTACAAGTCGAGTCTTATCTGCCGTACCAACGCACGTGCCGATAAGTTCTATACTATTCGCGATAACATAACCGTCTTCTGCACGGGAAACCTTGTTCCGGAGTTCTACAGTAAGAATTCGCACGAAGGCGACAGACGTGACCTCGACGAGGCAACGTACAACTACCAAGGTAACACTTGCCACCTGAGACTCATGCGCCGCAAGACGGATGGTACGACGCGCCGTAAGAACATCACGACGACCAACGCTTTCGACATGCTGAACGTATTCCTGCGTGCCCGTTCGTGGAATATGGGCTCGTGGAAGGCAGGTCACAAGGTAGGCTTCCGCATCGTCGACGGTAAGGGCGCTGGCCCTGCATACATCCAGTATGAAGGTAAGTCGAAGGTAGATGGCGACAACGGCCACAAGTACAACTGTCTGAAGCTTGCCTATTACGAGCAGACGAAGAAGGGATACAAGAAGATTGCGACCTTCTACGTTACCAATGACAAAAACCACATCCCCGTGCTCATTGACCTGAACCTCAAGTTCGGCTCGGCGAAGGCAAAGATTTCGAACATCCGCAACAACCGTTATCCTGTCACAGCATAGGATTTCGGAGCCTGTCCGACGGTAATAATACGGTGCAAAGTCTTGCGATTAATCAGATTATTTTGTACCTTTGCATCCGCAGTAATGCTAAAGTGGAAGACATAAAGTCCACGCTCTGATAGTTCAATGGATAGAACGGAGGTTTCCTAAACCTTTGATCCGGGTTCGATTCCCGGTCGGAGTACAAG
>OMVI01000045.1 GCA_900314455.1 uncultured Prevotella sp. | reverse complement strand
AAGCAGTGAATTCGCCTTTGTAAGGCGACCGGGCGCCCACGAGGGACGCCCCTGCAGTGGATGTTTTTGTGGCTGTTTGGATGACAGCGGATAACCGGGCGCCCACAAGGGACGCCCCTGCGGTGGGTGTACGGAAGGAAAACAATGCCAACAGATATTCGAGTCATATACAATAAAACTGTCATTTTACCGTTTATGGTATAGTTTTTGCACAATAAAAACAGTGTAAAATGTTAGGAGTAAAGTAGATGAGACAACTAAAGATTTCAAAGAGCATAACAAGCCGAAACAGTGAGTCGCTTGACAAATACCTCGTAGAGATAGGCCGTATTCCGATGGTCTCGCTCGAGGAAGAGATTGAACTGGCGCAGAAAATACGCAAGGGAGGTCCCGAGGGAGAACGTGCCAAGGACCGCCTCGTTGCCGCCAACCTCAGGTTCGTGGTGTCGGTTGCAAAGCAATACCAACATCAGGGACTGTCGCTGACCGACCTTATCGACGAGGGAAACATAGGACTTGTGAAGGCTGCCGAGAAGTTTGATGAGACCCGCGGCTTCAAATTCATATCCTATGCCGTGTGGTGGATACGCCAGAGCATCCTTCAGGCAATCGCCGAGCAGAGCCGTATGGTAAGGCTTCCGCTCAATCAGGTGGGCGCTCTGTCGAAGATAAACACGGAGATTTCCAAGTTCGAGCAGAAGAACCAGCGTAAGCCGTCGGCTGACGAGATTGCTGAGCTCACCGACTTGGACGAGGAAAAGATACAGCAGACTATCAAGGCCGACAGGCACCACATGAGTATCGATGCGCCGTTCTCCGACGACGATACCAACTCGATGGCCGATTTGCTGTCGTCGGGCGATGATTCGCGTACCGACAAAAAGGTCGACCAGGAGTCGATGGCTTCCGACCTCGATGCCGTTATGGATAAGGTGCTGAAGCCGAGGGAGATAAAAATCGTGAAGGAATGTTTCGGTATCGAGACTCAGGAGAAAGGTCTTGAGGAGATAGGTGCCGAGATGGGACTGACACGAGAGCGTGTACGCCAAATCCGTGAGAAGAGTATCGAAAAACTGCGGACGAGCGGCTACTCGCACATTCTGATGAAATACTTAGGCTAATGCGGAACTATGCAGTATAGGGTCAAATGCAGCAATTGCGGTGGGACATACCTCATTGAGTCCGACGGCAACCGTACGGTGAGGAGCGTGTGCCCTCACTGCGGTCATAAAATGCTCGTCAACCTGCCCGAAGTGAACGCTGGCAAGGCGCGTCCTTCGGCTCCGCAGGCCGGCAATGAGTATGGCGACGAGCCTCAGAAGAAGGGTAACGGATGGGTGAAATTCCTCATTGCCGTCATTCTCGGTCTTGCAATCGGTGTCGGTGTGTGGGCTTTTGTGCAGTATCGGCAGAACGCCGACGAGCAGGCACGCATCGCCCTGAAGGAGGCACGCAAGGCACATGCCGACTCGCTGATGATGCTTCGCAACAAGCAGGAGGCTGAGGAGCAGGCGGCAAGCAAGGCAGCCAGCGACCAGCACGAGGTCATTGGGTTCCTCACGGATTTCTATACGAATTGCATATATGGTGATGGGAACCCCGACGACTACTCGGGAAACCTGTCGGAGAAATGCTTCGAGAAGTTGCACGATGCTTCGTCCGATGACCCGAACTCAATAGACTGGAAACTACTTGACCCTCACTTTGATACGGGTGATGGCTCAGAGGATGGTGAAACGTCGTCGCCGGAGTCGTTCCGCGTTGAGCATGATGAGGGCAATTGGTACCGTGTGTGCTACGTTTCGCATGGCATGACGGAGGTGCGGCGCATCGAGGCGTTGCTATACAACGGTAAAGTCATCATCAATGATTTCCAGTAATAATCAATCAGTTACTGAATTAAGAATTACGCTTTATGGAATACATGACAAAATGCAATAACTGCGGTCAGACATACGTTGTCTGTGGTGCGCCGGGACAGACTATAAAGAGCATTTGCCCTTATTGTGGCGCAAAGGCAACGGTGGTCACTCCGGGTGAGGACGTTGTGCAGGGCACTCCCGACACGTCACAGCCTTCGTCAGCCACGCTGCCGAACCGCGGTCATGCCTCCAAGCCATTGTTCTGGAAGGTCACGTTGTGGTTCCTCGTCATCGTCACCATCCTCTTTGTCGTCCTTACCATCCTCTACTTCGTCTTCAGCTCGGTCAGCAAGTAATCTTTAAGGCAAGTGCGTATAATTTGCTTAAAAGAAACACACATCGGGTTCTTTTGATATTTGTTGGCTATAACTTCAAATATCGAATGGACCACAAAAAAGCCTTCCACAAATGTGGAAGGCTTGGTCAGGCCTTGACCTTTCTTTAATAGTTCTCAGCCTTTAGCTCGAAGAAACTCTGCGGATGATTGCAAACAGGGCATACCTTCGGAGCCTTAGGACCTACGACAACGTGACCGCAATTGCGGCAAACCCAGATGGCATCGCCGTCCTTGCTGAAGACAACAGCGTCCTCGATGTTCTTCAGAAGCTTGCGGTAGCGCTCCTCGTGGAGCTTCTCGATGGCACCGACGCCACGGAACTTTGCCGCAATCTCTTTGAAGCCCTCTTCCTCAGCTTCCTTAGCCATGCGATCATACATGTCAGTCCACTCGTAGTTCTCGCCCTCGGCAGCAGCCTTCAGGTTTGAAAGGGTGTCCTTGATGGCGCCGCCCTCGAGATACTTGAACCACAACTTAGCGTGTTCCTTCTCGTTGTTGGCGGTCTCCTCGAAGATAGCCGCAATCTGCTCGTAGCCGTCCTTGCGTGCCTTACTTGCGAAGTAAGTGTACTTGTTGCGTGCCTGGCTCTCACCTGCGAAGGCTTCCTGCAGGTTCTTCTCTGTCTTTGTTCCCTTTAAATCCTTCATAATGCTTTTGTTATTTTAATTATTATCGTTCATTTGTCGAATGCAAAAATACAATAAAAATGGTTATCTTCCAAATTTAAATTTGAAATTTTTACAAAATTACACTTGTTTAGACGAATTCTAAACCTATGGTCCCTACACTGTAATTTCACCCGCGATGTTCCTCGACATGAAGTTGCGAATCATGTGAGGGTCGCTGTAGTTAGCCTGAAGGAACATAAGCTTGGTGACAGCCGCCTCCACCGTGGAGTCGTAACCGCTTATTACGCCAGCCTCCTTGAGCTGATAGCCCGTGTCGTAGCGGCTCATCTCGACGCTTCCCGTGACGCATTGGCTTATGTTTACGACCGTTATGCCGCGGTAAGTAGCCTGTTTGACGAGCCGCAGAAGCCACGTCAGCTGTGGCGCGTTGCCGCTTCCGTATGTTCTCATGACAATGCTGCGGAGCTCGGGGGCGTCGACAACGTGGCGGAGAATATTCTCCTGAATGCCGGGAAACAGTGATAAGACGAACACGTTGGGGTCCAGGCCCGTGTGCGGAATCATCGGATGGTCGAAGTTGGGCTTCATGATGTGATGCTCGTGGAACGCAAAGTTGACTCCGGCGTCGCACAGATGAGGATAGTTGAAGCTGTCGAAAGCGTTGAAGCCGTCGGCATTCTGCTTCGTACAACGGTTGCCGCGCAGCAGTCGTCCACTAAAGTAAACACACACTTCCGGCACCTTCGGCGTCCCGTCCTCGTTGGATGCGATGGCAAGCTCTAAGCTCGTCATCAGGTTCTCCTTACCGTCGGTGCGCAACTGTCCTATCGGCAACTGCGAGCCAGTCAGTATAACGGGTTTGGTAAGGTTCTCGAGCATGAACGAAAGGGCCGATGCCGTGTATGCCATCGTGTCCGTTCCGTGCAGGATGACGAAGCCGTCGTAGTCGTTGTAGTTGCGCGATATGATGCGGACAAGCTGTGCCCACAGCCTCGGACTCATGTCGGAGGAGTCGATTATGGGGTTGAACTGATAGGTGTCAACGGAGGCAGGCAGCAGGCGGACCTCAGGAATGCGTTCCAGCAGGAGGTTGAAGTCGAACGGCTCGAGCGCCCCCGTGCGAGGGTTGCGCCCCATTCCTATCGTTCCGCCGGTATAAACGAGAAGTACCTTACCTGTGCGTTTGAATTTTTTCGCGTCCATCTATATATAATATATGTGTGTGTCGTACGTTATCGTTTACGTGAAATCAAGTGCAAATATAGTTAAAATCGTCGAGTTATCAAAAAAAATACACTAAATTTGCAAACAAGAAAAAACGAACGATAAATCAAACAAATAAATCAATTCTAACTATTATGAAAAAGTTCATGGACGAGAACTTCCTGCTCGAAACTGAGACAGCGCAGTATCTCTATCACAATCACGCGGCAAAAATGCCTATCATCGATTACCATTGCCACCTTGTCCCACAGATGGTAGCTGAGGACCACAAGTTCAAGAGCATCACAGAGCTCTGGCTTGGAGGCGACCACTACAAGTGGCGTGCAATGCGTACGAACGGTGTTGAGGAGAAATACTGCACTGGTAGCGATACTACCGACTGGGAGAAGTTCGAGAAGTGGGCTGAGACAGTTCCTTATACATTCCGCAATCCTCTGTACCACTGGACACACCTTGAGCTGAAGACCGCTTTCGGCATTACCAAGCTGCTCGGTCCGGACACAGCAAAGGAAATCTACGATGAGTGCAACGAGAAACTGAAGCTCCCTGAGTTCAGCGCCCGTGGTTTGATGCGCCACTACAATGTTGAGTGCGTCTGCACAACCGACGACCCTATCGACGACCTTCGCTGGCACAAGATTTACCGTGAGACAAAGGCCGACAACGACCCGCTGATGATTCCGGCATGGCGTCCTGACAAGGCTATGAACATTGAGAAGCCTGACTATGCTGAGTACATCAAGAAACTTGGCGAGGTTGCCGGTGTCGAGATAAACAACTTCAACGATATGATTGACGCTCTGCAGAAGCGTCACGACTTCTTCTCTGAGAATGGTGGCCGCCTCGCTGACCACGGAATCGAGGAGTTCTACGATGATCCTTACACCGACTCTCAGATTGAGACTATCTTCGAGAAGGCCATGCGCGGACAGCAGCTCGCCGACCTTGAGGTCCGCCAGTACAAGCATGCATTCCTCAAGATTTGCGCCGAGATGGACTACGATGCCGACTGGACACAGCAGTATCACTATGGTGCCATCCGCGACAACAATACTCTGATGTACGACAAGCTCGGTCCTGACACCGGCTTCGACTCTATCGGCGAGTTCAACACGGCACGCGCCATGAGTCACTTCCTCAATGAGCTCAACTCTGAGCACAAGCTCACACGTACCATCCTGTACTGCCTGAACCCATGCGCAAACGAAGTTGTCGCTACAATGCTTGGCAACTTCCAGGATGGTTCTGAGCCAGGTAAGATTCAGTTCGGTTCAGGCTGGTGGTTCAACGACCAGCTCGACGGTATGACACGTCAGATGAACGCATTGTCAACGCTCGGTCTGCTGAGCCGCTTCGTTGGTATGCTCACCGACAGCCGCTCGTTCCTGAGCTATCCGCGTCACGAGTATTTCCGTCGTTTACTTTGCAACCTCCTCGGCAACGATGTAGAGGCTGGCAAGCTGCCTAACGACCGTAAGGCTCTCGGCCGCATGGTTGAGGACATCTCCTACAACAATGCACGCCGCTACTTCAAGTTCTACTAATCGGTAGTCCGTCTCGAAGTATCATTCAGACATCTGTGAATCTATAAATAAAAAGCTCTTGCCCGCATGCCGTGACATTCCCGGCTGCTTGCAAGAGCTTTTGCGTTTATATACGCAGGCGTGTCAACCGCAACGCCACCCGCCGTGGCAAAGACATCTCTAATCAGCTTTTTGCCAAAATAAAACATTCACTGCAGGGA
>OMVI01000099.1 GCA_900314455.1 uncultured Prevotella sp. | reverse complement strand
CGCCGACCCTCTGCTTGTAAGGCAGATGCTCTAAACCAACTGAGCTAAACGCCCAATGCATTTCTGTTAAGCGAGTGCAAAGGTAAGCATATTATTTGTTCCCACAAAATTTTTCGATGTTTTTTTTCAAAATAAAGCAAATTAAAAGGGCGCACCGCTATGCGGCACGCCCAGATATGTAGTCAAATAAAATGTTTTCGACTTGATTATTAGTCGGTAATCTGAACCGTTGCACGACGGTTGAATGAGATTGGCGACAGCTGCTCAACACCGCCCTTGCCCTCTGTTGTGATGTTCTCGGCAGGGATACCCATCTTGACGAGTTCTTCCTTGACGATTTCTGCACGCTTAACAGAAAGGTTGTGGTTGATTTCAGGTGTACCTGTCGCGCTGTCAGCGTAACCGGTTACGAGAATCTTACGGTTGTTGTCCTTAGCATACTTTGCGATAGCGCGAACGTTGACGAGGTCTTTTTCAGATGCGACGTTGGTCTTGTTGAGCTCGAAGAATACAGAAACCGGAGTTGAAATCAGCTCCTTGACAGACTGTGTGATAGTTTCTGTCTTTGGCTGAGCCTTCAACTGTGTGCGAAGGTTTGCGTTCTCGTTCTCAGCATCACGCAGTTTAGCATTGAGGGCATCAACAGCAGCCTGGTGCTCAGCATTGATTGCGTCGACATCAGGTGTAACATCCCAAGTCTTCTTACCAAGACTGTAAGTCAGACCGACCTCAGCATAGAGGTTGTTATCATGTGAAACCCATCCACGACCTGTACCTGAGCCAGAGCCATCGATGTCACCCTCGATACGGTTCCAGCCGAGTTCGAAGTTGATTGCAACAGCTTTTGAAACACGGAACTCGTTGAGGATACCGACACGGAGGTCCATACCATAGAAGTCTTCATTCATGTTGCGGCCGATACCAGCGCCGAAGAATGGAATAAGATTCCAAACACGCTTTGGGTTATAGCCTACAATCATGTTACTGAGGTTGAAGAGAGCGTCGCCATTAAGCAGCCAGTACTTTGTTCCTGCCTTCTCTTCGCCCTGCAAGCCGTTGTCGCTATCAACGCGACGACCCCAGATACCTTGAGCCTTCAAACGAAGTCCGAGACCCGGGGTGAACCACTTTCCTACTGCGACTGACACACCAGGAACTGAGCGGAAGCCCTTGAACGGACTCTTGGTCAGGTCATGTCCGTGCTCCTGATCAGAATACCACATGTTCCAATCGAACCCAGCCTGAACAAACCAGTTGTTCCAGAAAGAGTTGGTAGCAACACTACTCTTGTTGGCAACGATACTGTTGCTCTGTGCAAATGATGCGAAAGAAGCTCCAGCAAATGCCAATACCATTAAAAATTTCTTCATAACGATCGGTTATTATTTGTAATATTACTTATTAAGTTTAATCCTTCCGAAGTTTATTTTTTGCTACTAGGGAATCGGGGATTTACTCCTTTTTAATACCTTTTTAAATAAATTGCGATATATTGCGCGACAAAGGTACTATGTTTTTTTCATTTTTTCCACTTTAAAGTAAAAAAAAGCGGATTTTAACATAATATTTGTTGCGAGGCAACAATTAATGTCCCATCATCCGCTCTATATCCTGCTGAGGTAGAATGAAAAGAATTTTCTTACCGTCAGGAGTATAATTGACGTTGCCACAAGCGAACAAATCGTTGATGACACTTTCCATTTCGTCGTTGCCGAGGACCTGTCCACGAGGTATGGCAGCACTCCGCGCTAGGCTCAAAGCAAGCGAACGGTTTATCTCTTCATGCACAGTCGCGTCCTTATTGACAGCTGCGTCAATCATGTCGGCAACGAGTTTGGACACGCTAACTCCTTCCAGACCTGACGGAATGGCGTTAACGGCATAGCTATTGTCACCCATATCGGTCAGTTCGAAGCCCAATGCGTTCATCTCCGGCAGCACTTTCTTAAGCATTACCACTTCGGAGGGCGAGAAGTGGACAACTTCCGGGAACAGTTCCTTTTGAGGCAGGCGACGGTTACTTGCCAGTTGCTTCATGTAACGCTCGTAAAGGATACGCACGTGGGCACGGTGCTGGTCGATAATCATAAGCCCCGACTTCACCGCCGTCATGATATACGTTGCCTTATATTGATAATGCGTGGGCGACTTTTCGGCTATCAGGTTCTCGTCAGATGCCGAAGGCGTTTCCTCAGGGAACATTTCCGTCTCCTGAGAGGACTCGTGGCGCACGACCTCATACAGCGATTGCCAGTTGCGCTGAGTAACGGCCTGATGCTGCTGTACGGGATTCTTGAACGGATTGTACTGTGGGTCGACGTTTATTTTAGGAGCTGACACCTTGCGGCTAGGGTCATAAACAGGTATCTCCGGTACTCCTTCCATGTCGAAATCGATGGTTGGGACCTCACTGAACTTCCCCACCGCCTCCTTGACGGCTGCCGCGAGAATCTGCCAAATAGCCTGTTCGTTCTCGAACTTTATCTCCGTCTTCGTCGGATGGATGTTCACATCGATGTTATGAGGGTCCACATCGAAGTAGATAAAATAAGGTACCTGCTCACCGGACGGTATCAACCGCTCGAAAGCCGACTGTACAGCTTTGTTGAAGTATGGGTGTTTCATGTAACGCCCGTTGACGAAGAAAAACTGCCTTGCACCCTTCTTGCGAGCTGCCTCAGGCTTACCGACGAAGCCGGAGATATTGCACAGCGTCGTCTGGACGCCCACCGGCAACAGTTCTTGGCTCATTTTCTTGCCAAAGATGTCGACGATGCGTTGCTTGGCACTGCCCACAGGAAGATTGTAAACTTCAGTTCCGTTGCTTTGAAGACTGAATTTTATCTGCGGATAGACAAGTGCTATACGCTGAAAAGCAGTGATAATATTATTGAGTTCAGTAGTATTCGACTTGAGAAACTTACGCCGTGCCGGAACATTGAAGAACAAATTCTCTACGAGGAAGTTACTTCCTTCAGGGCACGAGCAAGGTTCCTGTCCCGTCACCTTACTGCCACTGATAGACAAAAGCGTACCTATCTCTTCGCCACGAAGCTTTGTCTTGAGCTCAACCTGCGCCACTGCCGCTATGGAAGGCAACGCCTCGCCACGGAAACCCATCGTATGAAGAGAGAAAAGGTCGTCCGCCTTGCGTATTTTCGATGTCGCATGACGGTCGAAAGCCAACCGTGCGTCAGTCTCCGACATACCCTTACCATCGTCGATGACCTGGATGGCAGTGCGACCGGCGTCCGTCACGAGGACATCAATATTCTTCGCACCGGCATCGACAGAGTTTTCCACCAGTTCCTTTATAACGGAGGCGGGGCGCTGTATGACCTCACCAGCCGCAATCTGGTTTGCAACGCTGTCGGGTAAAAGTTGTATTATATCACTCATTGACTATCTGCTTAAATAAATCCACACCAAAAGGAGGACGAGGATTATTACCAACAAGGCACCGGAGCTTGTAACCCACGATGCTGCCGTGCGCCGGTTATCATACCGACGAAGATGTGGCGTGGCACCGCTGAAGGCTTCCTTGATTTTACTTTCGTCCACTCTACCGTCCTGCTTTCCTCCCAACTCCTCACGCGCGCGTTCCTTTATATTACGCACACGGTCCGAATGCTCATCGTAATAGATGGGTTCATGGTGAAAGCGACGCGGCTTTGGTTGTTTGAAGAAACTCATCTGCGCCTGTCCCTTGATGTTGTTGAAGTCGAAGCCGTCTGCCTTCCGGCAATCTGCGGTGTATTTCCATCATCGACATACTGCAATGGCGGAGGCGCGATGCGTATCTGACGCTGCTGGTTACCGCCACCTTTCTTGACATGACGGAACAAGTCGTTCTTGTCGAGAGGACGTATATAGTCGTACCAGGCGAACCCGCGCAGCTGCTTTCTATCAGCCGGTATCTGGTTCATCGGGTACAAAGTGCCCTCCGCCTTAGGCATCCAAATCTTCTGAAGCTTCCGTTCGGGAGTCATGAAGACACGCATCGTATCCGTGGTTGTGTAGTTGAGCCCTATCAGCGAACTGTCCTTGTCGTCTACCGGATAATAGATGATAAGCACATTGCCTGTTGCCTGTCCCCAGCGGATTTTCCCATCGACGAAATAACCTTCCATTTCCTTCGACGACACCTGGTTGTAATTGACCTTGTCGTCCAACTGTTCAATGGAGAAAGCATTGCCCATGACATGCGCCTCACGTATTGTCGAGTCGTTCATGTAAGTAATTATAGAATCACCTACAAGCTGATGCGAACCATTCCACACTATCGGGTCCTGGTAGAGAGTCATGCTCGAGTCGCGACTGCAACCAACAAGCAGTCCACACACAGCCTGCACGTCGGTACGGTACGCACGGACATTGTCAATTCCGTACAGTGTGCGAATTGTGTCAGCCACCGTCTTTCCGGCAATCTCGCGGTTTTCGATTTTACCCTTCATCTTTATCGTATCCGCATGTGCGAACAACGTATCTCCCTGCGAGAAGTCCTTGACGATTGCACGACCGTAAGCGATGGCGTCAAGTTCGGTATAATGAACATAATCACCCAAGAAAGCATTCTTCCTCTTGTGGTCTATGTAGTCGACATTGCCACGTCCGTAGCCTACTTTCGTGCGACTATTGTAACTCAGGTAGTCACCCTTTATAGTCCGCTGTCCAGGTTTATCGATAATCTTGGCATGTCCCTGACCTTCATACTCTACGATTTCGTTGTGCGGCTTTCCTTTTTTGTACACCTGGCCGGTACGGAACTTCACATTGTCACCTGTGATAATACGACCGCCCTGCTTGTCGTTGACACGCACGTTACCGTGTCCCTCGCCATAGCCAGTCGAGCGGTTGTAGTCCATATTGTCACCTTCGATGTCGCGCTCACGTGATGTAACAGTCGAATGACCGTGCGTTGCGAAACTGCGGGTACGTCCGTCGAAGTCGGCATTGTTAGTGTGAATGACCTCGCCGTTAGGAGTGCGTATCACCGAAGGACCCTCAACATGTCCCTTTTTAGTCTCCGTGTTATAACTGAGGTTCGGCGTTGTGACATTATACTCCGGACTTCTCAGCACCACCTGCTTACCGGTGAAGTGCGCATCGTGCGATTTCGTATTATAGTCGCCGCGCTCCGAAGTCACAGTAGAGCCACTTCCCCGCAGCACTCCATGCCCGAAGTAGTTTGCCTGATGCGCCGTTGTATTGTAATCGAGGCTGTCGCAATGCAGCGAATTTCCCGGCTGAGTCAGCACCACGCCCTTGCGAGCCTGAAAGACATGCGTCATACTGTTGTAGGCAGCACGGTCACAGGTCAGGTTTATATTCCCGGTAGCACGGTGCATACGAACATGACCGAACGCCTGGAACGTATTCATGTACTGATTGAAATAGGCGCTGTCGCAGTCGAGGGTATTATCCTCAAAGCGGAACTTAACCTTTCCGCGCGCTATCTGTACACCCGGCTGTTTCATCTGGTCGTAGCTGAGCTCGTCGGCATGGTCGAGAAACACCCACTCCGCCTTCTTCTTGGCTGGTTTTCCCTTTCTTATCTGCGCCGGGGCGACCACCGGCAGACATAGGGCAAACAGGCATAGAATCCTCAATAGATAAATTCTATGCCTGTCGTTAATCGTATTATGACTTACTGTCGTCACTTTACCCATCCTTCGTATTCGAATTTACAATCCCGGTATTCGGGTAACATACGCACGTAAGTATCTTTAATCTTGTTTACTACCCACTCGTGGAGGACTTCCTCGCGTCGCTTTGCAAGTACTATATTCCGCATTTCCTGAAAGTCTTCGGTAATTGTTGCCTTATGGGAGTCGACCCGGCTCTTCAGCTTAGCTATCAGGCAAACGAGCTTTCCGTGGTCATTGACCATCTGGAACGGGCGCGACACCTCGCCGACACTCAACGTATCGACGACCTTGGCGACCTCTGCCGGCAAATCCTGCATACGGAAACGCGACGTACGCTCACTCTGTGTGGAGTTCGCCATCAGTCCGTTGTTGTTCTTGGTGTCCTTATCATCGGAGAGATACATTGCTGCATCCTCGAAAGAGAACTTTCCGCTGCGAATGTCGTTGGCTATGGAGTCGAGTCTGTTCTCAGCTTTCTCTACGGCCGGAGCCTCAATCTTCGGCTTCAGAAGGATATGGCGCACATTGATGCGGTCGCCACGGCGGTCGATGAGCTGAATGATATGGTATCCGAACTCCGACTCTACAATCTTCGAAACCTTCTTCGGGTCGGTCAGGTTGAAAGCTACAGCAGCGAATGCCGGGTCAAGCATGCCACGTCCGGTGTAACCAATCTCGCCACCCTGACGTGCCGAACCGGTATCCTCCGAATAAAGACTTGCAAGTGTAGAGAATGATATCTCGCCCTTGTTGACACGGTCGGTGTACTCGCGGAGCTGGTCCTTGACACGTGCTATCTCCTCCGGTGTTGCCTTTGGAGTCTGGGTTATAATCTCAACCTCAACTGTTGTCGGTATCGTCGGGATACTGTCAGCCGGAAGATTACGGAAATACGAACGAACCTCAGCAGGCGATACGGTGATGTCCTCGACAAGTTTCTGACGCATCTTCTGCACCAGCTGACTGTTCTTGAACTCGTCGCGGAGTTCCTGACGCATCTGAGTAATCGACTCCTTGCGGTACTGCTCGAGGCGTTCCTTCGAACCGCCGGCAGCCTGAATCCAGTAGTTTATCTGCTGGTCGACGCCCTGTGTTATCTCCGACTCTGACACTTCGAGACTGTCGAGCGCAGCCTGATGGAGGAAAAGCTTCTGAACTGCGATTTGCTCCGGTATGGTACAGTCGGCATTGTCACCAAAGTTCTGACCCTGATAGGTACCCTGAAGCTTGGTAGCCTCAACGTCGGAGAGCAGTATAGGCTCATCGCCTACGACCCAGATGACCTCGTCGACAATATTGTGATTGGTCTCTGCCAATGGGTCTACCGACGTCTTTGCGGCAGTGCCGGCAGAACTGGAGTCAGCAGCGACGGTGTCACCGACAGCAGCCGGTGACATCAACGATGACAGATTGCTTCCGGACGGCATTCCGGCGATACCTGCGCTGACCGTAACGGCAGTGCAAACGGCGACGCCAACAGCCAGGAGCGTATGTACTGTAAGGTTCTTCTTCATTATTAATGTTTGTTTACCGTAGCAACAACGTCACGGTTTATGCTGACAGGATATTTGTCGTGGAGGTCAGCAACCCACTTCTTCTCGAGGGCATTCTGATAGTCTGACGTTACGACACCACGAACATCGTCAAGTTCTTCAGGCTTTGTCAGCATCTTTCCGTACACTGCATCGATAGGATAATCCTTATTCTTGGTGTGGCGGACATTCTTCTTGCCGAACTCGAGACTGTCGACCAATGCGTTGTCACCCTGCTTGAAGAGGCCCTTCTCAACACGGATGCGGATGGTCTTGTCGTTGTTGAAGGTCTTACGAAGCGTCTCTGCCCAGTCCTTGAACGGAACTTTCTTAACGCAGTCGCGCACTGCCTTGACGTCAGCAGCCTCACGAACGTGATATGCTATGCCCTTGAAGCGGGGCGCATCCCAAGTATATTTCTTTCTGTTAGCCTTGAAATACTTCTCCAGACCTGCCTCGTCCTTTGTCGCCTTGTCCCAAACGAGACTGTCGCTGATAGCGAACAACAGCAGACCGTCGTGGTACTCGCGGATGAGATTGTTCAAAGCGGGGTCTTCAGCCTCAAGTTTCTTGGCGCGGGCGTCATACACTGCGTCAACGGTAGTGCCCTGCTGGCGGGCGAGTTTCTCAACGTTCTCCTTGGCAAGGACTTCGCGATACTGTCGGTACTCAAGGAAACGCATGATGTTGGCACGCAGAGAGTCGTATGGTGGCAACTGCTCGCGCTTGTCCATCTTTATGATATGGTAGCCGAACTGCGACTTGAACGGTTTTGAAATCTGACCGTCCTTAAGCGTGTAGGCTACATCCTCGAATTCCTTCACCATCGTACCGGGACCGAAAGGACCACCGAGGTATCCGCCACGGCTTGCCGAGCCTGGGTCTTCAGAGAGCTTTGTGGCAAGTTCCTTGAAGTCTGCACCATGCTTCAGAGCGTTGTAGACGGAGTCGATACGTGTCTTGACGGTATCCTCCAGGCCCTTCGAAGCATCGGCAGGCAGGCGCAGAAGAATGTGCGAACATGAGTAGAGGCCCTTGTCACCAATCTCCCTTGCAGTGTTGTCATATACCACATGGCTCATGGAATCCATGTCGGCATCGGTGACAAAAGACGGACGCAACTGCTGGTCGCGGTATGTACGGAACTCCTTGTTGAACGCCGAGATGGTGTCGAGGTGTGCATCAAGTGCTGCCTGTACCTTCAACTTGTAGTCGACGAACAACGGAACATACTCGTCGACGGTCTTTTTGTCAATGACACCGACAGAGTTGTTCTTATTATATGAGTACTCGAACTCTGAGCGAAGCACCGGCTTGCCCGCTATTGTCATGATGACAGGGTCGTTGGCGCTGTCTGTCGCCTTTACCGTAGTAGTCTGAGCCGAAGCTGTTGCACAGCAAAGCAGGGCTGAGGCTATAATCAGTTGGATTTTCATTTTATGTCCGTTTTTATAGATTTCGGGCTCTCCTTATTCTACACATTATATATATAATATGTATAGGAGATCCGAAGACGATTGTGGGATTTATTATTCTGGTCTTGAATAGTTAGGAGCCTCACTCGTGATTGTGATGTCGTGAGGATGGCTCTCGAGTACACCGGCATTGGTAATGCGGGTGAACTTGGCGTTGTGCAGGTGCTCGATGTCAGCAGCTCCGCAATATCCCATACCCGAGCGGAGACCACCTACGAGCTGGTAGATTACTTCCTGAACTGTTCCCTTGTAAGGTACGCGACCTGCGATGCCTTCCGGTACGAGCTTCTTGGCATCCTTGATATCGCCCTGGAAGTAACGATCGCTTGAGCCATTCTTCTGCTCCATAGCCTCAAGAGAGCCCATGCCGCGGTATGTCTTGAACTTACGCCCGTTGAAGATGATGGTCTCGCCAGGGCTTTCCTCAGTACCAGCAACGAGTGAACCAATCATAACGCAACTGCCACCGGCAGCGAGTGCCTTGACGACATCACCTGAATAGCGGAGTCCACCATCAGCGATAAGAGGCACACCGGTTCCCTGCAGAGCTGTGTAAACATCGTAAACGGCAGAGAGCTGTGGTACACCAACACCGGCAACGACACGTGTTGTGCAGATTGAGCCAGGCCCGATACCAACCTTAACGGCGTCAGCACCGTTGTCAACGAGGTACTTTGCAGCCTCACCGGTAGCTACGTTACCGACAACAACGTCGATATTAGGGAATGCAGCCTTAACATCGCAGAGCTTTTCGACAACTCCCTTGGAGTGACCGTGTGCTGTATCGATGACGATAGCATCGACTCCGGCTTTCACCAAAGCCTCGGCACGCCGCAATGTGTCAGCCGTTACTCCGACACCGGCAGCAACACGAAGACGGCCTTTGTCGTCCTTGCATGCCATTGGCTTGTCCTTAGCCTTGGTAATATCCTTATATGTAATCAGTCCGACAAGTTTGTTGTCCTTGTCTACGACCGGAAGCTTTTCAATTTTGTGCTCCTGCAGAATCTGCGCGGCAGCCTGAAGGTCGGTCTGCTGATGTGTTGTGACGAGGTTTTCCTTTGTCATGACGTCGTCGATGAGTCTGTCCATGTGCCTCTCGAAGCGCAGGTCACGGTTAGTAACGATACCAACGAGATGGTTATCATCGTCAACGACAGGTATGCCGCCGATGTGGTAGCTTGCCATCATGTCGAGAGCATCCTTGACGGTGCGGCCTTTCTTGATGGTGACAGGGTCGTAAATCATACCGTTCTCTGCACGCTTAACGCTTTCAACCTGTCGTGCCTGCTCGTCGATTGTCATGTTCTTATGGATAACACCTATACCACCCTCGCGAGCCATGGCAATAGCCATCGACGCTTCGGTAACGGTATCCATAGCAGCCGAAACAAACGGAACATTAAGCTCTATGTTCCGAGTGAAACGGGTTTTTAAAACAACCTCTTTAGGAAGAACTTCTGAATACGCTGGAATTAAAAGGACGTCGTCGAAAGTAAGACCGTCCATCACTATTTTATCTGCAACAAATGATGACATATATGTATTTGAAAATTTATTGCGTGCAAATTTACCAATATTTTTCCACATAGACACCATTTTTCTTCCGTTTTCTTACATCATTAAATGTATTTAACGGCAAGGGACACGGCAATAAATAACAGTGGCATAAGGATATGGCAACAATTCGGAAAATGATATTGCATCAGATTGAACGTAACAGACTTATGGGCGGAAAGTATATAGTTGAAAAGGGAATGTAGAGCTATGAAAATACAAAAGTTGAAGAACGGGAATGTCATTGATATCCAATGAGATTGCAAAAGGTCATGTTTGAGAATGAAAAATAAATTATTTTTGGATGATTTTTAATTTATTTTTCTCTCATTTTTAATTTATTTTCCAGTAGCTTTTAATTTATTTTCCAAGCGAAAACAAATTAAAAAGAAAGACGAAACCTGTCTTTTGGGGTAATCATAGACCAAAAGCCATAAGTTAAAATCCTAACCAAGCCTTCCCCCAAGGGAAAGCTTGGTTAGGACATTTCTTATTTTCTTACTTCACAACGACCTTCTTTGTTGTACCGTTCGACATCTTAACGATGTTGAGACCACGCTGCGGAGCAGAGAGGCGGACACCATTGACGTTGTAGTAAGCAGCTGGAGCAGCAGTGGAAGTGGCAGCGTCGACATTCTCGATGGCATCGGTAGAAGCATGAGAAATCTTGTTACCCTGCGCGTCATAGACACCTTCGCCAACAGCCTGGTTACCAAGAGCCTTATTGAACTCAGCATTGTCCTCAGCCGGAACATTGTCGGCGTAAGTCTTCCAGATGACAATCTTGCCGGCACCAGAATACTTCTTGGCGATGGTTGGAACATCAGCAGTCTTGTCGATAATATTCAACTTATAGTTGGCATCTACATCCGTCGGCTTCCAATTGGTAGTCGTGATTTTGTAGCTCTTGCTAATCTTATGACCATCAGCATTCGTATAGCCTTCCGGGACGTTGTTGCAACCTGTGAAATAGAGCTCATAGCCAGCGTCCTTTCGGATGTTCAGACTACCGCCACGGTCACTGCGGATAGGGCTCTTGGTGTTTTCGAAGTAACAAGCCTGTACGTATGCCGTTGCACCGGTGCGTACATCCCAACCGTCCTGGCAGCCAAGCATGTAATTATTGGCATAGTCGAGGAACGAGCCACGCTGCAAAGGCAAGCGCGAGCCTTCGATGTTCTCGAAGAAGTTGTGATGGAAACTGATGGTGCGCTCACTGCCGAAGATGTCGGTATTGCCCTTTCCGAAGAGGCAAGCCTTGTCGTGGTTGTAGAAGTGATTGTAAGAGAACGTCAGGAACTGTACGTTGTTCTTGCAGTCGAGGAGACCGTCGTAGCGATCCTTATTGGCAGCGTTGCCGTTGAAGAACGAGCAGTGGTCAATCCAGATATGACCTCCGAAGTCGGTCTTTGCCGAGTTCAGGTCAGCCTGAATACCAATACAGTCAGGATCGCCGACCTCTTTCTGCACTCCGTCACGGTAAGCCACGATTTTGTTCTCACCGGTCTTGAGGATTGGCACACCTACCATTGTGAAACGGCAGTTGCGGATTATGACATTGTTGGTGCACTGGAAGACGAATGTGATGCGGCTGAAGAGAGGCGCCTTGTCCTCAGAGTCGCCGATACCGATAAGTGTCTTGTTGCTTGAAACACGGATGCGCTCGCCGTAGGTCGTCTCCACACCCTCGCTGCCATCTTGCTTGTCGCAAAGATGTCCGGTAGAAAGGTCATCGACATAAGCCTTGATTCCCGTCGTGATATCGTGGTCGACAAGAATGATATAAGGGTCTTTGGCTTGCAGATAAGCCTGCAACTCGGAGAAAGTATTGGCATAAACAACCTTGCCGCCCGCACCGCCAGTGGTGCCGTTGGCGAGATACCAGTTTGTTCCTTGTGTGCCCGAAAGGGCTGCGAAGCCGTCGATGCCGAAGTTACGGCCGTCAACGGTCTGTGCGGTTGCTGTTGTTGTGGCAATGCCACAGAGCAACATTGCGCTTAGCAGAAGTCTTTTTGACAGTTTCTTCATTTGTGGTTTTTATTTTAAGTTATAAGGTTCTGTTGGGGGTAAGCGGGGATAAGCGATGACAGGCGATTATAAGTGGATGTGAAATAAGCAAGACGTTGGCTTAGTTGCCCATGTCGGAGATAAACTTGATGCGTACAAGTTGGATTAGCTCTTCTGAGTAATCGCTGTCGAGTTCGTCGTAGGCAGCATCGAGGTCATCAGTTTCCGATTCCTTGAAATAGTCGTAGACATCCTGTATCTGGTCGGCATCGTAGACATCATCGAGGAAGTAATCGATATTTATCTTCGTTCCGCTCTTCACGATTTCATAGAGTTGGTCGAGGAGTTCATCAAATTCCAGTCCCTCGACATCGGCAATGTCGTCGAGTGGAAGCTGGCGGTCTATATCCTTGATTATCTTCACCTTCTGCATACTTCGTTTCGCAACGGTACGCACGCGCAGTTCCTCAGGAGGCACGATGTCGTTCTCCTGGCAGTACTTACGGATGAGTTCACAGAACGGTTTGCCATATCTGTTAGCCTTACCGGCGCCCACGCCCTGTATGTTCTGCAACTCCTTGAGGGTTGTCGGATACATAGTCGCCATCTGGTCGAGCGATACATCCTGGAAGATAACGTATGTCGGGAGTTTGTTTTTCTGAGCTATCTCACGTCGCAAGTTGACGAGCATCTGCTTCAACGGTAAATCGAGAGCCGACGTTCCGCCTTCAGAGGCATCGTCGTCATAGTCGTCCTTGAAGACGGTATCGAGCACTATCGGAAACGAAACCGGATTCTTGATGAACCGTTTGCCGGCTGCCGTGAGCTTAAGAATACCGTAGTTCTCGATGTCTTTCTTAAGATAGCCCGACAACAGAGCCTGACGTATGACCGGATTCCATGTTGCTACCGGTATGTCCTTGCCTTCGGCGAATTCGTCGAGTTCGTCATGATGATGCGCACGGATGTCGTCCGTGGCGAAACCGCGCACGAAATTGATGATGTATTCTTGCTGGAAGTTTTCCTTTACAGCCTTGACAGCCTTAAGGATGATAAGCAGGGCGTCCTTGCCCTCAATCTTTTTCTTTGGGTTGCGGCAGTTGTCACACATACCGCAGTTGTCCTTCGGGTATTCCTCACCGAAGTAGTGGAGCAACAGTTTGCGACGGCAAACCGACGACTCAGCGTACGCTTGTGTTTCCTGAAGCAGTTGTCTGCCAATCTCCTGTTCAGCAACAGGTTTGCTCTCCATGAACTTTTCGAGTTTCTTCAAGTCTTTCTGGGAGTAGTAGGCGATACAAATGCCCTCCTGACCGTCACGACCAGCGCGTCCCGTTTCCTGATAATAGCCTTCGAGACTCTTTGGTATATCGTAATGAATGACGAAACGGACATCGGGTTTGTCTATACCCATACCGAAAGCGATTGTGGCAACGATGACGTCAATCTTCTCCTGCAGGAAGTCGTCCTGCGTCCTTGAACGCACCTCAGAGTCGAGACCGGCATGGTAGGCGGCAGCCTTTATATCGTTGGCACGAAGGATTTCGGCAAGTTCCTCTACCTTCTTGCGTGACAGACAATATATAATACCGCTCTTACCGGCATTGTCTTTGATGAACTTCACTATATCCTTGTCGACCGTCGAAGTCTTTGCACGGACGGCATAGAAGAGGTTCGGACGGTTGAAAGAGCTCTTGAACTGTTTTGCTTTCTCGATTTCAAGACTACGCATAATATCGTTGCGTACCTTGTCGGTTGCTGTAGCGGTGAGGGCAATGATAGGAGCACGCCCTATTCTGTCGATAGAATCACGTATCTTACGGTACTCGGGGCGGAAGTCATGACCCCATTCTGAGATACAGTGAGCCTCATCTATGGCATAGAAACTTATCTTGATGGTCTTGAAATAGTCGACATTCTCTTGCTTGTTCAATGCCTCCGGAGCGACATAAAGCAGTTTTGTCTTACCCGAGGAAATATCATCCTTGACCTGGTCTATCTCACTTTTCTTCAAAGTAGAATTGAGATAGTGGGCCACGCCATCCTCTTCGCTAATACCATTGACAACGTCAACCTGATTCTTCATAAGGGCAATGAGAGGCGAGACGACGATGGCAGTGCCGTCCATGAGCAGTGACGGCAATTGGTAGCAGAGACTTTTGCCTCCGCCTGTAGGCATAAGCACGAACGTGTCGTTGCCTGCCATGAGGTTACGAATTATGGCCTCTTGGTCGCCTTTGAAGCTATCAAAGCCAAAGATGTCTTTTAATGCTTTCTTCAGATCTGCGGTTTTCGTCATTGATATAGCGTAATGTCTTGTTGCAAGGTTTTTAGAACGTGTGATTGTCGTTCCGTTATTGTAGTACCCGCCGCATGAAACAGCTGTCCATTCCGGCAGGTTTCGTAGAATTGTAACGGTGGTGCCGCCAACGTAGGAGACGGCACCACCGCCGTAAGAGTTCAGTTACGCAGACTCAAGCCTTTGCAGGTGAGCCTTCTCAAGCTGCTGCTTTGCATAGTCGGCTGTGACTTCAAAGCTGCGCTTGCGCGTAGACGGTATTTCGAACATTGCGTCCCTCATAACGCTCTCGACGATAGAACGCAAGCCACGTGCTCCGAGTTTGTATTCTATAGCCTTGTCGACGATGAAGTCGAGAGCCTCGTCTGTGAACGTAAGTTTTATCTTATCCATATCGAAGAGTTTCTCATACTGGCGTACGATGGAGTTCTTCGGCTCAACAAGGATGCGGCGCAAAGCTGCACGGTCGAGCGGATTGAGGTATGTGAGAACCGGCAGACGACCTATAATCTCCGGTATAAGTCCGTATGACTTAAGGTCCTGTGGCATGACATACTTCATCAAGTCGTTCTTGTCGATGCGTGCTACATTCTGCACTGAGTTGAAGCCAACGACATGAGTGTTCATGCGCTGTGCAATCTTCTGCTCTATGCCGTCGAATGCTCCTCCGCAGATGAACAATATGTTGCGCGTGTCCACGTGGATATACTCTTGGTCAGGGTGCTTTCGTCCGCCTTGTGGCGGAACGTTGACCATCGTACCTTCCAGAAGCTTGAGCAGTCCTTGCTGAACGCCTTCGCCGCTGACATCACGCGTGATGCTCGGGTTATCGCTCTTGCGGGCTATCTTGTCGATTTCGTCGATGAAGACGATTCCCTTCTCGGCTGCCTTTACATTGTAGTCGGCAACCTGCAAAAGACGTGACAGGATACTCTCGACATCCTCACCAACATAGCCCGCCTCGGTGAAGACAGTTGCGTCGACGATGGTGAACGGAACCTTGAGCATCTTGGCGATAGTACGTGCAAGAAGCGTCTTACCGGTTCCCGTGGAGCCCACCATTATGATATTGCTCTTCTCAATCTCAACGCCGTTGTCATCCTTAGGTTGCTGCAAGCGCTTGTAGTGGTTGTAGACAGCTACGGCAAGAGTGCGTTTTGCCTCGTCCTGACCGATGACATATTGGTCGAGATATGCCTTTATCTCCTTTGGTTTCGGAACTTTTAGTGGCTCTTCACTTTCCTTTGCAGTCGGCTGCTGGTCGTAGACACCAGCCTGCTGGGCAATGTTCCAAGCCTGACGGAGGCAATCCTCACAGATGTTTCCGTTGAGTCCCGATATCAGAAGGCGAACATCACGCTCGCTTCTTCCGCAAAAATTACATTTCTTAGGCATTAAGCTAAATCCTCCTTTGTATTACTTGCGCTCCAGAATCTGGTCAATCATACCATATTCCTTTGCTTCCTCTGCCGTCATCCAGTAGTTACGGTCGCTGTCTTTCCATACTTTGTCGTAGTCCTGATGCGAGTGCTTGGCGATGATGGTGTAGAGTTCCTTCTTGAACTTCTGTATCTCGCGAGCCTCAATCTCGATATCCGAAGCCTGACCTTGTACTCCGCCGAGCGGCTGGTGTATCATGACACGGCTATGAGGCAGTGCCGAACGCTTGCCTTCCTGACCGCTTACGAGCAGGACGGCTGCCATAGAAGCTGCCATACCGGTGCAGATTGTAGCGACGTCGGACGAGATGAACTGCATGGTATCGTAGATACCGAGTCCTGCCGTTACGCTTCCGCCAGGGCTGTTGATGTAGATTGAGATGTCCTTACCACTGTCCACGGAGTCAAGATAGAGCAACTGTGCCTGCAATGTGTTGGCAGCATAGTCGTCAATCTCTGAACCCAGGAAGATGATACGGTCCATCATCAGTCGGGAGTAGACATCCATCTGAGTAACATTCAGCTGGCGTTCCTCCAGGATGTATGGATTCATGTACTGCTGCTGGGCCTTCAGCGTCTCGTCGAGGACGAGTCCGTTGATGCCAAGCTTTTGCGTAGCGAATTTCCGGAAATCGTTCATTTTGTTCCTTTCTTTTGTTTATTAGACATAAATAAAGAGGTTATCGAGTCCTCTCTTATCTTGTCTGAAATGTGCAAAGTCCGTGCCAACGATGGCGGTTGTTCGCATATTCTTTACAAAGATAAGAAAAAAACTCGATAACCTCTACAAAAACAGAAGTTTTTTTTCAAAAAAGTTATTTGTTGTCTTCTTCCAACATCTTGTTGAAATCGTCAAGACTGATTTCCTTATGGTCAAGTTTAACGACTTCCTTCAGGGCTGCTGTAAGCTTACGGTCAAGTGCACGGTTGGCGAGCTGCTCAACAGTCTCTCTCTTCTTCAGCATTTCCTTGGCGTAGTTATCAACGTATTCCTCAGGGATATTGCTCATGCCGTACTGTGCGAACTGCATGCGTGCCATCTCCTTGGCTGCATCGTTGACATCCTTGTCCTCAACCTTGATGCCATTGGCAACAGCGAGCTGGTTCTTAGCCATATCCCACTCGAGTTCCTTAACGCTACCCTCGTAGTTGTTGTCGATGAACTTCTTCTGGTCTTCCTTGGTCTTGAGGTTCTTTGAATTGTTGGCGATGAGGATGCGTTTGAGCAGTTCGTCAGGGAACTTAACTTCACCAATCTTATCGGTAACATACTTGCGTACGTCCTGAAGGAACTTGAAGTCAGAGTCGCCCTCAAGCTGACCGGCAAGTCCTTTGGCAATTGCCTCACGGAAACCAGCCTCATCCTTGATGCCGCTATCCTTACCATAAACACCTTCCCAAAGTTCAGCGTTGACTTCAGCTTTGACGAAACGAGAAACCTCGGTTACATGGAAGCTGAAGTCGCCGGTGTATTCGCCGACCTTGTCGCGGTCTACCTTGAGCAGAGCTGCTATCTGTGTGTCAGCGCCCTTGTAAGCCTTAGTTGGGTTGAAGGTGATGATGTCGCCTGGCTTTGCGTTGGTGAACTTCTCCTTCTGCTCCTCGTCGTCGAAGTATGCAGGCATAAGAGACTCGTCAGAAAGCTCCAAGCCACCCTCAAGGGTATTGCCGTTCTCGTCGAGCTGGCGCAAATCGCCCTTCAGCAAATCGCGCTTCTCTGGGTCGTAAACGTCTGCTTTCTCGTAGTGTCCTGCACGACTTGCGAACATATCAACCTGCTGGTCGATAAGTTTGTCGTCAACCTTTATGTCGTAGTAAGCAATCTTATCCTTTGCGGTAAGCTCAGCCTTGAACTCCGGAGCGACTGCAATGTCGAACTGGAATGTGTATGGTGCCGGCTTCTCAAGGTCTACAGGCTCCTGTCCCTCGTGAGGAAGCGGCATGCCGAGCATGTCTATCTTGTTGTCTTTAAGATATTTCTCAAGATTGTCACTGAGAACTTTGTTGATAACATCGACCTTAACCTGTCCACCGATACGGCGGCGAATAAGACTCATTGGAACCTGACCGGCACGGAAGCCTGGCATATTTGCTTTCTTACGATAGTCCTTAAGTTCCTTCTCAACATCGTTCTTGTAGTCCGACTCTTCAACGGTAATGGTCATCAAGCCATTTACCTTGTCTGGATTTTCAAATGAAACTTGCATTTCTTGTTTTCTATTTTATTTATGTTATTTATTTTTCCCGATTTCCAAATGGAGTCGCAAAGGTACTCAATATTTGCGTAAATACCTAATATATAGGTTGAAAATTTGTTTTTTTAACCGTTTCGGGGAGGGCTTCTGCAACGCAGAAGCATACAGAACGCGAGCTAAGCGATGAGCCGAAACACAAAGGTTACTCCTCTGCTTCGGCTGCATCGGCAGCTGCTTCCTGTGCCCGCTTGCGCTCGTCGAGAAGCTGGAAGTCCTTCTTTTGCAGTACGAAGTCGGTTCCGAGGTACTTCTCACGCACCGTCTTGTTGGCAGCAAGCTGCTCAGGAGAGCCTTTGAAGAGAATTCGACCCTCAAAGAGCAGGTAGGCGCGGTCAGTGATGTTCAGCGTCTCGTGGACATTGTGGTCGGTAATCAAAATGCCGATGTTGCGGAACTTGAGCCTCCATACAATGTGCTGGATGTCCTCTACGGCAATAGGGTCGACTCCTGCGAACGGCTCATCGAGCATAATGAACTTCGGGTCGATGGCAAGACAGCGTGCTATCTCCGTACGGCGGCGCTCACCTCCTGAAAGACGGTCACCCATATTCTTACGAACCTTCTCGAGACGGAACTCCTTTATGAGGCTTTCCATTTTGTCGATACGTTCCTGATGCGAAAGTTTCGTCATCTCAAGGACAGCCATGATGTTGTCCTCGACACTCATCTTGCGGAACACACTTGCCTCCTGAGGCAGGTATCCTATACCGGCACGGGCACGCTTGTAGACAGGATACTTCGTAATCTCTGTGTCGTTGATGTAGACATGGCCTTCATTAGGCACTATGAGTCCAGTGGTCATGTAGAAGCTTGTCGTCTTTCCGGCTCCGTTTGGTCCCAGCAGACCGACGATTTCGCCTTGCCGGACATTGATGCTCACGTTGTTGACAACCGTACGCTTGCCATAACGCTTCACAAGTCCTTCGGTACGGAGAATACTGCGACCTTCCTCAGCCTCCGGCTTCGGCTCTTGCTCCGTTGTCTCGGCTGCGGTAGGCTGTGGCGTAACGTTCGCCTTATCTTCACCAATAGGCTGGACTATGACCTTGTCGTTTTCGTTCATGTTATTTATCTTTGTGGTGCAAAATTAGCAAAATTAACTTTAATAACACCCAACTTTAGAAAAACTATTTCAATATATTGCAGTTTTTAGCGGATTTTGGGTAAATTTGCACCCACAAATATATCAATCGAAGGAATGTTAATATTCAAATGGCTTACGACATTCGGTAAATACCTGCGACTTATGGGGCGTACTTTCTCACGTCCAGAGCGCATGCGGATGTTCGGAAAGAGATACATTAAGGAAATGTCGCAGCTGGGTGTCGACTCCATCGGCATCGTGCTTCTCATCTCGTTCTTCATCGGTGCCGTAATATGCATACAGATAAAGCTGAACATACAGAGCCCGTGGATGCCGCACTGGGTATCGGGATATGTTACGCGAGAGATAATGCTGCTGGAGTTTTCGAGTTCTATCATGTGTCTGATTCTATCAGGCAAGGTGGGCTCTAACATAGCCTCAGAGCTTGGAACGATGCGGGTGACACAGCAGATAGACGCTTTGGAGATTATGGGAGTCAACTCAGCGAGTTACTTGATACTGCCGAAGATAGCCGGACTGATAACCATCATGCCGTTCCTCGTCATTTTCTCGAGTGCGATGGGCATCATCGGAGCCTACGCAACATCGTTCTTTGGACACATTATTACAATCGAAGACCTGACGGCGGGCTTACAGCACGACTTCAATCCGTGGTTCATGTACATGAGTATAATAAAGAGTCTGTTCTTCGCGTTTATCATCGCCAGTGTGTCTTCATACATGGGCTACACTGTGAAGGGCGGTTCGGTAGAAGTCGGAAAGGCATCGACGGACGCCGTCGTATGCTCCAGCGTGCTGATTCTGTTCTCCGACGTGTTCCTGACGCAAATTTTATCATAGCCACAAACCGTTTTCCCCACCAAGCCTTCCCCAAGGGGAGGGGGTTTAATCACTTAAGAAAGAAAGAAAGGCTGGGGATAGAATTTAATTTGGTAATCAAACATCCTCCCCTTGGGGGAGGCTTGGAGAGGTTATTTATGTATGATTGAAGCAAGACATATATTCAAGAGTTTCGAAGACAAAGAAGTGCTGCACGACATCAGCACGACGTTCGAGGACGGAAAAACGAACCTTATCATAGGACAGAGCGGTGCCGGTAAGACAGTGCTGATGCGTACGCTCGTGGGACTGCTGACTCCGACAAGCGGCGAGGTGCTATACGACGGGCGCAACTTCTACGGTATGTCGAAGAAGGAACAGATAATGATGCGACGCGAGATGGGGATGATTTTCCAAGGCGCAGCACTCTTCGACTCGCTCACCGTACTAGAGAACGTACGCTTTCCTCTCGACATGTTCTCTGATATGAACTCACGGCAACGTGACGACAGAGCTATGGAATGCCTTGAGCGCGTGAACCTGAAGGGGGCTGAAGACAAATATCCAGGCGAGATTTCGGGTGGTATGCAGAAGCGTGTTGCCATTGCCCGTGCCGTCGTAATGAACCCGAAGTATCTCTTTTGCGACGAGCCAAACTCCGGTCTCGACCCAAAGACATCGCTTGTAATTGACGACTTGCTGTCAGGAATTACAAAGGAATACAATACGACGACTATCATAAACACCCACGACATGAACTCCGTCATGGGCATCGGAGAGAACATTATCTTCATTGCTGACGGTCATAAGGAATGGCAGGGCAATAAGGATACTGTTATTTCTTCACACAACAAGAAGCTCAACGACCTTGTGTTCGCTTCAGACCTCTTCAAGAAGGTGAAGGAAGTGGAGCTGGAAGAGACGAAGTGATGAGAGGTAGGCGATGATAAGCGTTAATAGGCGATTATAAGCGATTATAAAGGAAATAAGAAAAAGCCAAAGGACGTGGTCCTTTGGCTTTTTCTTATTTCATGTACCAGACATCGTTGCGCTTTACCATGGGGACGAGGACTTCCTCCTTGGTATTGTTGCCGTAAGTCAGCATCAGATAAACAGCTGCGGCAGTGCTGTCGTTCGGCATTATGTTAGCCCTGGAGAACTGTGCCGACTTAATACCACCATGTATGCTGTCCTGGTCGTGAAGGAAACTGGCGGCATTGTCCTCGAGTACCCGCCGGTAGTCCTTCGGAATAGGATTGGCATAGTTCATGCCATCGACGAAAGCGGAATAGTCGCGGTGGAGCAAGTAACTGTAATACTGCTCGGCAGCCTTTCCCGCAACATCGGCAGGCGACGGGCCTTCCTTACAGCCGCATCCAGTCAACGCAATGACAGCTATAATGACGAAAAGAAACTTTCTCATTGTTACTTCTGCCTTATAAAGACGTTTATCGGACAGCCGTGAAGCGACCAGTTTTCGCGTATCTTGTTCTCCAGGAAGCGACGGTACGGTTCCTTGACATACTGCGGCAGGTTGGCGTAGAATACGAATGACGGTACCTGCGTGTTAGGAAGCTGCGAGCAATACTTTATCTTTATGAACTTTCCCTTCACCGACTGAGGCGGCGTAGCCTCAATAATCGGCAACATTACAGCATTAAGCTTTGTCGTTCCGACGTGCATCTTACGGTTCAGATAGACCTGCTTAGCCGTTTCAAGGACTTTGAAGATACGCTGCTTGGTAAGCGCTGATGCAAATATAATTGGGAAGTCGGTGAACGGCGCCATACGTGTACGGATGGCATTCGTGAACGTATCGATAGCCTTCTGCGACTTATTCTCGACCAAATCCCACTTGTTGACGACAACAACGAGACTTTTGTTGTTCTTCTGGATAAGCTGGAAGATGTTCATATCCTGAGCCTCAATGCCACGCGTTGCGTCAATCATGAGGATACAGACATCGCTGTTCTCGATAGAGCGGATAGAGCGCATGACACTATAGAACTCCAAATCCTCCGTCACCTTATTCTTGCGGCGTATGCCCGCTGTGTCGACAAGATAGAAGTCGAAGCCGAACTTAGTGTAACGAGTATAGATACTGTCACGTGTCGTGCCTGCAATCTCGGTCACGATGTTGCGGTCCTCGCCTATGAAAGCATTGATAATGCTCGACTTACCAACATTTGGACGGCCCACAACAGCGAAGCGTGGTATGTCCTCGTCGATAGTTTCCTCAGGAAGATTCTTAAGTTTTGAGCATATCAAGTCGAGCAAATCGCCGGTTCCGCCACCAGTTGCAGCACTGATGCACTGCGGGTCACCAAGTCCAAGCTTGTAGAATTCAGCTGCACTATAGCTTTCGCCACTGTTGTCAATCTTATTGGCCACAAGGATAACGGGTATCTTGGAGCGACGGAGAATCTTTGCAACGTCCTCGTCCCAGTCGGTGATACCGGTCTCGTTGTCAACCATAAAGAGTACGAGGTCGGCCTCGTCGGTTGCCACTTTAACCTGCTGACGGATGGCATCCTCGAATATATCATCTGACTTTACGACCCATCCACCCGTGTCGACGACTGAGAACTCGCGGCCGTTCCACGAGCACTTGCCATACTGACGGTCACGTGTTGTACCTGCTGTGTCGCTGACGATGGCGCGGCGGCTCTGCGTCAGGCGATTAAATAATGTAGACTTGCCTACGTTCGGGCGTCCTACAATTGCTACTAAATTTGCCATTTCTGTTTTGTTTGATTTCTGAAGTTTAACATTCTTCGGCCCTCCCACATCGTAGGAGAGTATGCTCTGCATACAGTTAGAGCCTTATTTTACTCCGGATCATAGCCGAAGTTGCGGAGTTCATGTTGGTTGTTGCGCCAGTCCTTGTCGACTTTGACAAATGTTTCAAGGTAGACCTTCTTGCCAAAGAACTGCTCAAGACTCTTGCGAGCCTCTGTGCTCACCTTCTTAAGAGCCATTCCCTGGTGTCCGATGATAATGCCCTTTTGCGAATCGCGCTCCACATAAATGACAGCATTGATGTGAATGCACTTCTCCTCGTCCTTGAACCGCTCGACTACGACCTCAACTGAATACGGTATCTCCTTGTCGTAATAGCGCAGGATTTTCTCGCGGATTATCTCGGAAACGAAGAACTTGGCGGGCTTATCCGTCAACTGGTCCTTGTCGAAATATGCCGGGCTCTCAGGCAGGAGTTCCTTTATACGCTTCATGAGAGGCGCAATGCCGAACTTCAACTTGGCTGAAAGCGGCAGGATGTCGGCCTTAGGCAACAGCGCATGCCACTTCTCGACAAGCCCGGTAAGAGTTTTCTGGTCACTCTCGTCAATCTTATTGATGATAACGATGACAGGAATGGTCATCTTGGCAACCTTTTCGAGGAAGTCCATGTTCTTCTCCGGATTTTCAACGACATCAGTTACATAGAGCAAGACATCCGCATCGGCGAGAGCACTCTCGGAGAATTGCAGCATCATTTCCTGCATCTTGTAGTTTGGCTTCAGCACGCCGGGAGTGTCGGAGAAGACAATCTGGCAGTCGGGCTCATTGACAATGCCCATGATACGGTGCCGGGTTGTCTGCGCCTTGAAAGTTGCGATACTCAACTTCTCGCCGACGAGCTGGTTCATCAGCGTACTCTTGCCAACGTTAGGGTTGCCTACGATGTTTACAAATCCTGCTTTAAACATATTAACGACATAAAGATTTAGATGTATTTACTATGAAGTAAGAGTGACAAAAAACGCATCTCTCAATGGGTTGCCACGAAAGATGCGTTCTTATTATTGAGTTGTTGTTAAGAGTTCATTTCTTTGTCGCCACCTTGTCGCCGTCGTAAGCCCACTTGTAGAAAGAGGCTCCATGGACGAAACCGGCTCCGAATGCTGTGAAGATGATATTGTCTCCCTTCTTCAACTTAGCCTCGTTGTCCCAAATTGCAAGAGGAATGGTTGCAGCACTGGTATTGCCGTAGTGGTCGATATTTATGAGAACCTTATCCAGAGGAATCTCTGCACGCTTTGCAACAGCCTCGATAATGCGGCGGTTTGCCTCGTGCGGGATTATCCAGTCGATGTCGGCAGCCTTGAGGTTGTTGCGCTTCATGATTTCACAAACGTCATCGCTCATGTACGTAACAGCATAGCGGAACACAGTACGTCCCTCCTGATAGAGGTAGTGGAGACGATGGTCGACTGTGAAATGAGAAGGAGGGCAAACCGAACCGCCAGCCTTCATGTGAAGGAAAGGAAGTCCCTTGCCATCAGTGCGGAGGTAAGCATTCTGAATGCCGACGCCTTCCTCTTCCGTGCCTTCAACGAGAACGGCTCCGGCTCCATCGCCGAAGAGAACGCATGTGGCACGGTCGGTATAGTCGACAAGCGACGACATCTTGTCTGCGCCAATGACGATAATCTTCTTGTAGCGGCCGCTCTGTATCATCGAACCTGCGAGGTCGAGGGTATAGAGGAAACCGCAGCAAGCAGCTTCAAGGTCGAAGGCGAACGCATTCTTCAGGCCAAGCTTTCCGACAACGATACTTGCCGTCGACGGGAACTTGTAGTCCGGAGTGGTCGTCGTGACGATGAGAGCGTCAATGGTATCAGGGTCAACGCCGGTCTTCTGAATCAACTGTTTGGCGGCCTTGCGTGCCATATAGCTGGTACCGAGGCCTTCCTCGGTCAGAATACGGCGCTCCTTGATGCCAACGCGGGTGGTTATCCACTCGTCGCTGGTGTCAACCATGCGCGACAATTCCTCGTTGTTGAGGACATAGTCAGGTACATAGCCGCCAATGCCGGTGATTATCGCATTGATTTTTCCCATCTTTGGATTACTCAGCAGCTTCCTTTACGATTGCGACCTTGCCACGGTAGTAGCCACAAGTAGGACATACTGTGTGGTATACATAGTAAGCACCGCAATTCGGGCACTGTGCAAGTGTCGGAGCTACTGCCTTATCGTGAGTTCTTCTCTTAAGTGTACGAGTCTTTGATTGTCTTCTCTTAGGATGTGCCATTTTTTAATTGAATTTTAATTTTTTACTTTTTAATTTTTAAATTTCAATTTGCTGAGAGCTGCCCAGCGCGGATCCACTTCTCCTTCGCTATCCTCACCGCTTCGGACGGCAGAGTGCTCCGACAGAGCCCGTATCATGGCAGGGTTGCATTTTCCAGGTGCATGCACGTGCCTGATAGGAATCGCAAGGTCTATGAATTCGTAGACGTACCATGAGACATCGAGTATTCCTTCGTCCTCGGCCACCGTCACAAGGTCATCGTCTTCTGAGTTCTCTCCTCCGAGCTTAGCGCATATCTGCTCTTCGAATTCTATCGGCTGTTCCATATCGTCAAGACAGACGACGCAAGGTAGCGTCACCGTGCCTGAGCCACGGAATTTCAGCGTGAAGACATCATCGTTGGCACGTACTATATCCAAATCGACATGCACTTGTCCACGATGGACTTCATCGGCTCCGACAGCTTCGAAGAAACTGTCATCGACATCGAAAGAGAGACTTGTCAGCCCTTCTTCAAACCTGTCTAAATCCAGTTTCAATACGTCTAAGTCCATAATCGGGTTGCAAAGTTACAAAATATTTTCTGATAATCAGCAACTTAAATATCAAAAAAATATTTAATTGCTCAAACGGATATACTTTGTGCAAACTCTATGAGCCGGAAAATCGGCTGAAGAGACTTTTCTTTGAAGTGGCATCATGTGGGATTTCGATGCGGAAAGTTGTACCCTTGCCTACTTCGGAGTTCTTGACGTATATTCGTCCTTTATGATATTCCTCCACGATACGCTTGGCTAGACTGAGCCCGAGGCCCCATCCGCGTTTCTTGGTGGTAAAGCCTGGGCGGAAGACATTGCCTATGTCTTTCTTGCGTATTCCTTTTCCGGTGTCGCTGACTTCAATTATCGCTCTGTCAGGGGAATCCTCGACGTGAAGCGTTATTGTGCCGGGACCACCGCTCATGGCATCGACGGCGTTCTTGGAGAGGTTCTCGATGACCCATTCGAACAGGGATGCGTTGAGCTTGACAATGACATCGTGGTCGGGGAATTCCTTTATCATGTGGACACTCTTGGACGTTCGGCGGTCCATATAGTCGATGACGTGGTCCATTACTTCGTTGAGACTGGTCGGGACCGGTTCCGGCAGCGAGCCTATCTTGGAGAATCGGTCGGCAATGAGTTGCAGCCGCTTAACGTCCTTGTCCATCTCAGGTATCAAGTCGTCTTGCGGATAGTTCTCCTTCAGTATCTCTATCCATGCCATAAGGGACGATATCGGGGTACCAAGCTGATGTGCAGTCTCCTTTGAAAGACCGACCCAGACTTTGTTCTGCTCGGCCCGCTTGGAGGTTAGAAGTGCGAAGATCGCGACGACAACGAACAGCATGACGACTCCCAACTGTACAAATGGGTAGACGGCAAGGCGCTTCAGCATAAGCGAGTCGTCGTAGACAACATCTATATAGTCGTCCTTTGGAGATGCTACGGTATCGTTGTCAAGACGGATTCGTATGTCGCGGCCGGAGGATTTGAGCTGTTGACCAAGTTTTGCGGCAGACCGAAGGCTGTCCTCATAGGTATCTCCACTAAGCTTAATGTTACGGAAATCGGTGACGTTGCCGTTCCGATCCATAACGATTACCGGTATTGTATTGTTGCCATTCAATACTTTCAGCACAAGGGAGAGGTCGGTATTCTCGTCAGCCTTGTTGAGACTGCGCATCGCTTCGGCCCAAACTTCCATGCGGTTGCGCTCCTCCGCCTCCAAATCCTTTGTCAGATAGTGGGACACAACAAGTGATGCGACGGCAATAACGATTGCCGCTACAACGAGAAGTATCTTCACCTGCCGTATTCTGTCTGTCCATTGCATAACGCTTAAATAACGTACAAGTAATTAATTTATTGCACAATATTTTATTCTCTCGTTTTGATTGATGATTAATTTTTCATAACTTTGCGGTAAAATGTAACTTGATTATGAAGCCGTACCATTCCATAATATTGTTTATCGCTATCGTATGCTGTTCCGTCGGGGCAAGCATAAACCGCTATCGAGCTGCCGAGGATTTTATTGTAGCCGACATGAACCAGGCGTTGGAGAAGACGCTTGCCGAGAAACAGGGAGCGTGGCTGACACCGGACACGATTTCCGACTATAGGAGTCATCTGCGCATCGACGCACTACGGCAATCATCAATGATTTACTATGCCGTCAACGAGGATGGAAACAGACTTCGCAGTAAGTCGATGAGGTATCGCGACGGCAATGTCGAGCTGAGCTATCAAGGGTATGCCAACTGTTCTATGGCTACCGTTTTCGCCCTCTCCGACCAGCGGTTGCCGCTGTCTTTGTCGTTGGCGGCAATGCTATGGGCGGCTTTCTCTGTGATTTTCTTCCGTAAATCGGCGGCGTACAAGAGGTGCGCTAATGCTATTGGCGGTATGGCTTATGACGAAGACCGGCGCTGTTTCGTTACCATGGGAAATGAAGTTGTAACGTTAACGCCAATGCAGGAAAGGCTGATGGAGATGTTCTTCAATGCCGACGCGCACAGACTGAGCAAGCAGGAAATATGCGATGCGCTATGGCCGAGGAAGCCAGACGCCAGTGATACGCTGTACACTCTTATCCGAAGGATTAGGCCTGTGATAGCTGACATGGGGCTGACAATCACCACTAAACGCGGTAAAGACTATGAACTGACTGTGAAAAAGTAAATCCGAATATCCGCAATCACCCCAAATCGATACTAATTCTTTCTTTTCGGTATCCGCCAACATCCTTCTCGCCACGCCCGACTCTGCTTGGAAGGCATACAATACTATAATTTTTGATTCAACCAACATTGGTAGTGTTGACATCCACTAACCTCGAAGAGAGGTTTTATTTTCTGTACACCCTGTCAAGGGAGTGCGACGACCGCAGCCTGGGGTAATGTAACGTTCTGTTCACAACTCAGCGCTTCGGACGCGCTACAGCGTGAAAATCGTATGTCATACAGAGTCAGCACTTTTGCGCACTTTGTGCTGTAGCGCATCTACGAAGCGCGGAGTAGTTATATAGCCATAGTCCTTAACCCCACATTGCGCTATCGCTTGTGTGGGGCTTTCGAAAGTATAACCTCTCCGAGGTTAATGTTGCATTTATTGGCTATCATTTCAAATTTCGAATAAAACATATTTATGGCATGTCAGAATTTTTCTTTCTCCATCTTTGTTTGTTTCTTCTTTGTAACTCACTGATTATCAACGCTGCCGCAAAAGAGCATCTTTGAGCTTCCAAAAGGTCAGCTTTGAGACGCTAAAAGCTCATCTATTGCAACGCGAAAGCTAAGGTTTTGCAAGCCTATTCGGTAGCTTTCGTTTTGCTGTAAACTTTTCTTACTGATTCTAACATACAGCCGACCGTTGCATCAGAAGCATAAACCCACTGCAGGGGCGTCCCTTGTGGGCGACCGATCGGTCTGAAAGACCGAATAAAAGGTAATCGCATTAGCCTTTGCAAAGCTATCAAGCGCCCACAAGGGACACCCCTGCTGCGGACGACAATGCTCTTCGAACATTTGCTGACAGCTATAAAAGTGAAATGTCAGACTAATGTCAGCCTCGTTTTTTCAGTAGCGTAAGGGCTTTATTTATCTTTGCAGACAAAAAAGAAAAAATGAATAAAGTCATTTTACTTGTTTTGTCGGTTTTCGTATGCACAAACATTTCAGCACAGACCGACTCCGTCAATACGCCGACTGTTAATCTTAAAGAGGTCGTGGTGAAGGCAGAAAGAATATCGAGACGTGCCGACGGGCTCCTTATCGTTCCTTCTGAACAATTGAAAGATGCATCGCACAACGGCTATGAGCTGTTGGATGGGCTGGCGATGCCAATGATACGGATTGACAAGGCGCTGCATTCTGTATCATCAGTCGACAACAAAAGTGTACAGATAAGGCTAAACGGGGCGATAGCGAACAAGGCTGACCTGCTGGCAATCGACCCGAAACTGATAAGCAGTGTGGAATATATAGATAATCCGGGACTTAGGTATGGCAACGACATCGGTTATGTCATAAATATCAAGACGCGGCGTGCGGACTCCGGCTACACGGTTGGTGTCGATTTAACAAATTCTGTATCGTCATGGCAAGGGGATGATATGGTATTTGCGAAATGGAACCGCAGGAACTCGCAAATTTCATTTTCGTACGACTTCGGGTATAGCGACACGAGGCGCATTCGGTACCGGGAGAATACGGATTATTGGCTTTCTGATGGTTCACATTATTATATTACGCGCGAGGATTCGGCACGGAGGGAACGCAGCTTTGACAATAGTCTACAGTTGAAATACATTCTTGCCGACTCCTCGAATTATGTTTTTCAGGCTTCATTGACGACTGATTTCAGCCACAATCCTGGTGGATTGAGGTATCAGCGGTTCATGGAGTCGGACAAAGGGAATATCATCACGATGCAAAGGAACAAAGAGAAGAGTTTCTCGCCGGTGCTCGACCTATACTTCTATCACACTATTGGAAGCCACCAGTCCATAACTGCGAACGTCGTTGGAACGAACATCGCTACTGAAGAGTACAATTTCAACAACGAAGGAAGTGATTATTCCTACAATGTTTATGGCAAAACGTGGTCCATAACGACTGAGGCTATATATGAAAACAAGCTAAAGCCATTTACTCTTTCCGTTGGTTTCAATCATCTTTGGAAGTACACGAGGAATAAATATTCGGGTGACGTTGCTACAGTGAACAATATGCACAACAGCAACTTGTATCTATTTTCAAACATAAAAGGAAACTTCCCGAAGTTTTCTGACGACAGCAAGGGGCATTATTCCTTAGGTGTCGGCATGAGCAATGCTATCTACCGGCAAGGCTCTTACGATTATAACTATTGGCTTTTCCGGCCTAAGGCAACATTGTCTTACGACTTATCAAAGGCGCTTACTATTACTTACGACTTCGAATTGTCGCAGCATATATCTCAAATTGCAATGATTAGCAATACAAAGATTAGAACAAATTCAATGGAATGGACGGTTGGAAATCCGAATATAAAGCCCAACCGGGTAATGAAGAATAGCATATTATTAGGATTAACTTTGCCGCGGGTTTATTCGGAATTATATTTCGAATACAGAAATAACCATAACTGTAATATGGCAAAGTACGAAAGAAATGACGACAACAGTTTCCTTTATTATCAAAAGAACCAGCCTCACGTAAATATGTTGCTCCTCATGGGATACTCCCAAATAAAAATTATCCCACAAAAACTGATTGCGACCATAGACGGAGGCGTCTACCGGTTTTTCAACAGAGGAGACGACTATAATCATTGTATGACTTCGTGGTTACTATGTGGCTCACTCCAGGCATATCTTGGTAAATGGACCATAACAGCACAAGCGGACACTGGATATAAATTTATGGAAGGAGAAACTTGGAACCACAGTAATGCCATGTCCCAATTCCAATGTAGCTATCGATTTGGTAATTGTGAAATCTCACTAATTTATAAGAATCCATTGGAGTCAAATCCCAGAATCAGTAATGCTGTACTAGACAATATAAATCTCAAAACCTATAAATCGCTCCATTCAAAGGACTCCAACGCTATCATCCTCTCTTTCTCCTGGAAGTTCAACTACGGTTCTCAATATCACCAAACCGAGCAGAAAATCACCAACCACGACTCCCAAACCGGCATATTATAACATTCCCCTCCCCATCACTTATCACCGCTTATCACCGCTTATCATCAACAATTATCATCTACCGTCTCCATAACATCTCTCATCCCCTCTTCACCAACTTGTCTATACCTGTCTATCAAGTCTATCAAAATCAATCAAGTCTATCTCCGTCTATAACCGCCA
>OMVI01000103.1 GCA_900314455.1 uncultured Prevotella sp. | reverse complement strand
ATTGGTATTAATCTTGCATGCGGCAATTCCATGTCATTAATGGAGTTTACCTTTGTCCACTTCTTGGGGGTGGGTGTTTACCTCACGCCAGAATCTTTGTTCCGGTGTGAGCTGTTTTATATATCTTGAAGCCATTTCAATTCTCCTTTCTTACAATATCGAAGCGTTCATCACGGAAAGGGTTACGACCATCGATAAAGATGTTCCACTGGTCAGGACCAGTCTGTGGTCTCTCCAGCTTTATCTCGCTCACATTCTCAGGCAACCGGTAGTTAGGTAAGAGGAAGGCTTTGCCGTCCTCAGCATAAACTACTAGGTTAGTCAGTTCCTTATCACTGTCAGCGCATATAATCCAATGCACTCTGCCCTGTCTGTATAGACGTGCCTCAAGAATCTTGAGTCCGAAGGCTTCAATTTTCGGTTCCATCTCTTTAATACTCATATTATATATGGTTTATTAAATATAGTTCTCCACTTACGAAATCATCATTATCAATGATGTCAACCAAATCTCTTAAGTAGCACCATTTCTCTACTTCTTCGCTTTCTATGAATTGCATCCATGCATCATAATTGTATGGAACCAATTCGATACTTAATCTTACAAGATTCCAGTACTCTATTCTATAGTCATTATATTTTTTAGACTTATAGAATATATCTCCTGATAATTTCGGATATTCCTTAGGTCTATGCCAGAAGTTAAGATTATCAAAGATTTTAGGCTTTAACCCTAACATGGCTTCTTTTTCCTCTTGTGTTAATTCTTTAAGTTTCATCGCATAATAGTTTGTCTATGTGTTCAACGTACTTCTTCTTAAGCTCGCACCACTTACCATTGATGCAATTGCGAGCATGTGAGCAAGTTCTACATTTTATGTTCATCGTCCCAGTCGCAATACTTTGATTATCTCTCGGCAGTTTTTAACGCCGAACTTCTTCTTAACGTTCACGAGTTGATTGCGCACTGTCGATGGACTCTTATGTAAGAGGTCAGAGATCTCATCCATACCATAGCCATTGACAAATAAATCAACGACTTCTTTTTCTTTCTCCGGAAGAGAATAAATACTTTTAGGCTTGCAGATGATGTTCTCATCAGCGCAGATGCCTCGAAGAGGACAGCGAACTTCTTCCATATTGAAGATGTCATTTTCAACATCTTCAGTAAGTAAGTCATGTTCGCCGAAGTTGCATCTGCAGAACCTGTCGACCATTTTGAAAGTATCACCTTTGTAGATGGTTGCAAGCCTAGCATAACATTCAGGGTACCGATTCTTGATTATCTTGGCCAATGGCTCAACGATATTCGAGAACTTGTTTAATCTCTTCTCAGCCTTACCACTCTCTTTGTAGTAGACTATTCCTTCCGGACTGGTATGGAATTCAATCTGCTTCATATTGCTTTCTGTTCAATTGCGAGATTTAACGATATGAGTTCTGATTTCGTGAACTCAAGTCGGCCAGCTAATTTGTTGACCATTGTAGAGTAGCCGATTCCCAACTGCGATACAGCGTATCGGAGTAGTTCGCCCTTCTGTGCTTTACTGAGACTATGGTAGTAGTCTCGAATGTCTATTCCTGTCAAATCGTCCTTCATTTGCTTGTTCGTTTTCATATTTATTGCTAATTTTGTTGCAAATTTAAAAACAAAGTTTCAAAGTTCCAACAAAAATCGGATTTATTTTCCGATTAGAGTCGGATTTTAACATTTCAACTATTATGGCATTGGATTATGACACACCTAGCATTGAGCGCTTGAAGCAATTCATGGACGAAAAGCAGCTCAATCAAAACCAGTTATCGAGGATAATCTGGGGACCGAGAACACATCGTGGAGTAATACAAGAGTGGACGAACAAACCTGATCCGCGGTCAAGTACTGTAGTAAAAGTATGCCGTGCGTTGGGCATTACGATGGATAGTTTATTCCAAAAGTCGGATAACGCTGCAAGTAATCCGATTTTGAACGGAAGCAACATCGTAAAAGATTCCGTTAATGTAAAGATTGAGATGACCGACCTTAAGGCTGAGAACAAAGCTTTGAAGGCAATCATCGAAGAAAAAGACAAAAGAATTCAGCAGCTTGAGCAGGACAAAAAAGACCTGAGTAGACGGCTTGATTTTGTCCTCGATCTCTGTAAGGACAATCAGAAATCTTCTAACAAATAGCAGAATGAAGGAGTGAAAAAGCTTCGATTTTAGATGTAAATTTAACAGTTAAGCAACTGATTTTCACTCCTTTATTTGGCTCTATAACTCGGACATATATCGGACAACAATAACGCGAATGGCACCTTCAACCACACCTATTTATCGTGCTTTCAGCCAGTCGTTTGGCGGGTTTACAATCCTGTCTTCCCGACATAAAGGCTTCACTATACGTGAAGCCTTTTTTATTGGCCTCTCCAAAGCCCTCCGAAAGGATGGACATGTGCAAAAGTCTTAAAGCCGCCCCAAACCACTCCGAAGGAAGGAAATGTACAAAAGCATAACAGCCGCCCCAAGCCCCTCCGAATGGAGGGGATGTTTAAATGTCTTGTGGATTACAGACCAAAAATCATTGTTTGGGGAGTAATCCTGACCGAGATATATTTTTATTTGCCTTTTCAAGGCAATCGGACAGTCACAAGGGCCGTCCCTGCAGTGGAAAAGTAATCAGACATCCTCCCCTTGTGAGAGGCTTGGAGAGGTCTTAACTTTGATTCGGGAGGGCTTGGGTAGGCTTTTTTCAAGATAATCGCTAACCTTTTGAATTCCAAAAGGATAAGTTTCGAATTGATTTTTAATTTATTTTTGGTTGATTTTTAATTTATTTTTCCTCCATTTTTAATTTATTTTTCTCACAAAAATAAATTATTTTTTATTCCCAAAGTTAAACTTCAGCATTGCAAAAGCTAAGAGATGGCATTCCAAAACATATTCGATGACATTGTTATAACTAAACAACAATATTGGCAAGTATGTGCAATGAGGTTCGATTTTGTTACATCCGAAAATCAAAGCGAAGACACCCACAAACTTCGAAGAAGTTTAACTATCGATTACCCCAGTCAAGAGAGCGCAACGACCGCAGACTGGGGATAAGTCATGATAATAGCTACAACTCAGCGCTTTACCCCACACTGCGCTATCGCTTGTATGGGGTTAACGACAATTTAACCTCTATCGAGGTTAATGCTGATGTTTCCTTTAAACGAATATCCGCAAGTGGATGTATGCCGAAAGTAAAAGGGGAGAATTAGAATCGATATGGATGAATGTGGATATTCACCTTTCATTATAGCAAGAAAAATAGGAATAGTAATCCCATTCAAGCAAAGTAGTCTTCCAGTTCCTTTTCCGTCTGCTCACCGAGGTTGGTGATATCCTTCACGATTCTGCCCTTTTCCATGACGATGATGCGTGATGAGATTTCGGAAATGTGGTGAAGATTGTGACTGGAGACTAAGATTGTCGCGCCCGTAGTAGAATGATAATCGGTCAGAAGTTGCTTCAGCGAGTTCTGACTGCTTGGGTCGAGGAAGTTGAAAGACTCATCGAGGATAAGGATCTTGGGACTGTTCAGCATTGCGCCGACAATTCCTATTTTCTGCTTGTTGCCACTTGAGAATTCACGGATTAACTTTCCCTTGCCTATAATCTCGCCATTCATAAACGAATCGAAGAAAGCAAGACGGTCTTTCGCCTCATCTGACGGGATGCTGTTTATCTTAAAGATAAAATCAAAGTACTCTTCCGGCGTGAGAAAGTCGATAAGGAAGCCTTCATTAAGGCAGGCACCGGTCGTTGTCTTCCATTCCTCGCTCTTCGACGGGTCTATTCCCGCAAGCGAAATACTGCCTTTGTCAGCTCTGGCAAGGTCCAGCATAAGACGAAAAAAGGTGGTCTTCCCGGCACCGTTGTTACCAACTATCCCGAGAAAATCACCTTTGTTTATATTTAATTCAGGGATGTCAACGACCGTGACATCCCCGAATTGTTTCTTTAAATCCTTAACGCAGATTTCTGCCATGGCAGTTCTTGAATTTCTTTCCACTACCGCATGGGCACGGATCGTTAGGACGCGGCAGTTTGTCAGCCCTGTAAGGAACGTGGTTCGGACGACCGGCGCCCTCGCGGGTGTCCTGCGATGCGGCTGCCTTCTGTTCCTCATTGTCGAGGTCTTCCTTCTGCTCGTTGTAGCGCTGGGTACGCTGCTCCGGTGCAGCCTCTTGTACCTGCTGCTGTTGCATTTCAGGAATCTGACCGCGCATGAGGATACTTGCGATGCGGTCGTACATGTCGTCAATCATATCATCCCATATCTTGGCACTCTCCAACTTGAAGACTACCAGCGGGTCTTTCTGCTCGTAGGATGCGTTCTGAACGCTGTGGCGCAAATCATCGAGCTGTCTGAGGTTCTCCTTCCAGTCATCGTCGATGATGTGGAGCATTATAACCTTCTCGAACTGCTTAACGACTGACTTAGCCTCAGTGTCATAAGATTCCTTCAAATCGCAAGGTATGTTGTAGACTCGCTTACCGTCGGTGATAGGAACCATAATGCGCTCGTAGATAGCGCCTTGTGTCTCGTACACCTGTTTGATGATAGGCCAAGCCACACTCTGTATTCTGTCGGTCTTACGCTTGAAGATTGCCATTGCCTCCTGATAGGTGCGCTCTGCCAAATCGTTCTTGTTGCCGTTCTCGAATTCATCGTCGGTGAACGGAACTTCCATGGCAAGAGTCTTCAGAAGATTTTCCTTAACACCTTCGTAGTCGTTCTTCTCGATTATGTTCAGCACCCTATCCCAGATGACATTTGAGATATCCATTCCGATACGCTCACCCATCAGGGCGTGACGGCGCTTCTCATAGATAACAGTACGCTGCTTGTTCATCACGTCATCGTACTCGAGGAGGTGCTTACGGATACCGAAGTTGTTCTCCTCGACCTTCTTCTGGGCGCGCTCAATGCTCTTGGAAATAATGGAAGCCTCAATTCTCTCACCGTCCTCAAGTCCCATACGGTCCATGACCTTGGCGATACGCTCAGAGCCGAAAAGACGCATGAGCTTGTCTTCGAGTGATACATAGAATACTGATGAGCCCGGGTCGCCCTGACGTCCGGCACGACCACGCAGCTGGCGGTCGACGCGGCGACTCTCATGGCGTTCTGTTCCGATGATTGCAAGACCACCGGCAGCCTTAACTTCCGGCGTCAGCTTGATATCGGTACCACGACCTGCCATGTTAGTTGCAATAGTTACGGCACCGAGGAGACGCTGCTCATTGCGCAGCAAACCTTCGGCTTTCTGTCCCTTAAGCTCAGGGTTAGAGCCCTTAACTCCGTTGTCGGCATCGTTGATAAGCTTTGTCTGATGTCTCAAAGCAGACGGCTTGTCGGTGAATGCACGATTATCGGTGGTAAGGAAGACCATACCCATGGAGCTCTTACCAGCCTCAGCGACAATGTTAGCCTCCTTCTGGTGAAGTTTTGCGTTCAACACCTGGTGCGGAATACGGCGCATGTCAAGCATCTTACTCAGCAACTCACTGATTTCAACGCTGGTAGTACCAACCAAGCAAGGACGTCCGGAGACACGCATCTCCTCAATTTCCTCGATAACAGCGGCATACTTCTCACGAGCGGTCTTGTAGACGCGGTCGTTCATATCGACACGGATAACCGGCTTGTTGGTAGGTATCTCGACAACATCGAGTTTGTAGATGTCCCAGAACTCACCAGCTTCAGTACTTGCAGTACCAGTCATACCGGCAAGCTTATGGTACATACGGAAGTAGTTCTGAAGGGTAATGGTTGCGAAGGTCTGCGTTGCAGCCTCAACCTTAACGTGCTCCTTAGCCTCAATAGCCTGGTGGAGACCGTCGCTCCAACGACGTCCCTCCATGATACGGCCGGTCTGCTCGTCGACGATTTTAACCTCGCCGTTCATGACGACATACTCATCGTCCTTGTTGAACATCGTGTATGCCTTGAGCAACTGCTGAAGAGTGTGAACACGTTCGCTCTGTACACCGTAGTGGGCCATCATGTCGTCCTTCTTGTCGATGTACTCCTCATCTGCGAGTTTACCATCATTATGCTGCTTCTCGAGGTCGGAAAGCTGTGTCGTTATGTCAGGGAGAACAAACAGGTCAGGGTCTTTGGTCTGCTTGGCGAGCCAGTCTGTACCCTTATCAGTAAGGTCGGCAGAGTTCAGTTTCTCATCAACAACGAAATACAAAGGCTCGACAGCCTTAGGCATCTCGCGGTTGTTGTTTGCCATGTAGAACTCTTCGGTCTTGAGCATTCCGCTCCTTATGCCGTCCTCCGACAAGTATTTGATAAGCGCCTTGTTCTTTGGCAGAGCCTTGTATGAACGGTACAGGGCAAGGAAACCTTGCTCCAGGAGCTCGGCTCCCTTCTTGGAGTCGGTCGCCATGATGTTCTGTCCGTCGGTAATCTTCTTACGTGCCTCGGCGAGAAGCTCTGTAGCCTGCTTGCGCTGAACCTCATAAAGACGCTCAACCAGCGGCTGATACTCTTCGTACATCTGGTCGTCGCCCTTTGGAACAGGACCGGATATGATAAGAGGGGTACGGGCATCATCAATCAAGACTGAGTCGACCTCATCGACGATGGCGTAGTTGTGTTCCCTCTGCACGAGGTCAGCCGGGCTAATTGCCATGTTGTCACGAAGGTAGTCGAAACCGAACTCGTTGTTGGTACCGAACGTTATGTCTGCCTGATATGCCTTGCGGCGTTCCTCGGAGTTAGGGCGGTGCTTGTCGATGCAGTCGACGCTGAGTCCGTTGAACTCATAGAGAGGTCCCATCCACTCAGAGTCACGCTTAGCCAGATAGTCGTTGACGGTGACAACGTGTACTCCGTTGCCGGTCAGGGCATTGAGGAAGACAGGCAATGTAGCGACGAGGGTCTTACCTTCACCGGTTGCCATCTCGGCGATTTTACCCTGATGAAGAACGACGCCACCAAAGAGCTGTACGTCGTAGTGGACCATTTCCCACTTCTGGTCGTTGCCTCCAGCTGTCCAGTGGTTATGGTATATAGCCTTGTCGCCGTCGATTGTGATGAAGTCCTTTGCCGGGTCAGCAGCCAGTTCGCGGTCGAAGTCGGTTGCTGTAACCACTGTTTCCTCATTCTCGGCAAAGCGGCGGGCAGTGCTCTTTACGATTGAGAACGCAATAGGCAATACGTTGTTGAGTTCTTCCTCGTACTTTTCGAGCTCTTGCTCATGGAGTTTGTCAATTTGATTGAAAATGGCTTCACGCTTGTCGATAGGTGTTTCCTCTATCGTGGCACGCAGTTCTGCCTGCTTGTCCTTAAGTTCCTTGCCTGCATTCTGTACCTGTGCCTGTATTTCTTTTGTCTTGGCACGAAGCTCGTCGTTGCTCAGTTTGTCGATTTCTTCATACGCAGCCTTTACCTTTTCTACCTCAGGCTGTATCTTTTTCATGTCTCTTGAAGCCTTATCGCCAAACAGAGACCTTAGAATATTATTAAAATTCATCTTTTATGTTTAATTATTCGTGTTTTGAAATTGGGTGCAAATTTACTAAAAAATACCGAAACAGTACCATTATATACAATATTTATATAGCATATTTGCTTGGTGCACGAATAGAATTTGATGACTTTAATAAAGTAAAGTATGTTAATGATGGAATTATTCTTGCGACTTGATGTCCCTTACGGATTTGGCTATAATAAGGATTTGATGCCAAAGCTGCAAGGTAATCATACTCGGAGCCGCCAATGTTGTGGTTCGTTCCGATGCGCAAAAGCTTGAGCACTGACATTATGTCAGCACCGTTTACCTGGAGTTGCTTGAGATTTTCGGTTTCCTCAAGGGATATATCACATCCGGAAATGGCAATCGCCGACTTCAGAGTCTCTGCTCCGGAGCCGTAAGCTGTCATGATAACTATGAGTAATGTGATATATCTGTTCATTTCTTACGGGATATTTCTCGTTGGCGATAATGATGCATCAGAGGACGAGTGAGCAAAAGTAATGCCAAAAGGAGCATTCCTGACGGATAAGTTTGGAAGAAACCGCCAATCATTCCCAATACTATGAGGATTTCCCATAGCGTCCACCAGAAGAATTTACGGTGCCGGCGGGTCCGCATCACTGCCGGATAGGCAAATAAGAGGGGTATCGGGTTGAGGAATAAGATAAGCAGATTGAGGCTCACCGTCGGGTGCTGGGAGAACAACATTGCAAAGATGATAATGCCAGGAAGGCCCGTCAACAGCATGTTAAACAGGTCGAGCCCCCAAAAGATTACGCCTTTCTTGTATTCAATGTACTCTATTATCACCGTCACTATGCACAGGATGATGATAACATCCAAAGGTGTCGGCGTCGATGTCTTGCTTTCTGCTTGTTCAACAGGTTGTAAAATCACTCGGCTACTACTAACAAGCGGTTTGCCATTGTAAAGAGTTTTTTCAAAGTCAGCGCGCAAGTTATCCGGAAGAAACTGTTGCTCGGATTTGTTTGTCTTGTAATCAGCAGGCAGACCTAGCAGCAAATCCTCGCCAAATCTTATCCAAGGATAATCCTTGTTGGCACGATGTACGTAATAACGGAAGCTGCACGAATCTTGCTTAGCAGCAGAATATTGCACAGAAGAGCCCAAATTATTGACGATTATATCACGTGCTCGTGTCGTACAGTTGTCGTAGAAGAAGTTGTATCGGTAGACTTGGTTTTCGGGAAGTATATTCTTTTGCAAGGCTGCAAGTATCCGTGCCTTGTCCATTCCTGAAATGTCAAGTTTTTGTTCTATAATACCACGCCCCTCGTAAGCGTATTCTGAAACGAAAACGTTGAACGGCTCCACATCCATCTTGTAGTCGGTGAGTCCGAAGATGAACCTCATGACGAAGTAAGGCTGGTCGGACGAGAACATTCCGTAGTTTACTGCAATGTCATCGCCTGTCCGCAAGTCGTGAACTCTTATTGCAGTGTGTCCGAACTGTGCCCAAATCTGTTGTCCCGGGGTACATGTGAGGAGGCTTATCTCGACGGAATCCTGCGGAAGAGGGGCTTTCTGGGCCTTCACAGAATAGGGGATAAGAGCCAGCAAAGTGACAATTATAACGAGTTTCAATCGTTTCATATTGCAAAATTAACTCATCTTTTCCATTTATAATGCAATTATCTCGTTTTTTTTCAATAATTTTGCACCATAATTGGGTTATTGACAGTTATGAAGGTAGCCTTTTTCGTAAATTAGAACGTTCGTAATGAAGAAAGTCTTTATAGTTATGTGTGCCTTGCTGACTTATGTATCGGCATACGCTCAGAGTGGCACGAACTCGCCATACAGTCAGTTTGGACTGGGATTATTGTCTGATGAGTCCACAGGATTTAACCGCGCGATGAGTGGTTTGAGCTACGGCTTCCACGAGCACAACCAAATCAACCTCCAGAACCCGGCATCCTACTCAGCTATCGATTCTCTTTCGTTTATCCTTGATGCAGCAGTCAGTTTCCAGACGACAAATTTCAAGGAGAACGGGAAGTCAAAGAACGCCAAGAACGCAGACTTTGAATATGCTGTTGCTGCGTTCAGGGCAGCGAAACATGTAGGTTTCAGCTTCGGTATAATTCCTTATACCAATATAGGCTATAACTATTCGAACACGGCAAATGTCAATGCGTTCTCATCTGTTGAAAGCATTAACCCGACGTATACGAACACATACAATGGCGACGGAGGTATTCATGAGGTTTACATAGGTGCAGGATGGCAGCCGTTCAAGAACTTCAGTTTCGGTTTTAACGTCGGTTACCTTTGGGGAGAGTTGAACCGTTATGTGACTAATTCTTACAGTGATGCATACGTCAACACGTTGTCCAAGGAATACACGACGCAGGTTCACGGTTTCAGATATAACTTCGGACTTCAGTACACGCAACCGTTAGGTAAGAACGACGACGTTACCCTGGGTCTCGTTTACGAGCCGGGGCATAAGACGAACTCTGACCCTAAGTGCTATGTCATATCGTCCAACTCGCAGACGGCTGTCAACGACACGGCAAGCTACTCTATAAACAATGGTATTTCCATACCTGACATGTATGGAGTGGGATTCGTCTGGAACCACCGCGACCAGCTTAAGCTCGGCTTCGACTACCAGTTGCAGAAGTGGAATGACATTTCCACACCGGAATACATATCCAACGGCTCTTCAACATCTTTCCAATTGGTTAACGGAGAGTACAAGAACCGCAATAAGTTTACGTTCGGTGGTGAGTATTGCAAGGGCGAACGATACAGGAGTTTCTTAAATCGCGTCCACTACAGGGCAGGTGTCAGCTATGCATCGTCGTACCAGAAGATTAACGGACAGGACGGCCCTAAGGAGATAACGGCAAGCCTGGGCTTCGGAATTCCTATCATCAACACATACAATAACCGTAGTATGCTGAACATAACGGCACAGTGGATAAACCGGAGTGCCGACAAACTGATAAAGGAAAATACCTTCATGCTGACTGTGGGACTTACGTTCAACGAGCGTTGGTTTGCTAAGTTCAAGGTCGAATAGCATAAACTCTGAAAAAAGCTGCCACGCATGATGTGGCAGTTGGTATATATATGAGAAGTTCACATATATTTATTATATTGGCGTTGATTTTCGGATTGACCGTTGTTTCATGCGAAGAGGAACATGAGCACACGGCTCCGGCTATCAACGACAAGGACTCCGTGCCTATCATGGTTACCTACGGAGTCAATACTCTCATATCAGACTCAGGCGTGATAAAGTACCGTATCGTCGCGGAAAAATGGGAAGTCAACGAGGCTAAGAACCCGTCGAGGTGGGTATTCGACAAAGGTGTGCTGATGACTCAGTTCGATGAGAAGATGCATATACAAGGGTACATACAGTGCGACACGGCCATCTATTATGACAAGCTGCGTAAATGGGAGCTGCATGGACGTGTACGCATTCTGACAAAGCAGGGACTTGAATTCTCAAGCGACGAACTATATTGGGACGAACAACAACATAAATTCTGGTCGACAAGCTACTCTCACATGAAGATGCCTGACAAGGAAATCGACGGCAACTGGTTTGAGAGCAACGAGGACCTGACAAAATATGATATAAAACAGACCCACGGAAAGATTGACAAGAATGAAGCGAACTTCAGTAAGTCAACTGCACCGTCGGCTCAGGTACCTATGAATGCTGCCATTGACACCGTTCAAGGTCCGTCAACAACAGGTCCGCACCCCGTGGGAAAGAACAAACCGAAATTTCATAAAGTGTAAATGGAAGACCAAATACCTTTAATAATAGGAATTATAATAACGATGATACTGTCGGCATTCTTCTCCGGAATGGAGATAGCCTTCGTATCATCAAGCCGTTTGCAAGCGGAAATAGACAAGGGGGAAAGAAACGGATTCGCACAGCATTGCCTCGATAAGTTCTATCATAATCCGAACGGATTCGTTTCGACAATGCTCGTCGGCAACAACATAGTGCTTGTTGTCTACGGTATACTCTTTGCCCAGATATTCGACCAGATATGGCAAACTATCGGAATAACCGGCGAGGCGACTCTTGTTATCATCGACACTATCAGTTCGACGTTGGTAGTGTTGTTTACAGGAGAGTTTCTGCCTAAGACTCTTTTCAAGAGCATGCCTAATCAGTTACTTACTCTGTTCGCACCGTTAGCTTATCTCTTCTACATAATACTTTGGCCGATAAGCGTTTTCTCAACGTGGCTGTCGCGGGGCATACTCCGTCTTGCTGGTGTAAAGATACCAAAGGAAGAGGAAGAGGGCGCTTTTACGAAGGTCGACCTCGACTATCTTGTACAGTCAAGTATCGATAACGCAAAGGATGAGAAAGATATTGATGACGAAGTTAAAATCTTTCAGAATGCACTAGACTTCCCGGACACTAAGGTAAGGGACTGTATGGTGCCGAGAACGGAGATTAACGCCGTCGACACCGACGACTGTAAGCTCAGCGAATTGCAACAGAAGTTCATCGAAAGCGGCAACAGCAAGATTATCGTCTACAAAGGCGACATCGACCATATCATCGGTTATATACATTCGTCGGAAATGTTCCACGATGCTGAAAACTGGCGGAGCCATATCCGTAAGATGCCTTTCGTTCCCGAAACTATGGCAGCACAGAAGCTGCTCCAAACTTTCCTGCGTGAGAAGAAGAGCCTCGGTGTGGTCGTGGATGAGTTCGGTGGCACCAGCGGCATTGTATCACTGGAGGACATTGTGGAAGAAATCTTCGGCGATATCGAGGACGAACACGACAACAGCAACTACATAGCAAAGAAGCTAAAAGATGGTGACTACTTGCTGTCGGCACGCCTTGAAATCGACAAAGTCAACGAAATGTTCGGTCTCGAGCTACCTGAGAGTGACGAATACATGACTATCAGCGGTCTTATCCTTCACGAATACCAAAGCTTCCCGAAGCTTAATGAGGTTGTGAACGTAGGCAAATACAGCTTTAAAATTATCAAGAGCACGATGACCAAGATAGAACTTGTCAGACTGCATGTAAACAACAAAAAAGAAAACTAAAAGAAACCGTGCTTCAAGCCAAAGTAGGCAAGAATTCGGTGAAATAAAGAAAATATCAAGAAAAAGTTGTTCTATTTCCTAAAATCTTTGTATTTTTGTACGCAATTTGCGGAAATAAGAAATTCGAACAATATACTGAATAAGATAAAAAACAAAAAATAAAAACAAGAAATGGCAGCATTAGGTAAAATCAGAAGCAAAGGTGTCGCCTTGATTATTATCATAGGCCTTGGCCTTTTTGCTTTTATTGCCGAGGAAGCTTTCCGTTCGTGTAACGGAATAAAGGGACAAGCCAACCAGCAGATTGGTGAAGTTCTCGGCAAGAAAATCAGTGTACAGGATTATCAGAAGCTCGTTGACGAGGTTACAAACGCACAGAAGCTCCTCGGCGGCACAGATAATCTTACGGAAGAGCAAATGAACCAACTTCACGATGCAGTTTGGCAGCAGTATGTCAACTATGCAATCGTTGAGAACGACGCTAAGAAAGTTGGTCTGACAGTCACTGATGATGAAGTCAATAACATTCTTAAAGAGGGCGTAAATCCGCTCATCCAGCGCGATATTCCTATTCCGCAATTCTACAATCAGCAGACTGGCAGATTCGATTACTCTATCGTTCAGCAGTTTCTGGCCGACTATGACAAGGCACTTAAGGCTAACCCACAGGCTCAGGAGCAGATTCAGCAGTCGCGCGACTTGTGGCTTTACTGCGAGAAGCAGCTCCGCCAAGACTTGCTTCAGCAGAAATACGTAGGCTTAATACAGGCTTGCGTTCTCTCAAACAAGGTCGAAGCACAGCAGCAGTACAAGGATGAGAACGAGGAAGCTCAGATTCAGCTTGCTTCTTTCGCTTACAGCGACATCAAGGACAGCCAGGTTAAGGTTACAGACGAAGACCTTAAGGCTAAGTATGACGAACTGAAGCCGGCATTCAAGCAGCTCGTTGAGACACGCGACCTTAAGTATGTTGCTTATCAGATTAAGGCTTCCGCTGCTGACCGCAATGCCATCACAAAGGAAATGGACGGCTATCAGAAGCAGCTCGCCGCTACGGACGACCCGACACAGATACTTAGCAAGTCCGGAACGTTGATTCCTTACCTCGGAGTTCCACTCAGCAAGGATGCATTCCCACAGGATATCGCCGGCAAGCTCGACTCTATGGCAGTTGGTACATCAGGTGTATTCGAATCAAAGAGCGACAACACGCTGAACATCATCAAGCTCCTTTCGAAGGAATCATTGCCTGACTCTGTACAATATCGTCAGATTCAGGTTGCAGCCAACACTCCAGAGGAGGCACGTACAAAGGCTGACAGCATTACAAAGGCACTCGAAGGCGGTGCTGACTTTGCTGCAATAGCTAAGAAGTACGGTCAGGACGGCAAGGAGATTTGGTTCACCGGACAGATGTACGAGCACGCTTCAACAATGAATAGCGACAGCCGTCAACTCATAAACGCTCTTCTCAAGGGCGAGCCTAACAAGGTTCAGAACCTCGCTTTCGACGAAGGCAACATCGTTCTCCAGGTTCTTGACCGCAAGGGAATTAAGGATAAGTTCACCGCAGCTGTTGTTAAGCGCACCATCGACTTCTCTAAGGATACACGTTCTGCTGCTTACAATAAGTTTAGCGAGTTCGTAACAAAGAGCACATCACTGTCCGCACTGCAGAAGAACGCCCGCAAGTACGGCTACACAGTACAAGACCAGAACGACATTACAACCGCAGCTCACACCGTTGGACAGGTCGGCGGCAGTGGCATCAAGGAAGCTCTGAAGTGGATTTGGAAAGCTAAGGAAGGCGATGTATCACCGCTTTACGAGGCAGGAGACAACGACTATCTGCTCGTTGTATATCTGAACAAGATACACCCGGCAGGCTATCGTGGCCTCGACGACCCACAGGTGAAGGAGATTGTAAAGCGTGAGGTCATCAAGGACAAGAAGGCTGAGATGATTATTGCCAAGCTTAAGGGTGTCAACAGCATCCAGGCTGCACAGTCAAAGGGCGGCAAGATTTCTACTGTCGACAAGATTACATTCGCTACCCCAGCCTTCGTTCAGGCTACAGGTGCAATGGAGCCGGCCCTCTCTGGCGCCGTTGCTCGCACTGCAAAGGGCAAGTTCGTCAGCGCTCCGGTAAAGGGTAACGCAGGTGTTTACGTCTTCCAGGTTACAAACAAGGCTATGAAGGCTGGCGCAAAGTACAACGAGACACAGGAGATGCAGAACTGTATGATGCAGTCTTGGCAGATTCTGCAGATGTTCCAGAGCGATTTGCAGGAGAACGCAGGCATCGTTGACAACCGCTACTTGTTCTTCTAATTCCACTGGAAGCGCACGATTATAATACATTTGTAAAATAGCAATCAGGGGGCTGATGATTATTCGTCAGCCCCTTGTTTATCTCTATACGCTTAATAATGATATATCCAGACAATTACGAACGGAAAATCGGATTCGATATCATACGCGATAAGCTCAAAAGCGAGTGCTTGTCATCATTGGGAAAGAACAAGATAGATGAAATGGAATTCACCTCTAACGCTGAAGTTCTCAACACAAGCATGAGCGAAGTGAGGGAGATGCGACGCATAATAGACAAGGCCGACGACTTCCCCATCGATAATTTCATTGATGTCAGGGAGTGTCTTAAGCGCATACGACTGCAAGGCACTCACCTCGAAGAGGAAGAACTGTTCGGTCTCCGCCGCTCATTGGCAACCATCATTGCCCTTAGTGAGTACCTCAACAAAGGCGAAGAAGCCGATGATGGCACAATTAATTATTACTATCCATCGCTACACGAGCTGGCCGACGGTGTGGCAACGTTCCCTCATATCGTATCGCGCATAGACCAAATACTAGATAAGTTCGGACACATAAGGGACACCGCTTCTCCCGAACTTAACCAGATACGTCGTGAACTGGCAAGGATGGAGGGCAGTATCTCCCGAACACTGTACGGAATCCTTAAGTCTGCACAGAGCGAAGGACTCGTTGAGCGTGACGTAACACCTGCCGTTCGTGACGGAAGACTTGTTATTCCTGTTGCGCCGGGACTGAAACGCAGAATACCGGGTATCGTCCACGACGAGAGTGCAACAGGAAAGACTGTGTATATTGAGCCGACTCAGGTTGTCGAAGCCAACAACAGGATACGCGAACTTGAAGGCGACGAGAAGCGGGAGATTATCCGCATCCTCTCGGGAATAACCAAAGTGATACGCCCCCATGCAGCTGAAATGCTCGATTCGTATCAGTTTCTCTCAGCCATTGACTTCGTTCGCGCCAAGGCTTTGTTCTCAATACGCTTCAATGCCTTTGAGCCAGAAATCTCAGACAAGCCATATATCGACTGGATACAAGCACGACACCCTCTGCTTTCTGAACATCTTGACGGAGCAGTAGTGCCTCTTGACATAATGCTGACGCCCGAAAAGCGCATCCTCATCATATCCGGTCCGAACGCAGGCGGTAAGAGTGTGTGCCTTAAAACAGTCGGACTGCTACAGTATATGCTGCAATGCGGAATACCGATACCCGTCGGCGAACGCTCAAAAGTAGGCGTTTTCAACAATATAATGATAGACATCGGCGACGAGCAAAGCCTTGAGAACGACCTCAGCACATACTCCTCACATCTTTATAATATGAAGAATATGATGAAGCAGGCCGACAACCGCACGCTGATAATGATTGATGAGTTCGGAACTGGAACCGAACCGCAAATCGGCGGTGCTATTGCTGAGAGCGTACTGAAGCAGTTCTGGAAGAAGAAAGCATGGGCAGTGATAACGACCCACTATCAAAACCTCAAGCACTTTGCCGACGAGCACAATGGCGTTGCCAACGGAGCGATGCTCTACGACCGTCATTTGATGAAGCCACTATATAAGTTGTCCATCGGAAGACCAGGCAGTTCGTTCGCCATAGAGATTGCCCGACAGATTGGCTTGCCAGAGGAAGTCATCAAGGATGCATCCGAAATCGTCGGCTCCGACTACATTCAAAGCGACAAATACCTGCAGGACATAGTTCGCGACAAGCGCTATTGGGAGCGAAAACGTGATGCCGTGCATCAGAAAGAGAAAGAACTCGACAAGACTATCTCACGCTACGACAACGACATCGAGACCGTTGAGCAGTCGAGGCGTGAAATTCTGGCTAAGGCAAAGACACAAGCTGAGGAACTGTTGAAGGAAGCCAACAAGCGCATCGAGAACGCAATACGTGAGATACGTGAAAAGCAGGCCGAGAAGGAGGACACTAAGCGCATACGCCAGCAGCTCGACGAGTTCGGCAAAAGTATCGAAAACGGTGACGAAGTCGTACCTGCAAAGCGAGGCAAGGACAAGAAGAACTCTTACGGAAACATCAGTGAGGCTGAATACAACAAGATGGTCGAGCGCATAAAGGCACGCAAGGAGCGCCATGCCAAGCATCTTGCCGAAAAGAACAAGAAGCAAAACGGCAATAACGGAGATACGGCAAAGCCACAAAAGTCCAAGCCTGTTGAAGCCGGCGACAACGTCCGCATGCGCGGTTTGAACACTATTGGAAAGGTTCTTTCTGTCAAAGGCAATTCTGCCGAGGTTGTTTTCGGCGACATGAAGACCAAAGTGGATGTTGACAAGTTAGAGATATACAACATAAAGACTGAAAAGTCCGAACCGCAAAGTTTCTCGCTGAATAACATTCAAACATATTCGCCAGGCAGTCGGATGACGCGTGCGACCATCGATGAGCACAGTACAAGTTTCAAACAGGAGATTGACGTCCGTGGAATGCGTGCCGACGAAGCCCTGAATGCTGTCCAGCATTATCTTGACGATGCCATCCTAGTTGGTGCTTCACAAGTTCGAATACTCCACGGAAAGGGCAACGGCATCCTGCGAACCCTGATACGGCAGTACCTTTCGACAGAGCCAAATGTCAAGGACTACCACGACGAGCACGTGCAGTTCGGCGGAGCAGGCATTACCGTAGTAGATTTATAAAGCGCAACAAATAACAATTGCGAAGCAAAAAGAAAAAGGCAGTACACTCAACGGGTACTGCCTTAATTTTTATCTATATCTCATCGCCACCGATGAAGTGGCTAATAGAGACGTTTTACTTTATAATTCCCTGGTCAACGAATACCTTCTTAAGACGCAGAACGCCTTCCTCGACCTGCTCCTTTGTATGAGTTGCCATAAGCGCAAAGCGTACAAGCGTATCCTGAGGTGCACATGCCGGAGGGATAACAGGGTTGATGAATACGCCGGCATCGTAAGCGAGCTTTGTCACAACGAATGTCTTTGTGGTGTCCCTGACATAAAGCGGGATAATAGGACTTTCCGTATCGCCAATCTCAAAGCCTTCCTCACGGAAACGCTTAAGCGCATACTTGGTTACTTTCCACAAGTGTTCCTGACGCTCTGGCTCCTCCTGAATGATGTGAAGAGCCTCCATTGCAGCTGCTGTTGCAGCCGGAGTGTCACTTGCAGAGAAGATATATGTACGGCAAGTGTGCTTAATGTAGTTGATTGTATCAGCATCACCGGCAATGAAACCACCGATAGAAGCAAGGCTCTTTGAGAACGTTCCCATGATAAGGTCTACGTCATCGGTAACACCGAAGTAGTCGCAAACGCCCCTACCCTGCTTGCCGAATACGCCAAGACCATGAGCCTCATCGACCATCAAAGAGCAGTTGTACTTCTTTTTAAGCTCAACAATCTCCGGCAACTTAGCCAAGTCGCCCTCCATAGAGAAGACTCCGTCGACGACAATCAACTTGATAGCCTCGTGCGGCAGCTTTTTGAGGATACGCTCGAGATCTTCCATGTCATTGTGCTTATAGTGCAGCGGAGTAGCAAAGCTCAAACGGCGTCCGTTGACGATACTTGCATGGTCACGGTCGTCGCAAATGATGTAGTCACCGCGTCCCACAACAGTTTCGAGAACACCCGAATTGACGGCAAAGCCCATCGAAAAGCAAAGGGCATCGTCCTTATGCTCAAACTCCGCAAGTTCCTTTTCCAACTGTACATGGATGTCGAGGGTTCCGTTAAGGAAACGGCTTCCGGCGCAACCGGAGCCATATTTGTCCAAAGCCTTATGAGCTGCGTTTATTACGCGTGGGTCGTTTGTAAGTCCTGTATAGGCATTTGACCCGAACATAAGTATCTTATGCCCATTGATGTCAGTAACCTCTGTGCTCTGTTTACTTGTGATTTCACGAAAATAGGGATAGATTCCCTTTTTCATAAACTCTTGAGGTTCCCGGTAATTCTTATACCTCTCTTGTAATTGTCCCATTTGTTTTCAATAGGTGTAGTCGCATATCGACTAATTAATTAGGCTGCAAAGTTAATAAAAACTGTTTATATTGCCTAAAAAAAATCAGAAAAATATTGTTTTATTATCACATTTAGCAGAAACATTTAATCATCGGATGAAGACACATTTATCTTACAATACACATCTGCCGAACATCCGGATAAAAGATTAAAGGTTCATTTTCTTTGTCATTTCACTCGTTTTCAGTACCTTTGCAATCTGTAGCCAACAAGCCTCCATCACAATATGAAGCACATTACATTTATACTAAACCCGATATCCGGAACTGCTAACAAGGCAGGAATACCCGAACTTATCGACAGGAAACTTGACAAAACAAAATATACATACACCTTAGAGAAGACGGAATACGCCGGTCACGGCACCGAGCTGGCACACCAGGCAGCCGAGCGCGGCGACGATATCGTTGTCGCCATTGGCGGCGATGGCACCGTCAACGAAGTAGGACGCGGTGTCGTCCACACCAAGACGGCAATGGCAGTAATGCCCTGCGGCTCCGGCAACGGTCTTGCCCGTCACCTCATGATACCAATGAACCTTGAGAAAGTCATGGACATCATCAACGTCGGCGAGGTCCACGCACTTGACTACGGCACGATAAACGACATGCCGTTCTTCTGCACATGCGGCATGGGCTTTGACGCCTTCATCAGCATGCGCTTTGCGGAGGCCGGCAAGCGTGGCGTCGCCACATACGTTCAGAAAGTCCTCGAAGAGGGGCTTAAGTACAAGCCTGAAACCTACGAGATAATCGACGAGAACGGCTCACAGCATTACAAGGCATTCCTTGTCAGCATTGCCAACGCCTCACAGTATGGCAACAACGCCTTCATAGCTCCCCAGGCATCCATGAGCGATGGTCTCTTGGACATCATTATAATGAAACCATTCGACGTACTGGAAGCTCCACAAGTCGCAATAGAGTTGTTCAACAAGACTCTCGACAAGAACATAAAGATTAAAACCTTCAAGGCTGAAAAGATACTCATACACCGCTCGCAACCAGGACTTATCCATTTCGACGGCGACCCAAAGATGACGAAATCCGATGTTGAAGTTGCCGTGCAGAAGCAGGGCATCAACCTTGTCGTAAATCCATATGCCAACCGTGCCGCAAGACAGCCAAATGCAGTGCAGACGGCATTCTCCGAGATATTCTACGATATCGACCGACTGCGGATGGACATAGCTTCACAAGGCAAGCGCTTCCAGCAACTCATCAAGAAAAACCTCCCCATATAACATTATTATATATGTTCACTTTCCGGCAATTCACAATCAACGACGATATAACGGCGATGAAGGTCGGAACCGACGGTGTCCTGCTCGGTGCGTGGGCGTCGGGAGGCAACAGCATACTGGATGCCGGAACGGGAACGGGCATAATCGCACTCATGATGGCGCAGCGGTTCCCATCCGCCTGCATAACGGCAGTCGACATAGACGAAGCCGCCTGCCGACAGGCGAAGGCGAACATCAATGCCACGACTTTCAAAGACAGGATAGAAACGAGGAAAATCTCCTTGCAGCAACTTGCCGATGAAGCAACCGAAGGGCAATACGACGCAATCGTCTGCAATCCTCCGTACTTTCAGAACTCTCTAAAATCGCCCTACAAGCAGCGCAACATGGCACGGCACGCTGACACTCTGAGTTGCCGTGAACTGATGAAGAGCTCGCAAAAGTTGCTCAAACCGACCGGAACATTGTGCATAATAGCCCCTTGCGACCTTAAGGACGACTTCGATTCGGAAGCCGTTTTCTGCGGAATGACACCAAAACAGACAGTTATAATAAAGACTTCGCCGAAGAAAATGCCAAAGAGGTTCATGGCGGAGTACAGCACGCAATTCGTCACAAGCCCCGAAGAGGAAACGCAATGCCTAACCGACGGCAACGGAAACAGGACCGAATGGTACAGTAAACTCACCGGCGAGTTCTATCTTTAGGTATAAAAAATAATTTGATAGATATAATCATGAAACGTAAAATAAAACTGGATTGGAAGCACACGCTTTTCTTTTTCATCCTGATGGGTGGCATATACTTCCTCACCGAATCATTTTTCATGTCTTTAGGCATACTCCTCATGCTTTTCGTAATCGACTATTTCTTGCAGCAACTCGACGAAAAGCTGAAGGAAAAGCAGCGGGCCAAGGAAGAAGACGATACCCCTCATGAGCAGTAAGCCTTGCAATCTGTCAACTCGAATACTTTTTATTTCCATATGAAGCAACTTATACAATTATATAAAAAGTGGTGCGGTCACGAGCCAAAGGATGTCGAGCGCATCCCCGGAGCAGGCAGCAACCGCGTCTACTACCGACTTTGGGACAACGACGGCAGCCATATCATAGGCGTAATCGGCACCAGCCGCGACGAGAACAAGGCTTTCATATACCTCTCGCAGCACTTCACACTCCGCAAACTGCCCGTTCCGAAAGTCCTTGCCGTCAGCGACGATGAATCGAGATACCTGCAGACCGACCTCGGAACCATATCTCTCTTCGACGCCATAAGAGGCGGCAGAGAGGCGGGAGGGCGCTACAACCTCCACGAGCAGGAGCTATTGAAGCGCACCATACGTGAGTTGCCGGAGATACAGATACGCGGCGCCCGTGGACTCAACTGGTCGCAGTGCTATCCTCAGCCCGAATTCGACGAGGAAGGGGTGCTGTTCGACCTCAACTACTTCAAGTACTGTTTCCTCAAGGCTACCGAACTCGATTTCCATGAACTGAAGCTTGAAGCCAATTTCAGGATGTTCGCCCGCGACTTAACTTCCGAGCCGATGGAGTCTTTCTTGTATCGTGACTTCCAGGCTCGCAACGTCATGGTCGACAAAGACGGCAATCCATACTTCATAGACTTCCAGGGAGGACGCAAGGGGCCGTTCTACTATGATGTTGCTTCGTTTCTCTGGCAGGCAAGCGCAAAGTATTCGTTCAAGCTCCGTCGAGAACTCGTCTACGAATACTACCATAGTCTGAGCCACTACACTGAGGTTCCAAGCGTAAGACACTTCGTATCGCGGCTCGCCCTGTTCGTCCTCTTCCGCACATTGCAGGTCCTTGGCGCGTACGGTTTCCGTGGTTACTTCGAGCGGAAGGAGCATTTCATCAAATCAATACCCCCAGCCATACAGAACCTCCGCGACCTTCTGAAGATGAATCCTTCGCTGTTCCCATATCCATACATGATGGATATGCTGCGCCGGCTTACCGAACTGCCACAGTTCGCACCCAAGGAGGACACCGTAGTGAAGCGTTCCGATGGCTTCAAGACTGCCAAAAGCGACGTCTACAAAGCCAATCCTCTCGACGGTCCGGCAACATATTCGAAGTATGACGGCAAAGGCCCGCTCGTCGTACGTGTCTACAGCTTCTCTTATCGCAAAGGAATTCCGGAGGATGAGAGCGGCAATGGCGGCGGATATGTCTTCGACTGTCGCAGCACCCACAACCCGGGGCGCTACGAGCCTTATAAGAAGTTGACGGGACTGGACGAGCCTGTAATCCGTTTCCTTGAGGACGACGGTGAGATTCTGGAGTTCTTGAAACCCGTATACCAGCTTGCCGACCACCATGTCGAGCGCTATCTGCAACGCGGCTTCACGTCGCTCATGTTCTGCTTCGGCTGCACCGGCGGTCAGCACCGTTCCGTCTACAGTGCCCAGCATCTAGCCGAACACATCAACGAGAAGTACGGTGTGAAGGTTGAAATCATCCACCGCGAGCAGAATATAAGACAAACACTGCAACCAAGAAGTCCGAAAAAGTAACCGGAATGGCAACGCCCCTACCCCACATCAATGTTATTAGAATGCTGACAGTCACGCTGTTGGCATTCTATACCTTCGTGGGTATGTCGCAAGAAAGCGTCTCTCCTTGTTATGAAACTGACGGAATGGGATTCTGCTGTACAAACGGCACGAACAAATACACACGCGCCTTGTACGGCAGTACTACCGATTACAGAATCGAAACTTCTGACAGACCCATCTTCGGGGTTTACACCAAGAAGGCGAAACGCAACATCCGCTTTTTCATTTGTGACGGAAAAGGCGACGTGCCGTTGGACTCTCTTTATTGCAAATCTTATTACTCAGAAGGCAAAAGGATATATTCCGTTGCAGGACTGATACTTACAGTAATGCCAACCGTCAGTTCTGAGGGATGTTTCTTTGTCTTTTCAGCCATCAACTCCGGCAACAGGACGCATCTGAAAACCGTTATAAGCAATGTCAACAACCCGAAGATGAAGCGCGGCGGAGACATGGGCGTTGACGCTCCCGATGCCTTCGACCCTGCCAAAGAAATCAAAGAGTACTCCTTCAACACCGTTCCAAAAGGAGTCTTATATATAAAATTGAACGGTACCGACAGTCTTTCTGTTTCCGACGAGGACAATTTCACAAGTGCAGAAAGACTTTATTCCTCCATTTCCACTATCAAAGTATGTAGCCCCGACTCAACGATAAATGCCGCAATAGCCGCATTGCCGTATGCCGCAAACGGCCTTTGGGACGGCAGGACATTCCGTCACGGTGCCGTCGGATGGCGGACGGAACTGCCGGGATGGCGCGGTGCGTATGTCGGCGATGTCCTTGGCTGGAACGACAGGGCAAAGAGCCACTTCTCCTACTATGCCAACGAGCAGATAAAGGACGTGCCACCCGTCTACCCACACCCCACTCAGGACACGACAAAGAACCTCGCCCGCGCTGCCAAAGTGTGGGGAACGCAGATGTATTCGGATGGCTACATAACCTCGAACCGCAAGTTGAACCATTACGACATGAACCTCGTGTACATCGACGAAATGCTTTGGCACTTCCAGTATGATGCCGACACGACTTACTTGCGGAAGATGTGGCAAACCATAAAGTCGTCACTGGAATGGGAGAAGCGCAACTTCGACCCAGACGGCGACCATCTCTATGACGCCTATGCATGCATCTGGGCTTCGGACGCGCTATATTATAATGGTGGAGCAGTGACCCATTCATCGGCATATAACTACAGGGCAAACCTTCTGGCGGCAAGAATTGCGGAGATTATCGGAGAGGACGCGGAGCCTTACAGACAAGAGGCTGACTCGATACTTGCGGCAATGAACAAGACACTTTGGGACGACTCGCTTGGACATTGGGCAGAATACAAGGACTTGATGGGACTGAAACGACTCCACACCGACGCTGCCTTGTGGTCATATTACACTCCGATTGACGAGGGAATAATAAAGCCTTACGACTTGTCGGACTTGGACAAACTCGCCATAACGACACGTTGGGGTGGCAAGATATACCAGACGTCCGACTGGCAGCCATACGCCTGGAGCATAAACAATGTTGTGGCTACCGAGAATTACCACCTTGCGCTGGCGTTCTTCGAACTCGGCGAGAAACAGCGGGGCTACGAACTGCTGCGGAATACCATCCTCGACAATATGGTTTATGGGCACAGTCCCGGCAACTACGGGCAACTTCTGACTGAGGATGAGCACCGAGGCGAGTGCTACCGCGACTTCGGCGATTGCATCGGAATTGCATCACGAGCCATCATCCAGGGACTTTTCGGTATCGTGCCTGACGCCCTTAACGGCCGATGCTATATCCGACCGGCGTTCCCCGACAGCTGGGATTCGGTGTCAATCAGCCTTCCATACATTTCTTATAAATACAAACGGGGCACGGGAGTATATAATGTCAGACAGAATTTTCCGCAGCATCTCGATATTATCATTGAGGCTCCACACTTGATTACAGCCAAGACGCCTGATAGAAAGGCGGTTACTCAACAACTGCCATACACACTTCTGTCGCATTGGCAGGATGGTCTCAAGGCAGTGGACATGAGCAAATTCTACAATGACCGTGCTTATCGGATGTATGAGAAGAAATATCTCTCGCCGCGTCCGAACGTCACCACACTCGAGATTCCCGTACAGGGAGCAGGCGATTGGTGCTCGACAGACTACAAGCCGACGATAACAGACTCGTCAGAGGTCGTCTTCACGTCACTTTGGGATAATTATCCCGACAGCATTACCGTTCCCGTCAAAGCCAAAGCAAATGCCATCGAGTTCGAATTGTTCGGCACCACCAACTGGATGCAGAGCCATATCGAGAACGGTTCGATAACTGTCAATTACTCGAACGGAAGCCGTGAAGTATTGAACCTAGTCAATCCAACCAACTGGCTACCACAAGACAAGTCCGTTTTCCTATTGTTGCAAACGGACAAGAGCAAGAGAATAGAAAGCGTTACACTCCGAACGCTATCCAATGATGTCATCATCGGAGTGAAAAGGATTGCGATTAAGAAATAAGAATTGCAGACTGCCGTAATCATTAAAAATTCCAGTAGTAATGCTATATTGTAAGAAAATAAAATTATTTTCTGTTAAATTGCACAAGAATTCAGTATTAATGTGTAAATTTGCATTGTGTAATCTAAACATACAATCATATTAGAAAGGTGCAAATGACAACTCTTTACATTAAGAATATGGTGTGTGATCGTTGTAAGATGGCGGTCGACAAGACTCTGCGCAGCAACGGACTGACCCCTGTCAGCGTTGAACTCGGCGAGGTGAAGATAGGCGAAAACCTGCAAGGCTACAAACGGAAAAAAGTTGGCGAAGCACTTGCGTCGCTTGGTTTTGAGCTCCTCGACGACAAACGCCACCAGACAATCGACAAGATAAAGAGTGCCATCATTCGGCTGGTGCACTACCGCGACAACAACTCAACTCTCAATCTGAGCAGTTTCCTCACGTCGGAACTGCATCAGGACTATAGTTCTATGAGCAAGCTTTTCTCCGAAGTGGAGGGCAAGACGATAGAGCGCTACTACATAGAGCAGCGCATCGAGCGTGTGAAGGAGCTCATCAAGTATGACGAGATGAGTCTTACGCAGATTGCGCTGAAAATGAACTACTCATCGACGGCATATCTTTCGAGTCAGTTCAAGAGTGTTACGGGCATGACTCCGTCTCAGTTCAAGGCTTCAAAGGTCAACCTCCGCAAATCATTGGACAAGATTTAAAGGGTCATCCGATAACAGAAAGACTGATAAAAACTTGACATAATGACATAAAGACACATCACTCTTTAGGTCAAATATGTTGTGTACTTATGATAATGACAAAACCATTCGCCTTTGCAAGGCGAGCGGACAGCCACAAGGGCCGTCCCTGCAGTGGGTGCATTTGCATCACTTCCGAATGCAGGAACTGACGTCTCTGAAAGTCATTGATAACCAATGGGATAGCGAGAGGTCAACTTTCACGATGAAAAATAAATTATTTTTCTCCAATTTTTAATTTATTTTTCCTCAATTTTTAATTTATTTTTCAAGCAAAAATAAATTAAAAACCAATGCAAAACATAAGCTTTCATGTTCCAAAAGGACAGCAACCACATCTTAATGTCCTAACCAAGCCTTCCCCAAGGGAAGGATGTTTAATTACCGACGAAGGACATTCGTAAACGTCCAAACAGCTATGCCACACACCGCAGGGGCGCCCCTGGTGGGTGCCCGCTCGCCTGGCAACTTGGAAAAAAGCGGATATTCTATTAGCAAATGTCTGCTTATGTTCTCAGCAACATGGTGTTTAAACATCCTTCCCTTGGGGAAGACTTGGTTAGGACTTTTACTTTTGGTTGTGGAGGTACAACTTTTTCATTGCCCACACAAACCCCTTCGCCGTCCGGACACCGTTATCCATGAAGTGGTTGCCGGGGTTCCAAACGAGAGTATTTTCTATACCTTGCGCATCTAGGATAGCTTTCTGCTTCTCGATGGCTTCGCCTACCGTCGCCATGAGCGCATTCTTGCAATGGTATTCGTGGTCGCCGAGACTCAGGTAGACATGTTTCACCTTCGAATTGCGCGCAGAAGAATAGTCGAGCCAGTCCTTATACCACACCGAAGGAGAGGCGGCGACAACCGCTTCGAATACGTCAGTCTGCCAAGCCGACCACAATGAGAAGAGGCCTGCTAGCGAATAGCCGCCAAGGATAACATTCTGACCCTTACCGTCTGTTGTGATTGCAGGCAGCAGCGTATCAGTTATGAATTTCAAAGTCTGTGCCGCACCATCACCGAAAGGAATCTTGCCGAACACTGGTGGAGCCTGCCACGGTGTCAACTCATCATTCCACTTGCTTATCTTGACGGCGGCGAGCATGAAAGACTTATCACTATGCTGCTCAATATATACTATTTCGCTCGTCATCTCTTCCATGTCATGACTGTCAACGGGCTGAACAAGAATGTATTGCGGCACATCATCGGTGTAAAGAGTAACGTTTCTCCCACCCAATCCAATTTCCTTTACAGTGTGTTTCATGCCACAAAATTAATAAAATAAGCGGAAAGTCGTAAATCAAATCCATAATTCTGTAATATATTAATATGTATAAAGCCGTACCTTTGCAGCAGAAATTTAAAACAAAGGAATAAAAATGGAAAAGGTATTTACAGTAAACGGAATGAAGTGTGAGCATTGTGAAGCTAATGTCGAGAACGCTCTTAAGTCTCTTGACGGTGTCAACTCAGCAAAGGCTGACCATGTTGCCAACAATGTAACCGTCGATTATGACGAAGCGAAGGTCACTCCGGAGCAGATGGAGACGACCGTCAACGACCTCGGCAGGTACGAGTTTGTAAAGTAATAAGCCCCAACCTCTATTGATTTTTTGATGAAGAAGACAATTCCAGTTATAGGTATGGCGTGTGCCTCGTGCTCCGCCAATATCGAGCGGAAGCTGAACTCGCTGCCGGGGATTAATTCCGCCAGCGTGTCGCTTGCCGGACGGTCGGCTCTTGTCGACTATGACGACAGCAAAATTTCGCTCGAAACAATGAAAAAGGAGATAAACAATATCGGTTACGACCTCGTCATCGACGACAACACATCAGTCGACGAGATAAGGAAACGCGAGTACACGCTGCTCAAACGCCGCACGATACTCAGTTGGATACTGTCCGTTGCCGGTATGTTCATCAATATGCACTGGATTAGCGTTGGCTCACAAGACTTCGCCAATCAACTTGCACTGCTCATAGCGCTTGCCAACATGATGTTCTGCGGTAAGATGTTCTACGTCAGTTCGGTAAAGCAGATACGCCACGGAGCAGCCAACATGGACACGCTTGTTGCTCTCTCGACGAGCATTGCGTTCATTTTCAGTGCATACAATACATTCTGGGGAGACCCCAAACTGACATATTTCGACTCGTGCGGAATGATTATTACGTTCGTGCTGACCGGCAGAATGCTTGAGGAAAAGGCTAAGGACGGCACCGCGACGAGTATCCGCCAGCTCATGGGAATGGCACCTAAGACCGCTCACATTGTCGGAGAAGGCGGCAAGGTGGAAGAGGTTCCAATCTCAACCATCGACGTTGGCGACGTCCTTGAGGTTCGTCCGGGCGAGAAAGTGCCTGTCGACGGTGAGGTTCTGTCGGCTGAAAGCTTCATGACTCCTGATGCGGCGTATGTCGACGAGAGTATGATAACCGGTGAGCCGACGCCTGCCGAGAAGAAGAAAGGCTCGAAAGTCCTTGCCGGAACAATACCAAGTCAGGGTAAGTTCCGCATGCGTGCCCGTCAGGTTGGTGAGAATACGGCTCTCGCCCACATAATAAAGATGGTGCAAGAGGCTGAGGGTTCGAAGGCTCCGGTGCAGCGCATCGTCGACAAGGCAGCACTTGTATTCGTTCCGGTCGTAGGCGGATTGGCAGTGCTGACATTCATTCTGTGGATGGTAATAGGTGGTAGCGCACATCTTGCCGACGCCATTGTCTCAGCGGTGACAGTGCTCGTGATAGCCTGCCCGTGTGCAATGGGACTTGCAACGCCTACCGCCCTCATGGTCGGCATTGGCAAAGCAGCCGACAAGCACGTACTGATAAAGGACGCAACGGCTCTCGAGCGGCTTCGCAAGGTTGATGCCCTCGTTACCGATAAGACCGGAACGCTGACGATTCCGAACCAGAATGTCGACTTCACGAAGGCTGACGACCTGCCTCTTGAGGAACGCGAGAAACTCAAACCGCATGCCCGCGAGTCTATGAAGACGCTCCAGGACGAAGGCATAGAGGTCTGGATGATGAGCGGTGACAAGGAAGAAGCAGCAAAGTATTGGGCCGACAAGGCCGGCATAAAGCACTTCAAGGCTCGCTGCGTGCCAACCGACAAAGAGGAACTGGTGCGCAAACTGAAAGCGGAAGGAAAGACGGTGGCTATGATTGGCGATGGTATCAACGACACGCAGGCACTCGCACTGGCTGATGTCAGTATCGCAATAGGAACCGGAACGGACGTGGCGATGGACGTGGCACAGGTTACTCTGATGACCGACGACCTTAATGCACTGCCATACAGTGTCATGCTGAGCCGCAAGACAGTGAAGATGATATGGGAGAACCTCTTCTGGGCATTCATCTACAACATCATCTGCATACCGCTTGCAGGAGGTATTCTGTATCTGTTCACTTCGAATCCACCTATAAAGCTTACTCCGATGTGGGGCAGCGCACTGATGGCATTCTCTAGTGTGAGCGTCATTCTCAACTCATTGAGACTCAAATTCGTGAAATAAAGTTCATTGGTTTAGTATAAAAAAGAAAGGGTGCGAACAACCGTTGGCTGTCTCGCACCCTTTTATTATTGTATTCTGATAATTCATTTACCAATATTCCTACCTCACCGGATAGTCATATCGCTGATAGTTATACCCACGATGCTGGTCCGGCATGTGGTCGACCTCAACCTCAATGGATATTGAATTCTGTCCATGCTCACCCCATTGGTAGGTAACTCCGCCACCTATGCGGTCCATGAAGCGGTTGTTCCAAGGTCCATAGTTGCCCGTCAAGGCTCCCGCATAGCCGTAACCGTAGTAGCCGCCCCAATATCCGGGACTGTAATAGTCGCCATACGGACTGTAATAGCCATACGAGGGACCGAAGTTTCCACTGTTGAAGGCTTTCTGAACAAATGCGTAAGCACTCCAATGCTCGTTGAAACGATAGCCGAAGAGTGCAGAGAAGCCTGCCGTCGTGTAGTTGTCGCCACGGTAGTTCATATTGTTGAAATAGCCGCCGACGGCAAGTGTGGCCTTAGGCGATAAGTTGGTGACGTACATAAGACTGATGTCCTGCGTCAGTCCACCGTGCGTTCCCCATCCGTTTCCGGAGGTGACGAAAGCCGATGCGCCAATGTTGACGTTCAGTCCCTTATGCAACCGCCATGCATTCCAGCCATAGCCACCCCAGAACGGATAGTAATAGTCGTTGTTGACGACCTGTCCGTTCTCATCGATTACAGGCAGATTAGAATCGATTTGCTCCTGTTCCTGACGGTCTTTCTCATACTGCCGTGCGTATTCCTTTTCGGCATCGGAAGCCTCGCGAGGCCCTTGCAGGCGCGGAGACTCTATCGGCTGCACATCGGAAATGCGCGCCGTGGTATCTTGTGCGCTGACGGTGATAATTCCAATCAGCAGCGAAACAGTCAATATGAATGTCCTTTTTATCATCTATTACACCTTAAATGTAATGCAAATGTAAGCAGACATGTCGGAAAAGCCAAAGAAATTAAACATTATTACCATTTCTTCTGCTTTTCTGTAACGAGGCCGACGCTATTGATGATGCGGTGTCTGACAGGCGCGCATTATAAGTGGCGGGTCGGTGGAGAAGACGAAAACGGTCTTCGAGTGATAGGTCTGACCAGGGCGCAGCAAAGTAGACGGGAACTGCGGCTTGTTTGGCGAATCGGCAAAGTGGAGCGTTTCGAGACAGACTGCACAGCGACGCTTGTAGACTATGCCCTTCTTGCCAACCTGATTGCCTTTTAGTCCGTTGCCAGTGTATACCTGCAATGCCGGCTCCGTGGTGTAAACGGTAAGGGCGCGACCGCTTTGGGCATCATAGAGGATTGCTGCCGGACGACTTAAATCGCCTGCGTGGTTCAGTGCGAAGGCATGGTCGTAGCCGCCGGTGACATTCAGCTGTTCGTCGTCGGTATTGATACGCTCACCTATCTGACGCGGCTTGGTGAAGTCGAATGGCGTATGCTTCACCTTCATAAACTCGCCCGTGACGTTCTTGTTCTTGTCGTAAGCGGCGATTTTCTTACTGTCTATCCATAGATTCTGTACTTCAACGGAGTGTTCGGGATTACCGGAGATGTTGAAGAAAGAATGATTGGCAAGGTTAACGACGGTCGGTTTGGTCGTTGTAGCCTTGAAGTCGACTTCCACAGCGCCGTCGTCACGAAGCGTGTAGGTGAGCGTTGTGGTCAGTTCGCCCGGGAAACCGTTCTCGCCATCGGGTGAGACGTACCGCAAGACGATGTTCTGCTTGCCGACGCCGACGACATCCCACACTCTGTTGGCAAAGCCGGGCTTACCTCCATGGGATATAACGCCCTTGCCATTCTCCTGCAATTTGTATGTCGTTCCGTCAATGGTAATCTTCGGACCGATAATTCTGCCGATGTAGCGGCCTACCGTAGCGCCGAAGTTCTGTCCACGGGTGTGATAGTCGCGGACGTTGTCGTAACCGAGAACGACATCCTCCATGCGTCCGTTCCAGTTCGGTTCCATCAGCGAGACGAGACGTGCGCCGTAGTTGGTGATGCATGCCTCGCAGCCTTTGGCATTGGTAAGGGTGTAAAGAGCAGTGTGCTTGCCGTCGATAATGGTATCAAAGCGTTCGGGATTGAGCCCGGAAAGGGTCAGGCTCTGAGCCCCGGCAGGCATACAGGAAGCAACAGCGATAATGGAGAGTATTATCTTTAGGCTCCTAATTATTTTCATATTCATAAGTTCTATTTGGTTTGTTGCAAAGTTAATCGAAATGAATGATATTCCAAAATTATTATGACAATATTTTCAAAGATTGTTTGGTCTTTCCCACTGTTTTAGCTATCTTTGCACATTATGAAGACCAATAAACTACCGTTGGCCTTCTAACTGAACAACAATCAACACAATAAGTAAACGATATGAACTTCTTTCAGAAACTGTTCGGGAGCAAAGAGGAGACTCCCGAGGAAGAGCGCGAGAAGGAAAAGGAGAAGAACTTCGACGTACTGAAATACGACGGAGTGCGTGCTTTGCGCACTGGCCAGTTCCAATACGCTATAAAGTGCTTCCAGAATGCCCTAGAAATCGACGACGATTTGGAAATACACGACTATCTGTCGCGTGCCTATATATACAACAACGAGCTTCTACCGGCTTACAAGGAACTGGAAATCCTTGCCAAGGCGGAGCCCGACAATCAGGACATTCTCATCAGGATGGCCAACGTTGCCTATATGACGGAAGACTACGACACGATGGCTGACGTCTGCGAGAAGGCTATGAAGCTGAGCACCGACAACCCGCTTGTGTACTATTTCTATGCAAGGGCGAAGCGCGGACAGGGCGATTACGTCAATGCTTTGGCAATGGTGACGAAGGCAATAGAGCTCGACGACGGACGATTCGACTTCCATCTGCTTCGCGGGGAGATACTTCTCGACATGGACGACACCGAGGGTGCCGACAAGGAAGCCGACTGGCTGCTGAAGCATGACGCAAACGAAGAGGACGCTTTGCTGTTCAAGGCAAGGGTGGAAAAGAAGAAAGGCGACAACAAACTTGCTATACATTATTATAATAAGCTGAATGACGTGAACCCGTTCCGCATCGAAGCCTATAGGGAACGTGGTGCACTCAGACTCGCCATCGGTGATAAGGAAGGCGCAGAAGAGGACGGTCAGAAGTTGCTGGAGCTCAATCCGCAAGAGGAAGCTGAAGCAGAAAAACTGGAAAAGGAAAACAAGGGTGAAGCCAAGGAAGAGTAAATCCTGATACATTTTTTCTGAAAAATATTGTAATTTGTTTGTTAGAACGAAAAAAAAGTTATACTTTTGCAACCGATATAAGATAAAACGAAAGTATGAATAAGTCTTACGCATCTTTTTATTACTTCTATTTTTACTTTGCAAAAGATTGTAAAGCGGGAAGTTGCGTATAGATTTCAACTTATAGAGTAAGAGATAAAATTAAATTATAAATATAAGATACGAAACGGTCCCGTCCCCAAATGGAGCAGGACCGTTTTTTAGTTATAATATGAAGAGAATAGCCATACAAGGAGAACAAGGAAGTTTCCACGACATTGCAGCCCGCCAGTACTTCGCCGGCGAGCAGTTGCAGATTATCTGCTGTGGCACTTTCGAGGATGTTTTCAAGCACGTCAGCGACGACCCGACGGTCATTGCGATGATAGCCATTGAGAACACGATTGCCGGAAGCCTGCTCCACAACTACGAATTGCTGCGAATGTCGGGCACAACAGTCGTCGGTGAGCACAAGCTACACATACAGCACAGTATCTGTTGCCTGCCTGACGACGACTGGAACACCATCAGCGAGGTCCACTCACATCCCGTTGCCCTCATGCAATGCCGACAGTTCCTTTCGCGTCACCCTGAGCTTAAGGCTGTGGAAGCTGAGGATACGGCAGGCGCGGCAAGCTATATCGCTGAGCATAAGCTTCACGGGCAGGCTGCCATCTGTAATGCGGCAGCAGCGAAACTGTATGGCATGAAAGTCTTGGAGGACAGCATCGAGGACAACAAACACAATTTCACACGTTTCCTTGTGACATGTAATCCGCAGAAAGCGTCGTTCCTCCGACCGGTGGAAGAGTCCAACAAGGCAAGCCTGGTGTTCTCCCTGCCACACCAGGAGGGCAGCCTCAGCAAGATTCTTACTATTCTCTCTTTCTACGATATAAACCTGACGAAGATTCAGAGTCTGCCGATTATCGGTCACGAATGGGAATATCTGTTCTACGTAGACGTAACTTACGACAACCTGACACGATACCGTCAGTCGATAGACGCTATCACCCCACTCGTAAAAGACATTAAAATACTCGGCGAATACAAAGAGGCAAAATAATAAAGGAATATAAATCATGAAACCAGCAGAAAGAATAAACGAGATACAAGAGTACTACTTCTCACGCAAACTTAAGGAAGTGGCAAAGTTGAATGCCGAAGGCAAGGACATCATAAGCCTCGCCATAGGCAGTCCGGACATGCCGCCGTCGCAGCAAACAATAGACAAACTGTGTGAGGTCGCACATCAGCCGGATGCCCACGGATATCAGCCAACGGCGGGACTGCCTGAGCTTCGAAAGGCAATGGCGGGCTTCTACAAGCGTACTTACGGCGTTGATGTCGACTGGTCAACGGAGCTTCAGCCTATCATAGGCTCTAAGGAGGGTATCATGTATGTAACTCTTGCTTTCTGCAACCCAGGCGATGAGGTTCTCATCCCTAACCCTGGCTATCCTACTTACACAGCCATCAATAAGATATTCGGCACGAAGATAACCTTCTATGACTTGCTTGAGGATAACGGTTGGCAACCTGACTTCGACTCATTGGAGAAGATGGATTTGAGCCACGTTAAGGTGCTGTGGGCTAATTATCCGAATATGCCGACGGGAGGAAACGCACGCATGGAGACTTTCGAGCGTCTCGTCGACTTCGCCAAGCGGCATGACATCGTCGTGGTGAACGACAATCCGTACTCGCTAATTCTCAATGAGCATCCTATGAGTTTGATGCAGGTATCGGGAGCGAAGGACTACTGTATCGAATTCAACTCTATGTCGAAGAGCCATAACATGCCGGGCTGGCGTGTGGCAATGATGATTAGCAATCCGACTTACATCTCATGGATGTTCAAGGTACAAAGTAACATCGAGAACGGAACGTTCCGTGGCATTCAACTTGCAGCCGCCGAAGCTTACAATACCAACACGGCTGACTGGCATAGGGAAAATAACATAGAGAATTATCGCCGCCGCCGTGTCATTGCCGAACAGATAATGCACGCTCTCGGTTGCACGTTCGACCCTAGCCAGGTAGGTATGTTTCTCTGGGGACGTATCCCTGACAAATATAAAGATGTGGAGGAGTTGACTGAAAAGGTCCTTCACGAGGCACGGGTCTTCATCACCCCGGGTTTCATCTTTGGCAGCAACGGCAAGCGTTACATCCGTATCTCGCTCTGCGCAAAGGACGACAAGATGAAGGAAGCTTTGCAGAGAATTGAAAAATTGAAAGAATGAAATAATGAAAGCGGCATAGTTGGTCAAACTCAAAAAATTAAACGATATGGAATTAGAACTTGAACCATTGAATCTTCCGAGCGACAACGAACGCCCATCGTGCGTCATCGCCGGTCCGTGCTCTGCGGAAACAGAAGAGCAAGTCATGACAACAGCAAAGCAACTCGCAGCAAAGGGTTGCCACATCTTTCGTGCCGGAATATGGAAACCACGTACAAAACCGGGAGGCTTCGAGGGCAACGGCGAGAAGGCTCTGCCTTGGATGCAAGAGATTAAGAAAGAGACTGGCATGCTGACGGCTACCGAAGTCGCTACTCCGGAGCATGTTGAATTAGCTCTGAAATATGGCATCGACATTCTGTGGATTGGTGCCCGCACCACCGCAAACCCGTTTGCGATACAAGCAGTGGCAGATTCCCTTAAGGGAGTCGACATTCCTGTGCTCGTCAAAAACCCTGTAAGCCCTGACCTCGAGTTGTGGATTGGTGGTTTGGAGCGTATCAACCGTGCCGGCGTAAAGCGTCTCGGAGCTATCCATCGTGGTTTCTCAAGTGCCGACAAGAAGATATACCGCAACCTGCCTATGTGGCAGATACCTATCGAATTGCACCGTCGCATACCGAACTTGCCGCTCATTTGCGACCCAAGTCATATCGGCGGACGTCGTGACCTCATAGCACCTCTGTGCCAGCAGGCCATGGATTTGGGCTTCGACGGTCTCATCGTGGAGAGCCACTGCAACCCTGACGAGGCATGGAGCGATGCCAAGCAGCAGGTAACGCCGGGTGTTCTCGACTACATCCTGTCTTTGCTTGTAATCCGTGACGAGCACTACACGACCGAAGGAATTCGTCAGTTGCGTAGCCAAATCGATGAAATCGACAACGAGCTAATGGACTTACTCGCTAAGCGTATGCGTGTCTGCCGTGAGATTGGAGTCTACAAGAAGGAGCACAACATGACCGTCTTGCAGGCAAACCGTTACAATGAAATCCTTGAAAAGCGTGGCGCACAGGGCAGTCTCATTGGTATGAGTCCTGAAAGTGTAGCACGCATCTTCGAGGAGATACACAACGAGTCGGTTCGCCAGCAACTTGAAATTGTCAATCAAAAGTAAATCAATCGATGAGAATATTGATAATGGGAGCAGGAAAGATGGGGTCTTTCTTCATCGACCTGCTCAGCTTTGACCACGAAGTGGGCGTTTACGAGAAAGACCCTAAACGTCTTCGCTTCACATACAACTGCCAACGCTTCCAAACTCTTGAAGAAGTCCGCGACTTCAAGCCAGAGTTGGTTATCAATGCGGTTACCGTCAAGTACACCATTCCTGCTTTCGAAAGTGTCCTTCCGTACATCCCGAAGGACTGCATAATATCTGACATCAGCTCAGTAAAGACCGGCTTGAAGGCATGGTATGACAAAAGCGGTCATCCCTACGTATCTACGCACCCGATGTTCGGCCCCACCTTCGCCAACCTTAACCAACTAAGCGAGGAGAATGCGATAATAATCACGGAGGGAGACTACATGGGGCGTATCTTCTTCAAGGACTTATACTCGCGTCTGGGACTGAATATCTACGAGTACACGTTCGAAGAGCACGACAAGACGGTTGCCTATTCGCTGAGTATTCCGTTTGTTTCGACATTCGTGTTTGCCGCCGTCATGAAGCATCAAGATGCTCCGGGAACGACGTTCAAACGTCACATGCAAATCGCGAAGGGCGTTCTCAACGAGGATGATTACCTCCTTCAGGAGATTCTTTTCAACCCGTACACGCACGACCAGGTTGCTCAGATACGCACGGAGCTTAAGGAACTGCTCGATATCATCGACCATAAGGACGGTGATAGAATGAAGGCTTACCTCAAGAAGATACGTGATAACGTGCGAAACGACATTGAGATAAAGAGGTAAACTGCATTCCTTGTCATGCGTATGGACCGTATACTGATAATAGTCATTCTCCTTTTGTTGCCTTGCATTTCGCAGGCACAAAGCATGCTGACTGTCGTTGAGCTCAACGTCGAAAACCTCTTCGACACTCAGCACGACTCTTTGAAGAATGATTATGAGTTCTTGCCCGACGGCGCAAACCACTGGTCGAAGTACCGTTATTGGGAAAAGCTGAATAAAATCGGGCAAGAACTCATTGCATGCGGTCAGGATTCGACAAACTGGACTTTGCCGGACATTATCGGATTGTGCGAGGTTGAGAACGACACAGTTCTTCGCGACCTCACCAAGCGTTCCCTACTTCGGAAGGCGCGGTATGAATATTTTGTCACCAACTCTCCTGATGAGCGTGGCATTGATGTAGCGTTGCTCTATTCGCCGTTCTCCTTTGGTGTGATAAATTGTGACACCCTGCACGTTACTCCCTCAAAGGATATGCGTCCGACACGTGACATTCTGCACGTCAGCGGGCGTGCCATCACAGGTGATACAATACATGTCTTCGTTCTGCATGCACCCAGCCGCCGCGGAGGAGAAAAGGCTTCGCGACCCCATAGACTCACAGTCATGAGACGACTGTGCGAAGCATTGGACTCCATCAACAGCATAATAAAAGACCCGAACATCCTTATCATGGGCGATTTCAACGACTATGCCGACAGTCCATCACTCAAAATGCTTTACGAACGCGGCTATGTCAACGTCTCGGTGAGCGCCCGTGGCAGTCACGGAGCACGCGGAACGTACCGCTATCACGGCAAATGGGGCAGCCTTGACCAAATAGTTGTAAGCCCGAAGCTTGCTAACAAGGTCGCCGGTTGTCATATCTGCGACGACGAATTCTTGTTGGAAGACGACACAAAGTACGGCGGCAAGAAGCCAAAGCGCTTCTTCTACGGTCCCAGATACAACGGAGGATACAGCGACCATCTGCCTTTGGTACTTCGTCTGGCGCTGTAGTCCATTACAAAAAGCATGCCCTGCAAGCTTCTCACGTAGCTTGCAGGGCGAATCTTTGTTGTTCTAAGACAATTATTTAGAAAGTTGCAATTATGGTGTAGTTTAGTCAAGAGGTTTATGATATGGCGTTGCAACTCCGCATTGCTATTCCTTTTCGGTTATGATGCAAAGGTAAATATAATTTATTTTACATGCAAACGCACTATATGGGACATGATGACTAAACGTTCTTTTCGATGTTTAAACGTCAACATATTATGCTTGAATGAACGAAAAAAGTTATGAAAGACATAAAAAAGGCATTCTGAACCAGCCTAATCATTTTGCAAATATAAAATTTATTCTTAAATTTGCAAGTTAGAAACTATGGCAATGAACTTCAGAAAATCCATATATTCTACCATATTACTATTATTCTTGACTGTTTTAGCGTACTCCTCCTGTACCGACAATGACAGTCAAAGCAACCAATTGACTCAAAATCTAAAGGTCATCGACGACTCTATCGCGGCAAAATCTCCCGGCTCCTACAAGCTGATTACTGACGCAATGCACAATGCTTCAGACAGTTTAGAGTACTACGAATACGCCGCCCGCATGAGCAAATACTACGTTCTGTCGGCCACTCCGGACTCCGCGCTGCCCTGGGTTGATAAAGTTATGCAGTTCGCCGGTCGTCAGTCGTCACCCGAAGCTTTTGCCCTTCTCGCTTACGTCCTTAACACTAAGGCAGGCTTTTACCACAACTACCACAAGAATACGGAAGAGACGATAACGCTTTACAGCAAGGCTTACCACCTTATCATGCAAAGCAACCACAAGGACGAGGCACCTGACGTATGCGCAAACCTTGGCGATGCCTACGTCTACGAAAGCAAACTGCCTGAGGCTGCATCATGGTACAGACGTGCATTGTTTCTCTCCGACTCACTGCAACTTCCCGAAAAGGACAACCTTTCACTGTATATGGGACTCGCGCTGATATACCAACAGCTCGGCGACAACGACAAAGCGCTGAGCCTTTATCAGCAAACCGACCGCAACTACCGCGGCATGCAGCTATCAATGCAGCTGTACTTCATCAACAACTATGGAGGTTTCTACTACTATACAAAGGACTATCCGCAATCGCTGAAGCAGTTCAAGCGACTCGAGAAGCTTCTCATAGACAACAAAATGGAGAATAACTTCGACATGTACCTATGCCGGATAAACCTCGCCGACGTATACCTGAACCTCGGGGACACGAAGAAAGCTGAAGAATACCTTAACCTAGTGGAGCCTTTCTGGAAGAAAAACGGTGACAAGGTAGCATTGTACTACTGCAATACGATTCGCCTTGGCATTGCCATCAAAGACGGAGATATAGCTACAGCCGACCGTATTGTAAAAGAAACGGGCGACGACAGCGACATTATCTTCAACATGCGGGAAATCCGCGGCAAGTATCTTCGCAAGTATTACGGGATGAAAGGCGACTGGCACAGTGCCTACACAAGTCTCCTTAGCGAAGAGACGGCAAGCGACTCCCTTGAGCACAACCGTACAAACATGCGTGCCGCCGACATCATGGCACAATATTCTCAGGACACGTTACAGCTCCACAAGGCAATAACCATTGAGCATAAGACAGCCGAAGTTGAGCGAATGAGACTGTGGCTTGTTGTCGCCATTGCCGCGTTCTTTGTCCTCGTACTGCTGTTCGTTGCATGGATGCTGATGGCCTACCGCAATAAGCTGAAGTCGCAGATGGAGATTATGAACCTCAAACTTGTCAGTGCACGCAACCGTATATCGCCGCACTTCATCTTCAACGTCCTCAATAACCAGATTGTGGGAGGCGAGAAGGAAGACGACGACGGCATGCTGAAACTGACAAAGCTCATCCGCACGAACCTCGACATGGCAGGGCAGATAACCGTTCCTTTGTCTAGCGAAATCGACTTCGTCAACAAGTACGTCGCCGTAGAGAAAGATCTGCTACCCGATGACAACTTCACGTACAGCGTGAATGTAGACAAAGAAATTGATACCGACAAGACTTTAATCCCGTCGATGGCAATACAGATACTCGTTGAGAACGCCTTTGTACACGGACTTATGGGCAGAAACGGTGCGAAGAGCTTGTGCGTCAGGGTCGAAAGACTGACAGACGGCATACGCATCACTGTCGCCGACAACGGTCCGGGCTTCGATATAAGGAGCATACTCAACAGCAAACGCACCGGACTGAGCATCATCCGCCAGACCGTTGCAGCCATCAACCAGCATAACAAACGCAAGATAAAGTTCGAATTGCACAACGGCAAGGATGCCGAAGGCAACACGACGGGATGCAATGCCACGCTAACTATCCCAGACAATATTATTTACACTTGACAAAACTAACGTATTATGAAAGCAATCGTCATTGATGACAACACGAAAGCCGCCAACGACCTCAACAAGAAACTCGCTGAATACAAAGACATTCAAGTCGGAGGCATGGCAGCCAACGGGTTCTCCGGACTTGAACTCGTTCACGAGACACATCCCGACGTAGTATTCCTTGACGTGGAATTGCCCGACATTTCAGGGCTCGAATTCCTCGAAAGGTCAGCCTATCTGCAAAGTGATGCCTGCAAGGTCATCATATATACGTCCTTCGACAAGTACATCCTGCCGGCGTTCCGCAAGCAGGCTTTCGACGTTCTGTTGAAACCTATTGACCCGAAAGACCTCAAGACAGTTATTGAAAGGCTCGAAAAGTCTGACAATACGCCTGCGACACTAGCCACGGTGAAGACCCACAACGACAGCAAATACCTTCTTTACACCAACACTTTCGACTTCACGCTTGTCGACAAGGCAGACATTGGACTGTTCCAGTACAACTCTGACGCGCGGTGCTGGGAAGGAATCGTTGCCGGATTTAAGAAACCGGTAAAGCTACGTCGAACTATCAAGAGCGACCAGCTGCTCAATCTCGACAAGATGTTCGTCCAAGTCAATCAGAAATATATCGTAAACTTCAACTATCTCATAGAGGTTGTCGACAACGAATGCCATTTCTTCCCTCCATTTGACAAGATTGACTACGTCTCTGTAGGTCGTGTGTACCGCAAAAAACTGCGCGAAAGCTTCCTGAACTTGTAATTTTCGGCAGCGAAACACGGCACTCTACACTTTTCTTTGTACCTTTGCCGCTATTATGAGAATAGACATTATAACCGTACTCCCCGAGATGCTCGAGGGCTTTGTACATGAAAGCATACTGGCAAGGGCAGAGAAGAAGGGCCTTGCAGAGATACATTTGCACAACCTCCGCGACTATACACTCGACAAATGGAGGCGCGTCGACGACTATCCGTTCGGCGGTCAGGCCGGCATGGTCATGCAGATAGAACCTATCGACCGTGCTATAAGTGCACTGAAGGCCGAGCGCGACTACGACGAAGTTATCTTTACAAGTCCTGACGGTGAACAGTTCAACCAGAAGATGGCCAACGACATCTCGCTTCTCAACAACATTATCATCCTCGCCGGGCACTACAAAGGCGTGGACCAGCGTGTCCGTGAGCATCTCATAACACGTGAGATATCTGTCGGCGACTACGTCCTCACGGGCGGAGAGCTTCCTGCCGCCATCATCGCCGATGCCGTCGTGCGTCTCGTTCCCGGTGTTATCAGCGACGACCAAAGCGCTTTGTCCGACTGTTTCCAAGACGACATGCTCGCCGCACCTATCTACACACGTCCGAGAGAGTACAAAGGGTGGAAGGTTCCGGAAATTCTTCTGAGCGGAAACGACGCCAAGATACGCCAGTGGGAATTCGATCAGGCAATGGAACGCACACGTCGGCTTCGTCCCGACCTGCTCGACAAAGGCGGAGACAAATAGCAGCGCGTCCCGTTTTTTACATATATTTCATGTTCTAATTTTGTGATTTCAACGATTTTAAGTATTTTTGCAACCGTATTGGATAATCGTACAATTCCGATTATTGTATGATTTATTCCATTGAACGATAAAGATACAAACCGCAGACAATGCCAAACGAAATAACACATACCGGCAAAGAATTCAAGGAAACCATGACGGCATGCCGCAAGGTGTTCGCCGACAAGCTGAAAGACTACGGCGCATCGTGGCGCATCCTGCGTCCGACGTCGCTCACCGACCAGCTTTTCATCAAGGCAAAGAACATCCGCACGTTCGAGATAACTCATAAAAGCCTCGTCGGCGACAGCATGCGCTCCGACTTCATGGCACTCATCAACTACGGTATAATCGGACTGATACAACTTGAGAAAGGCTTCGTCGACCACGTCGACATATCGTCCGAAGAGGCACTATCGCTCTATGACAAATACGCCAACAATGCTTTCGAGCTCATGACACGCAAGAACCACGACTACGGAGAGGCATGGCGCGACATGCGGGTCAGCAGTTTCACAGACATAATACTGACGAAGCTCGCCCGCGTAAAGGAGATTGAGGACAACGACGGCAAGACAATAGCCAGCGAAGGCATAGCGTCGAACTATATGGACATAATCAACTACGCCGTATTCGGCGCCATAAGGACAAGCGAAGGGAAGTGAACGCAAAAGGCAAAGGCATAAGTGCCATCGTCAATGTTGCACGGTTCCTGCTCGGCGCCGTCCTCGTGTTTTCCGGATACGTAAAGGCTATCGACCCGCTGGGCACTCAGTACAAGATAGAAGACTACCTCCAGGCCGTCGGACTTGCAGGAGACGTTTCCGACTACATAACTCTCAGCGCCGCAATACTGCTCGCCGCGCTTGAATTCAGTCTCGGAGTGTTCCTGCTTCTTGCCATACGACGCCGTCAGGTGTCGCGAATCACATTCGTACTGATGGCGTTTATGACACTCATAACGGTTTGGCTGGTGGCGTTCGACCCTATACGCGACTGCGGTTGCTTTGGCGACGCAATACACCTGACCAACTGGCAGTCGCTTGGAAAGAACATTGTGCTGCTCACAGCGGCGGCAGTGGTAGCCCGACGGCCGCTGAAGATGGTGCGCTTCGTGTCGAAGACGAACCAGTGGATAGCCATAAACTTCACTGTTCTCTTCATTCTCATAAGCTCACTGTGGAGTCTCGACCATCTGCCACAATTCGATTTCCGTCCCTACCACATAGGCGTGAACATCAAGAAGGCAATGGAGATACCGCCCGGGGCAAAGCTCCCGAAGTTCAAGACCACGTACACGCTCGAGAAAAACGGTGTGCGCAAGAACTTCGACGAGGACAACTACCCGTTCAACGATACAGCGTGGGTTCTCAAAGACCCCGACAAGGACGTCAAGACCGTGAAGGTTGAGGACGGCTACGAGCCCCCGATAACCGACTTCTCCATAACCGACGAGGCAACAGGAGAGGACATCACCGACAGCATACTTACTGACAAAGGTTACACCTTCTTGCTTATCTCGCCTTATTTGGAAAAGGCTGACGACTCAGAATTCGGCGCCCTCGACCACATATACGAGTACGCTGAGGAGAACGGCTACCACTTCCTCGGTCTGACGGCAAGCAACGACGACGGCATAGCCCACTGGCGCGATATCACCGGAGCCGAGTATCCGTTCTATATCACCGACGGCACGGTGCTCAAGACCATCATCCGTAGCAATCCCGGTTTGCTTTTGCTAAAGGACGGAACGATAATCCGCAAGTGGAGCCATAATGATTTGCCTGACAGCGACGAACTTAACGGACGGTTGGAGAACATTGAGCTTGGCAAGATGGAGGACAAGTCGATGGCGGGAAAGATTGCCACAGTAGTCCTGTGGTTCTTCGTTCCGCTTCTGCTGCTTATCCTTGCCGACCGGCTTTGGGCATGGACGAAATGGTTAAAGAATAAAGAAAGAGCTAACAGTATATATCAACTAATTAAAAAAAGAGACATGAGAAAGAAAATTGTAGCAGGCAACTGGAAGATGAACATGAACCTGCAAGACGGTGTTGCACTGGCAAAGGAAATCAATGAGACGCTGAAGGCCGACAAGCCTGACTGCGGAGTTATCATCTGTACACCTTTTATCCACTTGGCAAGCGTAGCCCAGGTACTCGACCCGGAGGTCGTTGGACTTGGTGCAGAGAACTGCGCAGACAAGGAGAAAGGTGCTTACACCGGTGAGGTTAGCGCCGAGATGGTCAAGTCAACTGGTGCACAGTATGTCATTCTCGGTCACTCAGAGCGCCGTCAGTACTACCACGAGACACCTGACGTTCTGAAGGAGAAAGTTCTTCTCGCACTTAAGAACGGCTTGAAGGTCATCTTCTGCTGCGGCGAAACCCTCGACCAGCGCGAGGCAGGCGTACAGAACGACGTCGTAAAGGAAGAGCTCGAAGGCAGCGTTTTCAACCTCTCTGCTGACGAGTGGAAGAACATTATCCTCGCTTACGAGCCAATCTGGGCTATCGGAACAGGCAAGACCGCCACTGCTGACCAGGCTGAGGAGATGCTTGCATACATCCGTTCAATCGTAGCCGACAAATACGGCAAGGACGCCGCTGAAGATACAACAATCCTCTACGGTGGCAGCTGCAAGCCGGGCAATGCTCCTGAGCTGTTCGCAAAGCCTGACATCGACGGCGGACTCATTGGCGGTGCTTCTCTTAAGGCAGCCGACTTCAAGGGCATCATCGATGCTTGGAAAAAATAAATCATAAAAGGGAGTTAATGAGGAGTTAAAAGGCAGACATGCCGATAATTCCCCGTTAACTCCCTTTCTCTTTACAAATCAATTAAAAGAAATGAGAAAGTTCATTGCTATCATACTTCTAACGACATGTTGCTTCCTGACTGCACAGGCGCAGGCGGTAGGTCATGGTGCCGACATCGACGCGCAGATAGCCGGCAAGCCTTCGGCAAAGACATCGCCGAAGACATCAACGACCAAGCCGACACGTAAGCCGGAAGAAAGCCACGCAGCCCCCAAGCCGACCGAACCGGCAACCACTACCGAGCACCGCAGTTCCGGATGGAAGATGGTTCTCCGCCGTATCAAGGTCAAGAAGAAACCCGATAGCAATGAGAACAGGACGAGGGTGACGAAAGGCTCACACCATGAGGACGGCTTCCGTGTACAGGTCTACACCGGAGGAAACACCCGTGTGGCACGCCAGGAGGCCGAGCGCGCCGGTCAGAAGGTAAAGGCAGCGATGCCAAACCAGCCCGTCTACGTCCACTTCTACAGTCCGAGGTGGTGCTGCCGTGTAGGAAACTTCAAGGACTACAATTCTGCAAAGAGAATCCTTGCACAAGTAAGAAAACTCGGATACAAGGAAGCCAGCATCATACGGTCGAAGATTACGGTCGTCGATGTAGGATACCTTGACTAATAGAAATATACAATTAATATATAATGAATCCAGAAACAGAATTCCGCGACGGCCTCGACGAACTCGCATCTCACTACAAAAGCATACTGAAACTCCTTGGTGAAGACCCCGGACGTGAGGGGCTTCTAAAGACTCCTATGCGCGTTGCCAAAGCAATGCAGATACTGACGCGCGGCTATACGCAAGACCCTAAGAAGGTACTCACCGACGCTCTCTTCGAGGAAAAGTACAACCAGATGGTCATTGTCAAGGACATCGACTTCTTCTCGATGTGCGAGCACCACATGCTGCCTTTCTATGGCAAGGCTCATGTGGCATACATTCCGAACGGATACATAACGGGACTGAGCAAGATAGCACGCGTTGTCGACATCTTCTCTCACCGTCTTCAAGTTCAGGAGCGCCTTACCGAGCAGGTAATGGAGTGCATAAACGACACGCTGAAGCCACAAGGCGTCATGGTAGTCATCGAAGCCAAGCACATGTGCATGCAGATGCGCGGTGTCGAAAAGCAGAATTCCATTACAACGACGAGTGCCTACAGCGGCGTATTCGAGTCGCTGAAGACCCGCAATGAATTCATGAACCTGCTCAGGGGAGAGAGTAAAAGAATTTAAATAAGGGTGGCCTACCCCGAACCTCCCTTTGGAGGGGCCGGGGGAGGCACCAAATACCAACATAACATTTATCTATTCCCCCTCCTTCGGAGGGGTTAGGAGAGGCGAAATGAAGTTTATATCATGGAATGTCAACGGTCTTCGCGCCGTGGTAAAGAAAGGATTTGAGGACATATTCCTCAAACTTGACGCCGATTTCTTCTGCCTTCAGGAGACGAAGATGCAAGAGGGACAACTCGACTTGCAGTTTCCCGGCTACGAATCGTACTGGAACTATGCCGACCGCAAGGGTTATTCGGGTACGGCAATATACACTAAGCACCACCCACAGAGCGTCGCTTACGGTATAGGAATTGACGAACACGACCATGAAGGACGTGTCGTTACTCTCGAAATGGAAGATTTCTATCTCGTCTGCGTATATACTCCGAACTCACAGAACGCCGAAGAGAAAGGCGGAATGCCCCGTCGGCTTGACTACCGCATGAAATGGGAGGACGACTTCCAGGCTTATCTGCATTCGCTCGACAAGGAAAAGCCCGTCATAGTTTGCGGCGACATGAACGTTGCACACGAGGAGATAGACATAAAGAACCCGAAGAGCAACCACAAGAACGCCGGCTTCACTGATGCCGAGCGCAGAAAGATGACGGACCTGCTCAACAACGGTTTCACCGACACATTCCGAACGCTTTACCCTGAACAGGTAACCTACAGCTGGTGGTCGTACCGTTTCCATGCCAGAGAGAAGAACGCCGGTTGGCGTATCGACTATTTCCTCATCAGCGACAGGCTCCGCAACAACCTCGTCGATGCCAAAATCCTCACAGACATCATGGGTAGCGACCACTGTCCGGTGGAACTCGACCTCTCGCCTACCCCTTCCCTCCCGAAGGGAGGGAGTAAATAAATTGACCTGTGGGTATTTATCGACAGTGTTCAATTCGATAAACTATCTCTATATGCCTGAACGCTTAAAGACATTACTGATTATCGCCATTGCGACCGTTGCTGCCGTCGTTTATGCTGCCATACCGCAGGTTGTCAGCAACGGGCATTTCAGCCTCAAGAAGATAAGTCTTGAGTGCATAGAAAGCAAAACGGAAAAGACAGGCAACGCAACGGTAACAGCCGACTCTGCCCGACGCGACTCCCTGCAAAAGGCGGAAGCCACAAAGAACATGCCTAACTTCGTCAACGGTGTTGACACGACGCACCACACCGTCCTCTTCTTCGGCGACTCCATGACCAACGGCTTGTCGTTGCGCCTCGACGACTACTGCCATGCCAACGGCGACAACCTCTATTGCGTGACGTGGAACAGTTCGACAACAAAGAAATATGCCGAGTCGAACATGCTCGACACATACCTCGAACTATACAATCCCACATACATCATAATATGCCTTGGCAGCAACGAGCTCTTCGCCCATGACGTCCCCGACCGCGAGCAATACGTCCGCAGGATTATGGAAAAGCTCGGCGACCGTCCCTTCGTGTGGATTAGTCCTCCTAACTGGAAAAAGGATACGGGCATGAACGACTTGATACGCAACTGCGTCGGTGCCAACCGCTTCTTCGACTCCTCACACCTCGACCTGCAAAGGGGCGACGACCATATCCACCCTACTGCCAAAGGAGCAGAGAAATGGATGGATTTGATAGCGGCATGGCTGCGAAATCCACAGCAGACAGCTCACCCGATACGCATGGACGTGCCAAAGAAGCCGTTCTACTCACCTTATTATGACATATACGGACCTGACTTTGAAGGCTTTGCCAACGGTGATTCACCAGAGCACCACCGCCATTACAACAGATAGAGACAGCAAAGCCGCCAAGTAAAGAAAAGACAAATGACAACCGACATCAACACCATACTGCAAAGCCTGACCGACTTCCTTGTCACACCCGACAAGGGCTGGTCGCTCTGTACGTTTCCGTTCCTCGTAGCGTTCGTCATCTTCTTTGCCTTGTACATCGCAATTTGCAAGACGCGCCGTTCCATTGCAGCCACTTATGTCGTTGCCTTCAGTCTCTTCTTCGCATGGAAAGCCAATGGCATTCTGATGCTTCTGCTGCCGGCAACGACGCTGTTTTCCTGGTGGGCAACACGCCGTATGATGAGCAAGGAACACCATCGCCGTCTGCGTCTTGCAGCCATCATCATCGTCGACTTAGCCCCACTCGTCTATTTCAAGTACACAAACTTCCTCGTAAGCATATTCAACGAAATCGTAAAGTCGAATTTCGGACCATTCGAAATACTGCTGCCTGTCGGTATTTCGTTCTATACTTTTCAGGCAATAAGCTATTCCATCGATGTCTACAAGGGCAAGTATCCGCCTGATACTACCCTACTCGACTACGCATTCTACCTCACCTTCTTCCCCCTCCTTATGGCGGGCCCTATCACCCGAGCCGAAGTTCTGCTGCCTCAGATTAAGGCTGGCAACTCCGACAAGCCGGGGCTGGCGTACAAAGGCTTGTGGCTCATACTCATAGGACTCATAAAGAAGGGTCTGATAGCCGACTACATAGCTGAGTACAACAACTGGATTTTCGACGACCCAACAGGCTATTCGGGCTTTGAAGACCTCATGGGCGTCTTCGGATTCACGTTGCAGATATACTGCGACTTCTCCGGCTATAGCGACATGGCCATCGGACTGGCTGCGCTCATGGGCTACGAGCTTCGCGACAACTTCAACTTCCCGTACCAGAGCCTCAACCCACAGGAGTTCTGGCGCCGCTGGCACATCGCCCTGTCGACATGGTTCCGCGACTATCTCTACATTCCGATGGGTGGCAACCGTCGCGGTTTGCTGCGCACATACTTCAACAACTTCTTCACAATGATTGTCGCGGGACTGTGGCACGGTGCATCGTGGATGTTTATTATATGGGGTGCAATGCATGGAGTGGCACTCGTCGTACACAAGATATGCCGCCGTCTGTTCCTCGACAGGGTACCGAACACTATACCGGTGAAGGTCGTCAGCTGGACGCTGATGTTCATCTTCATCAACATCTCGTGGATTTTCTTCCGTGCCCACGACATTCCTACAGCACTTGCACTGATGCAACGCATCGCAACTGACTTCAGCTTCGACTACTTCCTGCCGTTCGTCAAGGCACGCTCGTTGTGGATCGCTGTCGTTGCCCTCGGTCTTGAGCTCCACAGTATACGCTCCGAGGACTACCATTGGATGCAGGAGAAGTTCATCGCATCACCGTGGATAGTGAAGCTTTTCGCCTTCATAGTTGTCCTCCAGCTTGTCATCAGCTTCCGCCAGGACAGTGTCCAGCCGTTCATCTACGCACAATTCTAAGCATCACTTAGCAGCTGACATCAACAAATATCATCTAATGCCCAAACTGTTAATAGTCTTTTAAAGAAAACAATGATGAACATCTTTTGTTGTCCCAGTTTGGATGGTTACGGATATTCATATAAAACTATGCGCGTTTCACGCTATAGCGCTTCTACGAAGCGCGGAGTAGTGAACTGCCGGCTACCTTACCCAAAGCTGCGGTCGTTGCACTCCCTTGCCGGGGGTTACCGAAAATAAAACTTCTTCGAGGTTTGTGGATGTCTTCAATATCAATGTCAGATGAACCAAAATGCTTCTACTGAAATCTTATCAGAAAGCTACAGGAATGCTTACAGAAAGATACAGTAATGCTTACAGGAAACTTCCCAAATGCCATCGATTTCCTTTCATAACGCGAAAGGATAACTTCCGCGATGTCAAAGCTTATCTTTCGCAATGAAAAATAAATTAAAAACCAGAGAAAAATAAATTAAAAATCAACCAAAAATAATTTATTTTTCATCCTCAAAGTTCACCTTTCGCTATCTCATTGCTTATCAGCGACATAACAAGAGACCCCGTTCCATGGTTCAAATCAGCCACGAAACGGGGTCTTTCTATAGTAATTTACAAGCGATTTTACTTCTTGTCGTAAGCGTGGACAGGATAGTCAATGGTGTAATGGAGGCCACGGCTCTCCTTACGCTCTATAGCCTGACGGGTGATGAGGTATCCGACGTTAATCATGTTGCGGAGTTCGCAGATGTCGCGGGTGGCCTTCACACGCTTGAACAGAGCCTCGGTCTCTTCGTAGAGAAGGTCGAGACGATCCCATGCACGCTTCAGACGAAGGTCGCTGCGTACGATGCCGACATAGTTCGACATAACTTCGCCAACCTCCTTGACGCTCTGCGTGATGAGCACCTTTTCCTCGTTGGTCATCGTTCCCTCATCATTCCACTCCGGAACCTTGTCGTTAAACGAATAGTTGTCGACTACCGACAGACTGTGATTTGCAGCAGCGTCAGCATAGACAACGGCCTCGATAAGAGAGTTGCTGGCGAGACGGTTGCCACCATGCAGTCCGGTGCAGGCGCATTCGCCGACAGCATAGAGACGATGGATTGACGACTGACCGTCCAAGTCGACCTTTATACCACCGCACATGTAGTGGGCAGCAGGGCGGACAGGTATCATCTCCTTCGTGATATCGATGCCGATGCTGAGGCACTTGTGGTAAATATTCGGGAAGTGGCGCTTAGTTTCCTCTGCGTCCTTATGCGTTACGTCGAGGTAGACGTGGTCGATGCCGTGCATCTTCATCTCCTTATCAATTGCACGGGCAACGATGTCACGCGGTGCTAGCGAAAGGCGCTTATCGTATTTCTCCATGAAAGTCTCACCGGTAGGCAATTTCAGTATGCCGCCATATCCACGCATAGCCTCCGTAATGAGGTATGCAGGGTGCGTTTCGCCCGGGTGATAGAGACTCGTCGGGTGGAACTGGACGAACTCCATGTCCTTGACGGTTCCCTTGGCACGATATACCATAGCCTCTCCATCGCCCGTTGCGATGATAGGATTTGTCGTTGTCTGATATACGGCGCCACATCCGCCGGTGCACATCAGCGTCACCTTGCTCAGATAAGTGTCTACTTTCTGTTCCGGATTGAGGACGTATGCACCATAGCACTCGATGTCCGGGGTGCGGCGTGTTACCTCAATGCCGAGGTGGTGCTGGGTAATAATCTCCACGGCGAAGTGGTTCTCCTTTATTTCGATATCCGGATTGGCACGTACAGCCTCCATAAGCGCACGCTGTATCTCAGCTCCGGTGTCGTCGGCATGGTGCAGAATGCGGAACTCTGAGTGTCCGCCCTCACGGTGAAGGTCGTAGGTTCCGTCCTCCTTCTTGTCGAAATTGGTACCCCAATTGACAAGTTCCTTTATCTGTGAAGGTGCGTTACGTACCACCTGCTCTACTGCCTTGCGGTCGCTAATATAGTCGCCGGCGATTATAGTGTCCTGAATGTGTTTCTCAAAGTTATCAAGTTTGAGGTTGGTTACCGATGCAACGCCACCTTGAGCGAAACGAGTGTTGGCCTCGTCGAGGGTCGTTTTGCATATCATGCATATTTTGCCTTTATGGGCACGTGCCACTTTGAGGGCATAGCTCATACCGGCTATGCCCGAGCCGATTATGAGAAAGTCGTATTTATATACCATTGGTATTGTTGTTTATCGCGTGCAAAATTAGTAATTTATTGGAATATAGCAATATGAAAGATGCATTTTTTATGAAATAATAATTACCTTTGCAGCAAATTCAGTTATCCAAACACATTATATGAAATTCATTAGGGAAATATCAATTATACTCGCCACTGCTGCAATTGTTGCTTGCGGCTCTTCGAAGAAAATACCAGTAAAACCCGTAATAGCGACAGAACCAGTCGATTCGACAGCCTACAAGAGTGTGGCAATAAGTGCTGACAGCAGCGAATATGCTGAGAGCGACACTATCGTCACCGACAGTCTGATTGACAGTATTCCCCTCATCAAGGCTACTCACTCATGGAAGAAGGACTTGCGCGACGGCATTGACGAGCTTCTTGAGGACCCGGTGCTCGAGACTTCGGTAGTTGGCATCGACGTATGGGACCTTGACGACGACGTGCGGTTGTACTCCCATGGCGAGAGACAGCGTCTGCGCCCTGCCTCAACAATGAAAACGGTGACGGCAATAGCAGCTCTGAAGGAACTGGGCAGCGACTATAAGTTCACAACGGGGCTCTACTACGACGGCAACGAGCCCGACAGCGCCCGCACATGGAAAGGTAACATATACGTGGTGGGCGGCATGGACCCGAAGATAAGCTGTCAGGACGTCGACAATTTCGCAAAGGCGATAAAGGAGCTGGGCGTCGACAGCATCACCGGAAACATATATGCCGACCAGAGTTTCAAGGATAACAAGAAGTACGGCTCGGGCTGGTGCTGGGACGACGAAGACTTGCCGCTGCTCCTCCCGCTTACTTATAAGAACCACGATGAGTTCACCGACATTCTGCGGCAGAAGCTCCGCGACCACAATATAGTCGTGACAGGCGGTTGGGGGACGAAGACCGTGCCTTCAGGCGCAAGGCTTATAACGAAGAAGGAGCGCAGAATGACGTACGTAATGCGCCCTATGCTGAAGAACAGCAACAACAAATACGCTGAGAGTGTGTTCTTTGCCATTGCCCACAAGGCATCCGGCAACGGGGCATCGGCTAGCAGTACATCGCGTGTTGTGAAGTCTATCCTTACCGATATGGGCGCCGAGAGCACCAACAGCTACGACATTGCCGACGGTTCGGGACTGTCGCTGTACAACTATGTGACACCGGAGATGGAGGTGATGATGCTTCGCTATGCTTGGAAACATCGTGAGATATTCAACACGTTGTACCCTCTTCTGCCTATAGCAGCACGCGACGGTACGCTGCGCAAGCGCATGCACGGAACGAAGGCGGCAGGTAACGTTCACGCAAAGACGGGAACCGTGGAGGGAATACGCTCCCTGTGCGGTTATCTGACGGCGTCGAACGGTCACCGTATAGCATTTTCGATAATCAACCAGGGCGTCACCAACTCTGACGGAACAGTGGAGCAAGCACGCAGTTTGCAGAATAAAATATGCGAGTTGCTATGCCAATAAGCATTAAAACCGAGAAAAAACAACCTTAACATCGACCTTTAACATAATAAACGGTAGTTTACTGCGTTATTATTAGGTACACAAATGCCCGCCAAATGGTGTCGGCAAACGATTATTTAGACCTGATATGATAGACTACATACATGGAGAACTGACGGAATTGACACCGGCTCTTGCCGTTGTCGAGACTGCCGGAGTAGGCTTTGCACTGAATATCTCCCTGAATACTTACAGCGCCATACAAGGCAAAAAGGACGTTCGCCTCTTCGTTCACGAAGCTATCGTAACCGGAGGACGCGACGACTCATTCACACTCTACGGTTTTGCGTCACGGCAAGAGCGCGAGCTGTACCGCATGCTCATAACCGTCAGCGGCGTGGGAGCCAACACGGCACGCATGATACTTAGCTCCATTACGCCTGCCGAACTGTGTAATGTCATTGCGAACGGCGACGAGAAGATGCTCAAGAGTGTCAAGGGAATAGGTCTCCGTACAGCTCAGCGCATCATAGTCGACCTCAAGGACAAGATTATGGCAAGCGGAATAGCCGACGAACTGCACGTTTCGGCCCAGGCGGGAGGTGCTCCGACAGTGGATGCGGCTATCAAGGACGAGGCGGTCAGTGCTCTGACGATGCTCGGTTTCTCACCTGCACCAAGCGCCAAGGTCGTTGTTAAGATTATGACGGAGCAGCCAGGACTGCCTGTTGAGCAGGTCGTGAAACTCGCTTTGAAGCAAATCAAATAATAAACGGAATAGTTAAGTAATGAAACATCAATGCTGTCCGAAGGCTTGATGAAGACTTATATATTGAAATTAACAAAATACATATTCGCTATACTTTCCCTGTTGGTGGCATTCGCCGTGCCGTCAATGGCGCAGAACCGTAATGCCGCGACGAAAAGCGACACTGCCAAGACTGTCCTTCCTGACGTAATAATCGACGAGGAGGAAATTCCGGACTCGCTGTTGCACCCGCGGTGGCCGGTACAACGCACGCAGCCGCTGACCATCGGTGACTTGGAGCAGGGCTCATACGACCTACAGCGTCCTGAGAACATGCTGCAAACGGTGGAGTATAACGACTCACTCGACATGTACATTATCGGCAACAAGATTGGCGGCACTTACGTCACGGCACCGATAATGATGACTCCGGAGGAATACCGCAAATGGAGCGAGAAGCGTTCCTTTGCTGATTACTATCGCTCTAAGAACCAGGAGATACTGCAAACGCAGGGGAAGGAGAAGTTCGACTTTACCAATATGCACTTCTCCCTCGGACCTGCCGAGAAGATATTCGGTCCCGGTGGTGTACGCATCCGTACCCAGGGAACAGCAGAACTGAAGTTCGGCGCTACGCTGAAGAACATCGACAACCCGTCGCTGCCTATCCGCAACCGTAAGACAACTACCATGGACTTCGACGAGAAGATAAATCTCAACGTCAATGGTAAGGTCGGTGACAAGGTGAACATGAACCTCAACTACAACACGGATGCAACTTTCGACTTCGACCAGCAGAACCTTAAACTGAAATATGAGGGCAAGGAGGACGAAATAATCAAACTCGTCGAAGGCGGTAACGTAACTTTCCCGTCGAACAACTCGCTCGTCCGTGGCGCATCGAGCCTCTTCGGACTCCGTACTGATTTCCAGTTCGGTAAGTTGAAGTTGCAAACTGTTTTCTCACAGAAGAAGAGCGCATCGAAAAGCGTAAGCTCCAAGGGTGGCGTACAGCTCACTCCGTTCGAGATTGACGTAGCCAACTATGAGGAGAACCGCAACTTCTTCATGGCACAATACTTCCGCAGCCATTACGACCAGAGCATGCGCACGCTGCCGAACCTTACCACGGGTGTCACCATCAACCGTGTTGAGGTGTGGGTAACGAACAAGACGGGAACGACAACAAACACCCGTAACATTGTAGCCCTTGCCGACCTCGGTGAGGGCGGTGCGTCGGTGCAGCCTGGCAACAATGCCAACAGTGTCTATGCGACGGCATCTACCGGTACGCGAGATATCGACCAGGTCAGCACGGAGCTTGAAGGAAAAGGCTTGGTGGGCGGTACTGACTTTGAAAAGCTGCAAAGCGCGCGACTGCTGAACAGCTCCGAGTACACTGTCAACCAGGCTTTGGGTTACATCAGCTTGAGAACAACGCTGCAAACCGACCAGGTCCTCGGTATTGCATACGAATATACGTACGGTGGTCAAACATTCCAGGTGGGTGAGTTCTCGACCGACCGTACCAATGCCAATGATGTTCTGTTCGTCAAGTCCTTGAAAAACACAAGCAACAACCCGCAGCAAAGCAACTGGGACTTGATGATGAAGAACGTCTATTACCTTGCATCAACAGTTGAGAAGGACAAGTTCCGCCTTGATGTCAAGTTCCAGAGCGACAGTGACGGTGTCTATTTGTCATACATTCCGGAAGCTCAGGTGAAGAGCCAGCCTATCATCAAGCTCATCGGAGCCGACCGACTCGACAATAATAATCGCACTAATTCGAACGGATACTTCGACTACGTTGAAGGCTACACTGTCAGCAACGGTCGTGTTTTCTTCCCTATGGCGGAGCCGTTCGGCGAGGGCTTGTACCGCATGCTGGTACAGAACGGAGTGCCGGCAGCAACAGCTGAGAAGTACGCGTTCACCGAATTGTACGACTCTACTAAGACTGTTGCGAAGCAGATTGCAGAGAAGGATAAGTACATGCTTGTTGGTCAGTTCCGTGGAACTACGGCTAACGTTATCTCCTTGGGAGCCTACAACGTTCCGCAGGGTTCTGTTGTCGTGACAGCAGGTGGCGTAACGCTTACCGAGGGTTCCGACTATAGCGTCGACTACAGTGCCGGTGAGGTTACAATCCTCAACCAGAGCATTATCGATGCGGGAACATCGGTGAATGTTTCGCTTGAAAGTAACACCGACTACGCTCAGCAGCGCAAGACGATGATTGGACTTAACTGGGAGTACGACTTCTCGAAGGACTTCCAGTTGGGCGGTACTTTCCAGCATCTTAGCGAGCAGTCGCTGACGACAAAGGTAAGTATGGGTTCCGAGCCGCTGAACAACACGATATGGGGACTTAACCTCAACTGGAAGAAAGAGAGTCAATGGCTTACGAATATACTCGACAAGATTCCGTTCCTGCACGTTACACAACCGTCGAACATTACCTTCAACGCTGAGTTTGCCCAACTCATAGCAGGAAAGACACACGGTACGCAGGACAACGCAAGCTACCTTGACGACTTTGAAAACACGAAGAACGCCATCGATGTCAGTTCTCCGACGAGCTGGATTATATCTTCCGTACCGTCAGACTTCCCTGAGCAGCGCGATAAGACGGGACTTACGAGTGGCTACAACCGCTCGCTGCTTGCATGGTATAACATCGACCCGCTGTTCACACGCCGTAGCAGTTCGCTCACTCCGGGCTATATCAAAAGCGACCTCAACATGCTCAGCAACCACTACATGCGCGAGGTGTATGTCAACGAGCTGTATCCTAACCGCGATCAGAGCAACTACAGTGGCGTAACGAGTACGCTTCCGATTCTCAACCTTGCGTTCTACCCGAACGAACGTGGTCCGTATAACTTCACAACTGACCTCGACGCCAACGGTCATCTTAACAACCCGAAACGCTCTTGGGGAGGTATGATGCGTAAGCTCGATACCAACGACTTTGAGCAGGCTAACATTGAGTACATCGAATTCTGGATGCTCGACCCGTTCATCTACACCCGTCAGGACGGAACTGCTGATGAGCACGGTGGCGATTTCTACATCGACTTGGGTGAGGTAAGCGAGGATGTGCTCCACGATGGTAAGAAATTCTATGAGAGCGGTATGCCTGTCGACGGCTCGCAAAGCTGGACGACGACACAGTGGGGCCGCATTCCGACCCAAAGCGTTGTGACATACGCTTTCGCAACGACATCGGGCAGCCGTGAACTGCAAGATGTCGGCTTCAACGGACTTAACGACAATGAGGAGAGAGAATTCTATTCGAATTACGTTCAGCAGATTCCGACTATCGTAACGAACCAGGCTGCACTCGATTCCATTCTCGCTGACCCGGCAAACGACGACTATCACTACTTCCGCGGTGCTGATTTGGATGAGCGCCGTGCAAATATTCTGGAGCGATACAAGCGCATCAATATGCCACAGGGCAACTCGCCTGACTCAGGCGGTACCGGAAACCTCGACACTTCGTACAAGACGACGCCGGATGTGGAGGACATCAACCAGGACTACACTCTGAATGAGTACGAGCGTTACTATCAGTATCACGTCTCAATACGTCCCGAAGACCTCGTTGTCGGACAGAACTTCATAGTCGACAAGCGAACGACGGCGCCACGACTGCGTAACGGTAACACTGAATCGGTGGACTGGTACGAGTTCCGTATTCCTCTTGATGAATTCGAGAAGAAGGTCGGCGCCATCTCAGACTTCTCCAGCATTCGCTTCATGCGTATGTTCCTTACCGGCTTCGAGAAGCCTGTCATACTGCGTTTCGGTAACCTCGACCTCGTTCGCGGTGAATGGCGCACGTATGAACAGAACCTTACGAACTCGGCTTCGAACTCCGGTCAGATGGTAGTCAGTGCCGTCAACATTGAGGAAAACAACGACAAGACGCCTGTCAACTACGTTCTGCCACCGGGAATACGCCGTGAACAGGATCCGACACAGCCTCAGTTGGTTGAGAGTAACGAACAGGCTCTGCAAATGACGGTAACCAACATGGGAACCGGAGAGTCGAAGTGCGTCTACAAGAATACGACCGTCGACTTGCGTCAGTACAAGCGCATTCAGATGTTCGTTCACGCCAATGCCTTCGAACAGAACACTACAAACTTGCAGGACAATCAGCTTGCTGTATTCATCCGACTCGGTTCCGACTACAAGAACAACTATTACGAGTACGAGATACCGCTGAAACTGACCGAGCCGGGACACTACGACCGTTACAGTCTGGCAGGTAGTCAGGCGGTATGGCCCGAAGACAACATGCTGAATGTTCCTCTCGACATATTCACTTCGGTAAAGAAACAGCGCAACGAGCTTATGGCAAGGGGCACGGGAAGCTATAATCAGGAGTTCAGCATCTACGACGAAAACCATCCGAACGACCGCATCAGTATCATGGGTAACCCAACTCTCGGCGAGGTTAAGACAATGATAATCGGTGTGCGAAACCTCTCCAGCGATATGAAGAGCGGTGAGGTGTGGGTCAACGAGCTGCGTCTTCTCGACTATAATAATAAAGGTGGATGGGCTGCACAGGGTAACCTGAATGTCCAACTGTCTGACTTCGGTACTGTAAACGTACAAGGACGATACACCTCTGACGGCTTCGGCGGTCTTGAGGAAGGCGTTAACGAGCGCTCTACCGACAACGTTGGCAGTTACAGCGTTACCACAAGCCTTGAGCTCGGTAAGTTTTTCCCGGACAAGGCAAAGGTCTCTGCCCCACTCTACTACAGTGTTCAGAAAGAGGAAAGCCGCCCGAAGTACAATCCGCTGGACACGGATATGGAACTCGACGACGCTCTCGACGCTGCCGCAAGCAAGCAGGAGCGCGATAGTATTGAGAACATTGCCGTAACGAAACGTACATCGACAAACTTCTCTCTGTCGAATGTACGAGTCGGAATACAGACTAAGCGTCACCCGATGCCTTACGACCCGGCTAACTTCTCGTTCTCTTACAGTCACTCGCATACGCATACTTCAGGTGAAACGACGGTCTATGAGAACGAAGATAACTGGCGCGGAGCGATGAATTACAGCTGGACTCCGGTCTATAAGGCATGGGAACCGTTCAGGAAACTTATCAAGAGCCGTTCTAAGTGGTTTGATATCTTCAAGCGGTTCGGGCTCAACTGGCTGCCGCAGAACATCGCTTTCAACACAGAGATGACCCGCAACTACTATGAACTGCAAGAACGCGACATGGAATCGACAGAGAACAACCAGCTGCCGATAACGTTCAACGAACAGTTCCTTTGGAACCGCGACTTCTCTGTACGCTGGGACTTGACGAAGAACTTACACATAAACTTCCAAAGCGCGACCCACGCCGAGATTGAAGAGCCTTACACGGTTATCAACAAGGACCTCTATCCAGACCGATACACGGCATGGAAGGACTCAGTGAAGCAGAGTATACGCCACTTCGGTACTCCGCTCGACTACCAGCAGAACTTCTCGGCATCATATAAGTTGCCGCTCAACCTCGTGCCGGTATTCGATTGGGTTAACGCCGATGCAAATTATACGTCAGCATATACGTGGGTTCGTGGTACAGACCTTGAGGATGGAACTTCCCTTGGTAACACTATCACGACGAACCGCAACCTTAACATCAACGGAAACTTCAACCTCGAAAGGCTGTATAACCATATTCCGTTCTTGAAGAAGACTAACGACAGGTTCAATAAGTCGACAACCTCGCAGGCTTACAGGCGTAATCAGAATAACAAGCTGAACACTAAACGCACTCCAAACGGCAACACCAACGATAAGAATAATAAGGACAAGAACCAGAAGAATCAGCTGCCGAAGAACAAGAACAGCTTCGAAAAGGAGATAACTATTGCTGCCGACACGTCGATTATAGTCACTCACAACAAGAAGACACGCCGCATCAGGGTTTCGGCAAAGGACGATGCCGGACACAGTATCAAGATAAAGTGGCGCAAGGAAGGTGACAACAGGTTGAAGATATTCAACAAAACAGACAGTGCCATACGCATGAAGCTCACCGTTACGCCTAAGGAACCGCTCGAGAATCAGAAGTGGTACCGCACCGCTCAATGCATAGCACGCGTACTGATGATGGTCCGCAGCGTCAGCATATCGTACCGCAACCAGTACTCTATGTCACTGCCGGGATACATGCCGATGGTCGGTGATGCCTTCGGACAAAAGCGGAACACAGGTGCTTTGGCTCCAGGACTAGGCTTCGCATTCGGCTTTGTCGACGACAGTTACATCGAAAAGGCACGCGAGCGTGGCTGGTTGCTCAACAACGACAGCGTCGCCACGCCTGCCGTTACCAACAAGACGGAGGACATTCAGTTCCGTGCTACACTCGAACCGGTAAAGAACTTGAAGATTGACCTTAACGCTAGCCGCACGGAGACGAAAGCCAAGAGCATACAATATATGTACGAAGGCAACCCGACGACGCAGTCTGGGCAGTTTTCAATGACCACCATATCAATCGGTTCGGCATTTGAGTCAATGGGAGACGCTACCAACGGATACCATTCTAACGTATTCGACAAGTTCGTCAACTCCCTTGACGCATACCGCCAGCGTGTCGAGAATCAGTACATTGGCTCCGTTTACCCGCGCTCTTTGGTTGGAAACGGCAACGTACCATTCAACCCCGAGAACGGAACGGTCGACAAATACAGCGGTGACGTTATGATACCGGCATTCATCCATGCATATACAAGTATGCCGGGCGACAAGCTTGAGCTTTTCCCGGCACTCACCCGAATTCTGCCTAACTGGACAATACGCTACAGCGGACTGTCTCAGCTGCCATGGTTCCGTGACGTTTTCCAGAGCATAAACATCAATCACTCATACAAGAGTATCTTCGCCATAGGCTCGTACCAAAGCTACAGTACGTGGCAGGAGTACATGAACGGACTTGGTTTCATACAGGATGTAACCACCGGCAACCCTATTCCAAGTTCAATGTACAACATCAGTCAGGTAAGTATCAACGAAGCGTTCTCACCTCTGCTTGGTATCGACATGACGTTCCGCAACAACCTGACAGCGAAACTCGAATATCGCCAAACTCGTGTGATAAATCTGAGCATGACAAGTGTGCAGATTAATGAGGCGCTGAGTAAGGACTGGGTACTCGGAATGGGCTATAAGATTAACAACTTCAACCTCTTCGGACCGAGCAATCACCGTAGGGTAAGGAGCCGCGGCAACAGAAATCAGGACCAGAACACCAATAATAATAACAACAATAATAGGAATAACCGTGGCGGTTTGAACCATGACCTCAACCTAAGGCTTGACCTCAGCTACCGCAAACAGGCTGCCATCACCCGAGATATAGCAACGGCGACGAGCAACGCCTCAAGTGGTAACACTGCGTTCAAGCTCAGTTTCACAGCCGATTACACTCTCAGCCGTATGATTACAATGAGTTTGTACTACGACTTACAGACTAACACGCCTCTGTTGTCGTCGAGCAGCTACCCGACAACTACCCACGACTTCGGCTTCAACTTCAAACTGAGCCTCACGAGGTAAAGGTAAAAAAGCAGAAAAGTAAAAAGGTAAAAAGCAGAAAGGTAAAAAAGTAAAAGGGTAAAAAGGTAAAAGGGGCATCTTGTGTTCTATATGCGGCAGCGCCGTTGCCGACCCACAAAAGAAGCATTAACAAACCAAAATAAAGAAAAGATGAAGAAAATAAGAGCAGCCGTAGTAGGTTACGGCAACATCGGACGCTACAGCGTTCAGGCTTTGGAAGCAGCAAGCGATTTCGAAATCGCAGGTATCGTACGTCGTCAGGGCGACAAGGACAAGCCATTGGAGCTCACACCATACGAGGTTGTGGACGATATCGCAAAGCTGAAGGATGTCGACGTGGCAATCCTCGCTACCCCAACCCGTCTCTGTCCGGAATATTCAGAGAAGATAGTAGCCCTCGGTATCAACACCGTTGACTCTTTCGACATACACACAAGCATTCTCGACTATCGCACAAAGCAAATGGAGAACTGCAAGAAAGCTGGCCGCGTGAGCGTCATCTCAGCAGGCTGGGACCCAGGCTCAGATTCTATCGTCCGCGTATTGTTGCAGGCTCTTGCTCCGAAAGGACTCACATACACCAACTTCGGACCAGGTCGCTCAATGGGACACAGCGTCGTTGCCCGCTCCAAGAAGGGTGTCAAGGATGCTCTCTCAATGACAATTCCACTCGGTGAGGGTATCCACCGCCGCATGGTTTACGTCGAGCTGGAAGACGGCGCAAGTCTGGAGGAAGTCACAAAGGAAATTAAAGCCGACGACTACTTTGCCCATGACGAGCTCCATGTGTTCGCAGTGAACAGCATTGACGAAATTAATGACCTCGGACACGGCGTCCACATGACCCGTAAAGGTGTTAGCGGCAAGACCCACAATCAGAATTTCTCATTCGACATGAGCATCAACAACCCTGCTCTCACCGCACAGGTACTTGTAGACGTGGCACGTGCAAGTCTGCGCTTACAGCCGGGCTGCTACACCATGCCTGAGATTCCTGTTATCGACATGCTCCCCGGCACACGCGAGGAAATCGTCGCTACACTGGTATAATACATCATTCACTTTATATGGGCGGCAACGACATTGCCGCCCTAACCATTTATTCCTATGAACAACAAACTCAAAACCACAGCCTTTCTGCTATGTTGTCTGACTCTGACGGCGCACGCTCAGACCGCAAAGGACGGCGGCATCAGCGAGACAATGCTACAGAAGATTGAGAAGACGGGAGCTCCAACGACAGAGAGCCGCGCCCTCTTCAATGCCATCGCTACTAATTCCATTGACAACCTGGCAAAGAACTTCAAGAACTCCGGCCCCGTTGACAAGTACTTCAGCGTGGAAACACCGAAGCAAAGCATACACGACCAGAAGTCGAGCGGCCGCTGCTGGCTCTTCTCAGGGCTCAATGTACTTCGCGCCAACTTCGCCCGTGAACACAAGGACACCATGCAAGTGGAGTTCTCGCAAGCTTACGTCTTCTTCTACGACCAACTTGAGAAAGCCAACCTGTTCCTACAGGGAGTCGTCGACTGCGCCAACAAGCCTATGGACGACGAGCGGGTACAGTTCTTCTTCAAAAATCCTATAAATGACGGAGGTACATTCTGCGGTGTTGCAGATTTGAGCGAGAAGTACGGACTCGTACCGATGGACATCATGCCGGAGACCTATTCTGCCGAGAACACATCACGTATGGCTCGCCTCCTCTCGTCGAAGCTGCGTGAATATGGACTTGAACTGCGCAAGATGGTTGCCGAAAAGAAGTCAGCATCGAAGATTCGCGAGCGCAAGACCGAAATGCTTAGCACCATCTACCACATGCTTACGCTGTCGCTTGGTGAGCCGGTCAAGTCGTTCCAGTATGCTTTCAAGGACAAGAACGGCAAGCAAACAGGCAAGCCAAAGACCTACACACCGAAGGAATTCTACCAGGCAACTGTCGGACATCCCCTCAACGGCACGTTCATCATGGCTATGAACGACCCTCGCCGAGAGTATTACAAGACCTACGAGGTAGAATATGACCGCCACACTTACGACGGACACAACTGGAAATACATAAATCTGCCGATGGAGGACATTGCAAAACTGGCAATAGCATCGCTCAAGGACAGCGCCAAAATGTACTCAAGCTACGACGTCGGAAAACAGTTCGACCGCAAGCGCGGCTACCTTGACACCGAGAACTACGACTACGGCTCACTCTTCGGGACAACTTTCCCGATGGACAAGGCCGACCGCATCCGCACGTTCGACAGTGGTTCGACTCACGCAATGACTCTAACGGCTGTTGATTTGGACGACAACGGCAATCCTATAAAGTGGAAAGTAGAGAACTCCTGGGGTCCTTCCTACGGCGTAAACGGTTACCTCATCATGACAAACCGCTGGTTCAACGAGTACATGTTCCGTCTCGTAGTTAATAAGAAATATGTCCCTGAGAACATACTGAAGGCCAATGACCAGAAGCCAACAATGGTTATGCCTGAGGACCCACTGTTCATGGAGGACGAATAATCCTTTCCTCACCAAGCCTCCCCAAAGGTGAGGATGTCTGATTACCCAAAGAAGTTTGTGCTTCAGCAATAAGGTAACTAAACATCCTCTCCTTTGGGGAGGTTTGGTAAGGAATAGACTAGGTGAAGAATAAGTTGGGATTTCGCTTATTCGTAGCCTTTATTCTGCGTCAAATTCTGATTGTGGTCGAGCGCATCGCCGGGGATTGGGAACACCGTTGTGAAGCCGGAAGCTTCACCTTCTATAGGCGTCCGCTGGTCGTAGGCTTTGTTGAACAAGCCAAAGCGGACCAAATCGTTGCGGCGCCAGCCTTCCCACATCATCTCCAAAAGCCGCTCGTCAAGGATATTCTGCAACGTTGCCGGACGCGAAGGCATACCGGCACGAGAGCGGACAGCATCCAATTCAGCCGAGCTATCTTCACCGTTGCGCACCTTAGCCTCAGCTTTCATCAATACAACATCGGCATAGCGGAAGAGGACTATGTCGTTCCCTTGCAACTTTCCGTCAGAGTAAGCCTGACGGTCAATCTCATATTTCGACATTCTTGCACCCGCCGTCTTCTCGTAAGGGTCACCCGTCAAGTCGAGTTTCACGGCAAGCGGCATATAAACGAGAGGCGAACCATCGTCGAGCCGTACTATTTTTCCGTCCACACGGAGCGTATCGCTGTAGAAGTTTATTGCATAACGCTTGTCGACATTGGCAGTTCCATAACCGTAAGTACGAACCGTTGACAGTGTCGCACAACTGCCGTTCTCCGAGTCCTGACCAATTGCGGCACCATGATTGTAGTGGCGGCTGCGGAAGAGATACTGGAATTGATTAGCGTAGAGGTACTTGTCCATAGGAATGACAAATATGTTTTCGTTGCTCGTTTCATTGTGAACAGCGAAGTTCGACGCGTAATCCTTTTCCAGTTCATAACCTTCAGCAGTTATCTTGTCGCACCATTTCTGGCACGCCACCCATGCATTGCATTGCTGTCCGTCAACATTCAGACTAATGTTACTTCCATTCGGTCGCACGCCGTCAGTCCAGTCATCATCAGAATAGACCTCCGCGTTAAGCGAAAGTTTTGCAAGCAGGAAATAAGCCACGGGGCGCGTGAACCTGCCATAGTAGTTATTCTGCAAGTTACTGTGTACATCGGGCAGCGAAGGCGCAACCTCCGAGAGCTCATCGTAAACGAACTTGAACGTCTCACTGCGCTCGCTCTGCTTCACATCATCTACCGACAGGTTAACATCTGTGACCAACGGAACGCGGCCATACATATCCATAAGATAGAAATAGTACATAGCACGGACTCCACGGACCTCCGCCGTAGCCTCAGCATACTGTTCGTCGGTCAGCAGCGACTGCCGTTCCTTAAGAATATCGAGCGACTGATTGCACTTCACGACTACCTTATAGAGATATGTCCAAGTATTATAAAGCGCATCATCGGACGGTGTCCACGTATGATTGTACAACGACTGCCAGAAGCCACCATCATACCAGTCGCCGCCTCGGGTTGGTATCATAGCCTCATCGGTCGTGAAAGTGTTGTAGTCGTACACTCCGCGGAAAGTTCCTTGCAGACCTTGGCTCTCGGCATTGCCACCGATATAGTTGTAGAGCGTTCCCACCGTGTTGAGCAGGAGCTTGCCGGCAGTACCGTAAGCCTCGTTTTCATCAATCTGGTCGCGAGGGTTTTCGTCGAGGCAGCCAGTAAGAGTGAGGGCTCCGCAAGCAAGGAGCAGCATGGCGGCCAGGTGCGTCAGGGAGGATGTTATGTGGGTTGTTGGTTTCATGCTTGATAGACTTTGATAGACGGGGATAGACATTTATAGATGGAGATAGACTATTGTTGATTGGTATTGGTTGGGCGGCTTAGAAGGCGATGCTGACTCCGAAGCTGAAGGTTCGGTACGGAGGGTAGCTGCGCTTGTCGTCGATGCCGAGGGTGTTGTCGACAACACTGCTGTTGATGAGCGGTGTCAGACCACCGTAAGAAGAAATTGTTGCGAGGTTGTTGACCGACGCGCTGAGACGCAACGACGAGATGTACGACGACTTCTTAAGAGGAACATTCCAGCCGATAGTGAGGTAGTCGAAGTTCAGATAGTCGCCCTTCTCGAGCCAGTAGTCAGTTGCGGTCTGGTCCTTGATGTTCGCTGCCGGAGCCTCCTTCATGACATTGTAGTCCGGGAACGACCCCATGTTCATGTAAGTAAGCGCCGTTCCGTTGTAAATCTTATGCCCGAAGGCACCGTTCATCTGCAACGTTATATCAAAGTCCTTATACCGGAAGCTGATGTTCGTACCAAGGAACATCTTCGGTGTAGCCTGTCCGGCGATATAGCGGTCGCCTCCATCCTCGATGTTCACGCGTCCGTTGCCGTCGAGGTCAGCAATGGCATAGCTGTAAGTACCGTCCGCATTCTTCGTCAGACCGGTGCAATGAGGAAGGTAGAACACGCCGAGCGACTGTCCGACAATCTGATAAACGATGTTGTTGTTACCACCGTGAAAGCCTGCTCCGTTAAGACTACCGATTGAAGTGATGTCGGCAGCGGTGAGCTCCGTGCCTTCATAATTGCCGCTAAGGGAAATAAGCTTGTTCTTCTGGAACGACATATTCATGCTGATATTCAGTTCCATGTCACGCCGCTGTATAGGAGTGATACTTGCTCCGAGCTCAAATCCCCGGTTCGACATCTTACCGAGGTTAGCCAACAGCTTGTCGAAGGTGAACGGCGGAACCGGAACATCATAATCATAGAGCATGTCCCAAGTCTTCGAGTAGTAGTACTCAGCCGTGACAATGAGCCTGTCGTGCCAGAAGCCCATATCTGCACCGATGTTGAACGTACCACGCGTCTCCCACTTCAAATCAGGGTTGACGTTGTGCGAAGGAGCGTAGGTGACGGCAGCAGTACCGTTCCATATAATAGCACCATCCGGACGAAGCATGTTCAGAGAGTTGTAAGACGAAATTGCGCCAAGGTTTCCGGTCAGACCGTAGCCCGTACGGAGGAGAAGGCGCGAAAAAATCTTCTGCTGTTGCATGAACTTCTCCTTCATGACATTCCACGACAGCGACACCGAAGGGAAGAATCCCCAGCGGTTGTCCTGGCTGACCATCGACGAACCGTCGACACGTGCGTTGGCACTAAGCGTATATCTGTCGAGGTAAGTGTATTCGGCACCGACCATGAATGAGAGCAACTTCGGATTGTCATAGTTCGAACCGGTCAGTCCGTAAGGCACACTTGCAGCACCGCCGAGGTTGTTGTAGCCGAGAGCATTTGTTGTGAATCCCTTCACCGACGTCCAGAAGCCACGCTGCTTGGTAGCCTCATACTCCGTGAGAGCTGTCAGCGAGAGATTGTGAATATCGTTCCAGTTATGGCCATAGTTCAGTTGCAGATTGCCGAGCCACGTCTCCTGCTTTGTCTCACCGCGCCAAGCCTGACCTTGTGCCCACACCCATGTAGGCGCAAACCGTGCGTTCTCATTACTATTATATGTATAAGCACCGAACGCCTGCAACGTCAGTCCGCTGCCGAGGTTGGCCGTCAGCTTGAGATGCGAGCCAAAATTCTGGTTTCGGTTGTCGTTCTTCTCAGCCTGAAGGGCATTAGGCGGGGTTATCTGCGATGCCGTTGTGTTCTTGTCCCAATTGCCTGACGCATTCATGTGGTCGGGGAATGTGGGGTTCTGCGTTGCTGCCGAGTAGAACAGGTTCTGCACGTTGAATATATACTTATTACTCTGCGACGAGCCGAAAACTCCCAAATCGATTGTCAGATGGTCGTTGAACGCCTTCTGCATGAGGTCGACCTTTGCCGCAAAATTACTATATGAGTTGTTGCGGAGCACAGTGTTATGGTCCATGACGCCTATCGAAGCACGGTAGTTCTGCTCGTCGGTACCACCGCTGAAAGCAATGTGGTGGTTGGTGACGAAGCCCGTACGGGTGATGGCATCAGGGAAATCGGTATTGTATCCGCCGTCGTTGGCATACAGACCGAGCTTCTGCGCCGTCGACAGATAGCCGTTTCTGTCGAGCATGTCGATATTCTTGTAGACCGACTCGAAGCCGATATTGCCATCGTAAGATATGCTGACCTTTCCGGCACGTCCGCGTTTCGTAGTCACCTGAATTACACCCGACGCACCACGGCTACCATACGGTGCCGTCTCGGCTGCATTCTTGAGGATGGCGAAGCTCTCGATGTCGGCAGGGTAGATAGCCGACAACGTAGCCAAATCACTGTAGACACCGTCGATGATGACAAGCGGGTCGTTGCCGCCGGTGAGCGAAGTGGTACCACGCACACGCACACTGTTAATCATCGCCATACGGTTCTCGCCCGTGGTGATGGTCACACCGGCAGCCTGACCGGTAATAGCGTCGAGCGAGTTGATAACAAGACCCTTGTTCATTCGGCCTTCGCCGATGACGTCAGCGGACCCGTTACGCTGCGACAAGTTGAGACTGTCGATGCGTATTGGGGCGTTTGTTGGTAACGATATATGCTGAGCCGATACCGATAGCGGCAACACGGCTATGGCAAGCGTTATTAGAGTGGCTCTGCTCATAATGGTTTGGGTTGATGACAGGTAGTTGATAATAATGTTGCGAAGTTAATAAAAAAATTAATTTTAATAAAGGAAAGAGGATATTTTTTCGTAATTTTGTCCTGCAAATAGCTCAAATCTCGATTACTATGGCTAAAAACATGATTTTTTTCACCATCGTCTTCGTTATTCTGTTGGTAGTTCCCGATGTGTACATTGCCCACGAATACATCTACACAGACAGTCCGCTGTGGCTCAAGATAGCGTGGCCGCTGCCGACGGTAGTAACTCTGGCATGCTTTGTCCTTGCCAACCGCGAGATTTGGCACAACACTTCGATACGGCTGTTCATAGGTCTCGTGCTATGCTTGGCACTGCCCAAACTGCTGTTCACCATCCTTCAGTTCGTCGTCAGTCCGTGGATAGCCCTCGTTGCGGCACTCGCCCTGCTTATGGTATTTGTCTACGGGTTCTTCTTCGGGTGGCGCCGCATAGTGGTAAAGAACGCCGTTTGCACGTCAAAACTGCTTCCGAAATCGTTCGACGGCTACAGAATTCTACAACTAAGCGACCTCCACATCGGCACATTCCGAACTAATCCGTCGTTCATAACTAAACTCGTGAAACTTGTCAATGAGCAGAATGCCGACTTGATAGTCTTCACCGGCGACCTCGTCAACGTCAGTCCGGAGGAGGTTAAGCCGTTTATCCCTACTCTTTCGCAAATGAAGGCAAAGGACGGGATATTCAGTATCATGGGCAACCACGACTACTGCGAATACGGGCAGGACCATTCCGCCGAGGCTCAGCGCAGCAACCAGAAGCTGCTGCACGAATATGAGAAGCAGATGGGATGGCGGATGCTCGACAACGAACATGTTACCATAGGACGGCTACGGCAGGAAAACGGTGTGAACAAGAGCGAATCGATTGCGATTATCGGTGTGGAAAATATCTCGAAACCACCATTCCACAGTTACGGACACCTCGACACGGCAATGGAGGAACTGCCAACTGGAATGTTCAAGGTTCTTCTAAGCCACGACCCTTCGCACTGGCGGCGCGGTGTTCTCAACAAGACGGACATTGCGCTGACGCTCAGTGGGCACACGCATGCCGGACAACTGAAAATCGGAAAGTTCTCTCCGTCGAAATGGGCGTACAACGAATGGGGCGGCAAATATACCGAAGGCGCATCGATGCTGTATGTCTCGCTGGGGCTGGGTGGCACTGTTCCGTTCCGCTTCGGTGCGTGGCCGGAGATAAATGTTATCACGTTGAAGAAGGAATAAGAAGGAATAAACAACCAACAAAAGCCTTAAACCAAAATAAAGTCAGTACCTTAGGGAAAGGCTTGGTTAGGATATTACGTTCTATCGGATGACCTTTCTTGTTGTTAAAGATTAGCTTTTGAGTTACGAAACGTCATCTCTCGTGTTGGTTTTTAATTTATTTATGCTTGAAAAATAAATTAAAAATAGAGGAAAAATAAATTGAAAATCGGACAAAAATAAATTAAAAATCATTCTCATTCGGCACGTTTCGCTATCCGATTGGTTATCAACGACTTTCTAAAACATACCGAATGGCATTCTAATCCCTGCCCAGCTTCGCCTTAATCTTCGCCTTCAGACTCGACCAGAGGGAACTCTTGGAGCGCAAAATTGTAAGGCTTACCATGAGACTGACGAAGAACAGCAGTCCACCAGTAACCCAGTAAAGAAGTGGATTGTCGATATATGTGACACCATAGGCAAGCGCGCCGATAGGCAACTGTATGGAGGCATAGAGCAGGACATTGGTGGAGACGACATAACCGTACTTCCACTTGTCGTAAGCGAAGACCATGACGAAATCGAAAACGGCAGCGAAGGCTATCGCCATGCCGGCTCCACGAAGTCCGAAATGGCGGAAGAGAAGCACGACAAGGAGAAGCAGTACGACATTGTAGGTTCCCTCAAGGAAGAGGTACGACAGCGAATCGCCCTTGGCAAGTGGTATGTATTCGACGGGAAGCTTCAACGCGCGGAAGTACATCGCAAAGACTATAATCTGCGTCATACCTATGACCGGCAGGAATTTATCACTATAGAACAGCGGAACGAGCACGGGCAGGAGTATCATGAACGCCACGAGCATTGGCGAGACGAGAAGAAGCATGACTTCAATCTGTCGGTTCACGGTCGTATTGAATGTCACTCCGAGATGGCTTACACCTGAGAGCCGCGGGAAATAGTCGGTCTCCATTGCCGCAAACACCATGCTTACGTATGTCATCGTCATCATCATACCGGCATTGTAGAGTCCTACCGTGTCGATGAGTGCAACATTATTGATATAGCTTCGGATAAGGAAGTCGGCGCCGGACGACAGCAGACCGCTTATGACGAATGCCGTTCCGAGCTTTATCATGCTGAGTCCGTCGTTGAACAAGTCCTTTTTCTTGCTGTCAAACTTCAATGGGAACAGATGGTAGGAGTAGAAAACCGTGAGCAGCATCTGCGACAATGCCATCAGAACAAGCGACGGAACAATGCCGGCATCACCGAAGAAATAATAGATTGGAACGGAGATGACGAGGGCGGCGATGACGCTGTATATACTGATAGAGGCAAGGTGCTTGAGCTGTCGGACTCCTTTCAGTATCGCAAGTTCACCACCGGTGATGGCTGTGAGTCCGATTACGGGTGAAAGACAGATGAAGTGGAGGGTGTGTCCGTTCCATGAGAATGTGAACCAACTGAGGAACGGGCTGAGAATGATGCACAGCAGGGTGCCGAGAATTGCCGTCAGGATACTCCAGTAGCGCACAACGCTGATGGCATGCTGCATCTGCGCCTCGTTGCCGTTGTCGTATTCCTCCGAGATATTCTTCACGGCGCTCATCGGAATGCCAAAGTTGGTAGTATTGCTGACGAGGAGCGTCGTCGAATTGAACAAGGAGACCAGACCCATTCCCTGAGGTCCAAGAATAAGGGCGACGAGCTTGTTGCGGACGATACCAACAAGAATCGACAACACCTGCACACCGCCGAAGAGTCCGGTGGACTTCAGTATGTGGGAATAGGAACGTGTCTTCTCTTGTTTAGTCATATTAAAATAAAAACGCTTTACATTCGCTTTTATTATAATTTATTAATGGAAATTTCTGACTTTTACCATTTCAGGTAGCCGTACTTGTCCTTATACCACAGTTGAATGGCATTGATGATGTTCTGCCAGACAACGTATGCGCACGGAGCTATTACCGCAACAGGATTGAGGAAGGAGTGCATGAGCCAGATGCCGACGACGTTGTTCTTCTGACCAAGTGCCTGTCCGCCATTGATGCGCTCGCCCCAAATGCCGCCAACGGCTTTGCCTATGGTGAATAAAATAAGGCAAACGATAAGCGGAAGGAAAAGAAGGAGGAAGAGGGCGAGTCCCGTCAGTTGGGTGCGGGTTATCATTCTTACGGCCAGCCCCATTATAATCGACAGGTTACAGGACCACAGATAGAAGGCAAGGTTGCGCTGGCGCTTCACCCATTCGACTACGCGTGGGAGGTAGTGTTGGGTCAGCAAGCCGAGTATCAATGGCACGGCAAGGACTAGGAATACTCGCTTCAAGACCAAGAGGAATGCTATTCCGAAGGTGATGTTGGCTGAGTGCTCGACCATCGGGAAAAAGGTAGGTATGATTATGACTGAGAAGATGTTGGCGATTATCATGTAGACGGTCATAGTGGCTATTCCGCCGCCAAGTTTCTCGGTGACAACAGGGGCGGCAGCAGCCGTAGGGCATATCACGCAGATGAAGACTCCTTCCATGATGAGCTTTGTCTCAGTGTCGCCAACCGGTATGAGCGATATGGCAAACACTACGAGCGCCGACAGAAGAGTGCGTATGCCTTGAAGTGCGAAGTGCCATTTGCGGGGACGGAAGTTCTTCATGTCTATCTTGCAGAAGGTAAGATAGAGCATCGTGAAGATGATGTAAGGCATCAAATCGACAAGCTTGGGACCCATAAAGTCGCCAACAGGCTCTAGCGCGGGTATGCGTGAGAACAATAAATAGACAACGCTGCCCAATACCAAAGCTACCAACAAGGTCCATTCCTTTACAAAAGCTATTATGCCTCCCATACTTTTCTTACGTTTAAATACCTGCTTCATCGAATGCAAAGGTACTACAAAATAATGGAACAGAGGGGGGACGAGTAAAAGAAAGTTGAGTGCTCGTTTTGTATAGTCTTCAATTTGCAGTACCTTTTAATAAGGTGTGCTGCACTCGGACATACAAAAGAAAGTTGGACTTTTCTTTTGCTATGTCACTCGTTTGCAGTACCTTTGCAGTCGAAAATTTTCAAGATAGCTTTTTATAGGTATTAGTAGTTATATGCAAAACATACGTAACGTCGCAGTTATTGCGCACGTCGACCATGGCAAAACAACGCTTGTCGACAAGATGATGATGGCCAGCAACTCTTTCCGTGACGGAAAGGACGAGAGTGGCGAAGTATTGGACTCCAACGATTTGGAGCGTGAACGAGGAATAACCATCCTTTCGAAGAATGTATCTATCAACTGGAAAGGAACAAAAATCAATATCCTTGATACACCGGGACACTCCGACTTCGGCGGTGAAGTTGAACGTGTGCTCAACATGGCAGACGGTTGTCTGCTGCTCGTAGACGCCTTTGAGGGTCCTATGCCACAGACTCGCTTCGTACTGCAAAAGGCTCTTCAAATCGGTTTGAAGCCTATCGTCGTTGTCAACAAGGTCGATAAGCCTAACTGCCGACCGGAGGAAGTTTACGAAATGGTATTCGACCTGATGTGCGACTTGGACGCAACGGAGGAGCAACTCGACTTCAAGGTTGTCTACGGTTCAGCTAAGCAAGGCTGGATGGGACCTGACTGGCAGCATCCAACTGATAATATAGATTATCTCCTCGACCTTATTCTCACCGAGATTCCGGCACCTAAGGTTCTCGAGGGTACACCGCAGATGCTTATCACATCGCTCGACTACTCGAACTACACAGGCCGTATCGCTGTCGGTCGTGTTCATCGTGGTACTTTGAAGGATGGTATGAACATTACTATCTGCCACCGCGATGGAACTCAGGAGAAGACAAAGATTAAGGAACTGCATACTTTCCAGGGCGTAACGCACGTCCGTGTGCCGGAGGTAACATCGGGTGATATCTGCGCCGTGATAGGTCTTGAGAACTTCGAGATTGGTGATACGATTGCCGACTTCGAAAATCCGGAGGCTCTTCCGCCAATAGCAGTCGACGAACCGACGATGAGCATGCTGTTCACTATCAACGATTCGCCTTTCTTCGGACGCGAAGGCAAGTACTGCACATCACGCCACATATCCGAACGCTTGCAGAAAGAGCTGGAAAAGAACCTTGCTCTGCGCGTTGAACCTGTCGAGGGCTCCATGGATAAGTGGATTGTAAGTGGTCGTGGCGTGCTTCACCTCTCCGTTCTTATCGAGACAATGCGCCGCGAGGGCTATGAGTTGCAGGTCGGTCAGCCACAGGTTATCATCAAGGAGATTGACGGTCAAAAGTGTGAACCTATTGAGGAACTGACTATTAACGTTCCGCAGGAGTTCTCAAGCAAGATGATTGATATGGTAACGCGCCGTAAGGGTGAGATGACGGCAATGGATAACGAGGGCGACCGCGTTAACATTACGTTCGAAATACCATCGCGTGGTATCATCGGTCTACGTACAAACGTGCTGACAGCTTCACAGGGTGAGGCTATAATGGCACACCGCTTCAAGGAGTATCAGCCTTGGAAGGGCGATATTACACGTCGTGTCAACGGTTCAATGATAGCCCTTGAGAACGGAACAGCATACGCATACGCTCTCGATAAGCTTCAGGATAGAGGTAAATTCTTTATCGACCCCGGTGAGGAAGTCTACGGTGGCGAGGTTGTCGGCGAGCATGTGCACGAGAATGACCTTGTCGTCAACGTAACAAAGGCTAAGCAGCTCACCAACGTCCGTGCTTCCGGTTCGGACGAAAAGGCTAAGGTTGCACCAAAGGTTCAGATGAGTCTTGAGGAGTGCATGGAGTATATCAAGGCCGATGAGTACGTTGAGGTAACTCCAAAGAGCATCCGTATGCGCAAGATTATTCTCGACCACCTCGAGCGTAAGCGTGCGAACAAGGAGTAGTAAAATAGAAATATTGAAATAATGAAAGATTGAAAGATTAAGTATTTGAGAGAATAAATGAAAGAACTGCACAACGCAACTTTCTTCATCTCAATACTTCAATATTTCATTCTTTCAATTATTCAATACGAAAAAAGCCCCTGCAAGTGTGGAAACAACTCCAACTTGCAGGGGCTTTCTGTATCCGTTAACTGTTTAGTTGTGAACTAGCGTGCCGATTTCCTCACCGGCAATGACCTTCTTAAGGTTGCCAACGATGTCCATATTGAATACATATATAGGCAGATTGTTGTCCTGGCACATGCAGATTGCGGTTAAATCCATAACCTTCAAGCCGCGTTCAAGGACTTCCTTGTATGTTATATCGGTAAACTTCTTTGCTGTTGGGTCTTTCTCTGGGTCAGCTGTGTAGACGCCATCGACGCGGGTTCCCTTAAGCATCACATCGGCTTCAATCTCTATTCCGCGAAGGCTTGAGCCGGTATCTGTTGTGAAATAAGGGTTGCCGGTGCCTGCTGAGAATATGCAGATGTAGCCGTTCTCCAAAGCTTCGACAGCCTTCCACTTATTGTAGAACTCACCTATTGGCTCCATGCGGATTGCCGTCATGACCTTCGTCTTAACGCCGATAGCACCTAAGGCGGAGCTTAGAGCCAACGAATTGATGACCGTTGCGCACATGCCCATTTGGTCGCCCTTAACGCGGTCGAAACCTTTCTGCGAGCCACTGAGCCCGCGGAAGATGTTTCCGCCACCGATTACGATACCAATCTCCACTCCCATGTCGTGGATTTCCTTAATCTGACGGGCGTAGTCGCCCAACCGCTCCGGGTCTATACCGAAGCCTTGCTTGCCCATGAGGCTCTCACCGGAGAGCTTCAAAAGAATTCGTTTAAATCGTGCCATATATAATTTAAATTAAATACAAAGGTAATCAAACATCCTTCCCTTTGGGGAGGCTTGGTGAGGAATTGAAACTCACTTCCTTGAAAGCATAGCTTCTTATGCATCCTGCCTTGTCTCGCAATATCAAATGACCGCTATCCTCAACCTCAACGATGGCGGCTTCGAAGTCGCCGTCCTTGTCGCGATATGGATAAAAGCCGTGCGCACGGTACAAACCGGAGTGGTACAATTCTGAAATTGCTGCATACTCACCATTCTCTATCGCAGCATAATACTTCTTGAAAGCGACGATAACTTTATCCAAGACTTCCTTCAAATCGGTCTCATGACCAAGAATCTGATACATAGAGACAGGATTGGGAGCATCACCATTGAACTCACGTTGGTTAACATCAATGCCTGTGCCAAAGACGAAGTCCTTGATATGACCACCACCGAGGCGCGTCTCTATCAGCGTACCACTTATCTTCTTGTCCCTCCAATAGATATCATTAGGCCATTTCATCTTGACATCGTCCTTACCAAGATAGCCGCCAAGAACTTCCCACAAAGCTAGGGCACCCGCTTCTGAGAGCAGGAACTGGCGTGCAAGTGGCACATGCGTAGGATGAACAAGTACGGAGAAAGTGAGATTCTTGCCCGCTTCGCTCATCCATTTGTTCGTTCCCTGTCCGCGACCGGCAGTTTGCTCGTCAGCAACGACGACAGTTATCTTCTCTCCTTCGTCAGGCTTGTATGCCATGATATAGTCATTCGTGCTACCAACAGTGTCAAGGTGTATCAGCTTTACACCATCCCAAGCACCGTCTACATCAGAACGGCCAACGACTTTCCTTATCAATGATTTTATATTTGCCATAACAAAAGATTACACGAAAGGCAGAAAAGCATTCTCAACATGGCGCACCTCGTAGTTGTCCGGTGTGCCCACGACTGTTATAATGTCGAAGCGAACAGGTACGGAGATGCGATGACTCTTGACGAAAGCATTTGCAGCTATCGAAAGTGAGCGTATCTTTTGCGGAGTAACGGCCTCATCGGCATCGGCATAAACTTCATTCCGGCGGGTCTTTACCTCTACTATCACGCACAGTCCGTCGTCATCAGTGGCAACGATGTCGAGGTCCCTATGGCCATAATGCCAGTCACGGACCAACACGCGGAAGCCTTTCTGCTCAAGATATTGGGCCGCAACGTCTTCGCCCCATCGTCCCAAGTCATTATGCCATGCCATAAATTCGCTGCTTTATTATGATTTAAAAGTTGATTTAATTATTTGACAAAGATACGAAAAAGGATATTTAGTTCCAAATAATTTAATTACTTTTGCAATAAAAAGAAGGAATATGAGTTCTGGGGAGCAACAAAACAAAGACGAATACTTCATGCGGATGGCCCTTCGTGAAGCCGAACAAGCTTACGAAGAGGGAGAGATTCCCATTGGTGCTGTAGTCGTTTGTCACGGACAAATTATTGCACGGGCACATAATCTGACAGAAACGCTGCACGATGTGACCGCTCATGCTGAGATGCAAGCTATCACAATGGCTGCAAACAATCTAGGAGGGAAATACCTCACAGACTGTACTTTGTACGTAACAGTAGAGCCCTGCCCGATGTGCGCTGGTGCTTTGGGGTGGTCACAGCTTTCGCGTGTGGTATATGGAGCGCCCGACATAAAGCGTGGCTACTGCACGTTTGCTCCTCGTGTGCTACATCCAAAGACAAAGGTTACGGCTGGCGTCCTGTCGGACGAATGCCGTAACCTTATGCAACGCTTCTTCAAAGAGAGGCGGTAAGAATCATCTTTTCTTTCTTATAAATTATTTTTAATATCTACAAGATATTTATTATCTTTTTATTTCACAACAACTTTCTTGCCATTCTGTATGTAAATACCCTTCTGGAGACCATCAAGTGAAGTGCCAACATACTGACCGCTGAGGTTGAAAATGCGGTTGCCGGTTGCCTGCGGAGCAACACTTATACCCTTGATGGCAGTCGTAGAAGTCGGAATACGATAGAGCTGGAGCGACGACTGTGCCGTAGCATACGAAGTGAAGTATGTAGCAAGACCGTCGTATCCGCCATATCGACTCTGTTTTCCGGTGAAATGAATGCTGAGATTGCCATCATTGAAGGCTAAGTCACAAAGCGCGTTGGTCGTGTTATTTGCTATTGTAACACCAGTACTGGTTGCATTGAGGTAGCCTCTAGGACAGTGGAAGCCCCACTTACCGGTCGTCGGAGACTGCATTACACGGAACACAGCAACATCGTTGTTGCCATAAGCCTTACCGTCAGCAATAAGAATATTGACTGCTGCACGCTGTGCGCCCTGTACGTTTGAAGTCATTGCAACCGAATTCTTCTCGTTCACAAAAATCACACTGTCACCGACCTGAAGCTGAGACAAGTCTGTGACCTTCTCAAACTCGCGTCCGTTGCTCTCAGCATCTGCCAGAAGAGTACTGTCGCGGTAGTTAAATGTGACTGTTCCGTTACCGTGCTTGATAACCTTATAAATCTGATGGTCACCCAAATTGCCGCGATTATACAACGACCAAGTCTCATTGTAGTTAACTCCGTTGCCGAAGAGGTTTGCTGAATTTCCATGAGACTCCAACGAAGAACCAGCCAACGCACCGCCATCAGCCGTTACAATCATTGCACGCTTGTAAGCCTGAGTATTGTTGAGGTTGTTAGCTGTCCACGCCCCACTTTTGTAAGCAATACGCGAAACCATCACTCCTGAACCGAGAGACGACGAGAACCAGGTTCCCGGCTGACGGTTTTCAAGGATAAAGTACTCGTTTTTGTTAGATGGATTACGGAACATAACCGCATATTTACCCTCAATACTTTGTCCGTCAACGTTAACCGGCGATGCCAACGTTACGGTGTCAGCACTGCTAAGTTCCGGAATATTGAGCCATCCCATGTAGCTGCGCTCGTAAGCGGTATAGCCTACAGGTGAATAACTGTTGCCATTGTATTCGCCTTCATCCATAACCGACCATATTCCGAAAGGAGAATCATCGCTATAACCGTAGTTCGTGACATAGAAGTCAGGAAGTCCGAGAGCATGGCTGAACTCATGGCAGAAGACGCCGATACCCATCAGATATGTACCCGTATAGACTTCATTGCCCATGAAATAAGAGCCAAACGTATAGCCGCTTGTCGTTCCAGACCAAGAACCGAGGTCACGCTCATGCGGCCAGATGGTATTCTCGTCACCATCGGTAGCTTCTCCCTGCCCTGCATAGAATATCACGACATTCGGAATAATGCCATTTACTTCATACTTACTGAAGTCGGCGCCAGCCCGAATAGCAGCAGCGACAGCATCACGGAACAAGCCCAAAGAGTTTCTATCATGCCCTCCATTTGTGCCATTAGCTCCATAATATGATGAAGGCTGAGATAATGTCACCTTTGCAACTATGTCAAACGTCGGGTCGAAGTAGCCATAGCTTTGGTCAACGAAGTAATCGCGGACTGAACCAGTCTCATAACTGTTGTCCTCATGGTATCCTGCCTCATTGAAGTAGCGGTTCATCTTGTCCGTAGTCGTTGTCGGCATGAAGTCCTGGTCACTGTAAGCAACCATAATGACAGGTACCGTCAGCTTGCCAATACTTGGCACTACTCCACCCGACCGTGTACCGAACCTGCCAAGTCCGTCAGCCGTAGATGCATTGCCAGCGCGCTTGATAGCTGCTTCCCACTCTGCTGAATGGTATGGGTCGGCGAGCAATGGGCGAAGAGCCTCGTCGTTTGACGTCAGCGTTATCGTCGAAACGAATGCGGTCTCGTCGGCGGTGCGCTCGGAAACGTTATGCACTGCAACTGCCGTTGCTACTAGTTCACCTTTGCTGTTGAGCTCGGCGTAGCAGAGACGACCGTTGGCATCACGCAAAACTACTTTATTATCCTCAGTTGTATAGAAAGCCAGATGGCCGTCACCATTCTTATACAACATGACCGTTGTTCCGTCGTTCTGTTTCACCGGGAACAATTTGTGTATCGGTCTGACGGCTCCCGCCGTCATAGTTGCTGCTAACAGCAGGGCTGATAATAATACTTTCTTCATCGGTAATTTATAATTTGCAATTTCGTCACAAAGTTAGTATAATTCAAAGACAAAACAAAATAAAAAGAATTAATTTTCTCACAAGAGGCAATCACCTCACACGGATTTTAAAGATATGTATATTCAATCACTCCGCCAGACACCTTACCCCAAGCTGCGGTCGTTGCTCTCCCTTGCCTGAGGTTACTGAAAATAAAACATCTTCGAGGTTTGAGTATGTCATCACTACAAATATCGGATGAACATTATAATCTTTAAAATCCGTGTGAAATAATATTATTCAATATCATTTTGCTTGTCATAACCCATGTGGGAAGCTCTTACGAGTGCGAATGACTCACCGCAGGTTACGCCCTTCGAACTTTTCGATGGCATCTACCCATTCCTGCCACATCTCAACAGAGGAGTTCTTGACGAGGTCGAAGCTGACGATGACAGAGCGGCCGATGCACTTGACCTCACCCGTAGCAGCATCGACAAGACGCTGGACGAAAACGAAACTCTTATGGCCGATGTGCGTCACCGCCGACTGGACTTCGATGTTGGTGTCCGAAGTATAAACCTGCGCAAGGAAATCAGCGTCAATATGCGCCGTCACCGTTACGTGATGATGGTCGACAGGAACGCCGAGGCTGACGAAGTAGTCCATCTTCGCCGTATCATAATACTGGAAATACACCGAGTTGTTGATGTGACCGAACTGGTCGGCATCGAAGAAACGCAACTGAAGAGGAAACTTATGATGGAATTCAACGTCTGCGTATTTCTCTACCAAAGTCTTATTGTCTTTCTTATCCATTATTCTTTTGATTCTTTCAAACTTCAAATAGACTGCAAAATTACTAAAAATCTATCATAATATGAAAGGTTCTACCGACATTTGGAGTGAGGACCGACATTAGTAAGAAATATTTACAGCAAAACAAAAGGTCAGCTATTGGCTCACAAAAGCTGACCTTTTGCAAGCCAATAGTTGACCTTTCATCGCCTCAAACCTTACCTTTTGGAAGCTCAAAGATGCCCTTTTGCGACGGCATTGAGTATCAATAAGTTACGGAAACGAAAACTACAGAAGTCTAGAAGGAAAAATTCTGACAAAGCAAGCATCATCCTCTTGTGTGCCTTCCACAGCCGGGGCACACTTTGCGGACGCCCGTTCGCTCTACTTCTGAACGTATTTCCTGCCATTGCTGATGACAATAAGTTCGTCGACTGTGCCATTGTAGCAAATGCAGACTTTATTGTATCCGAAGACAATCACTTCAACATTCTAAAAGAAATTCCATTCCCACATATAAGAGTTATAAAGTTAGAAGATTTCGCAGCCATGTATAAAAGCAATTAATAAGTGACATTGCATTTAGGCTCAAGGAGGCATTAGGTTATCAACATCCTTCCCGTTCGGGAAGGCTTGGTTAGGTATTGTCCTTCGGGAATCCTTGGTTAGGTCAAAATAAAGGCCGCGACCCTCAACGGGTGGCGGCCTTCGTTAGTTTTAAATAAATAAAACTTGAGTGTATCTAAAGTAATTTAAATATAGTCTTACTTCTGAATGTACTTCTTACCGTTGCTGATAACGATACCCTTGTAAGCCTTGTTGACCTGCTGGCCAGCGAGGTTGTAAACACGGTTGTCGAAACGAGAAGCGCCGTTGTTGTTGTCAACAGCTACCTTGTCGATACCAGCTACAGTGTTGTCATCACCCTGACGAACGATGATTTCGCTTGTCTGGTTGCCATTGTAGTTAACACGGATATTAGCGTGACGGCCGCTCTTGCCTGAAGGCAGAGCCTCTGCAACGAAACCAACAACCTGCAGACCTTGGTCGGCCCAGTTTGCTGTGATGACGAAAGACTTAGACTGGTCAACAGTGTTACTGCTAACGACCTGGTCGATGCTGTAAGTGTTGTCACCATTGTCAGTCAGACCAACGAGCCATGGTGTCTCACCGTTGTAATCAACAGAGAAAGAGTAGTTGTTGTTGCCATCAGCATCCTGCCATGGAAGTGCAGTATAAAGCTGAGCAGCATAGCCAGCATCATTTGTGGCTACGCCACCGGCTGTT
>OMVI01000107.1 GCA_900314455.1 uncultured Prevotella sp. | reverse complement strand
GGGCAGCTATGTATAGACTTCAAATTCAATTAACAATTGTTAGGAGACACTAGTGAATTGGAAATAGAATTTTACGGTATCGGTTTTTCCAATTCTGATATTAATAATTTGTTTGACAACTTTTAATTATGAGTGCATTAGGAAATAAGATAAGGAATGTATTTGGGTCCGCTTCTGTTTATAAAGATCCGGATAACAACAGTTTGTTCGCTGGCCGCAATCTGCCATCGTTTATTAAGGATTTTTTGATATCCATGCATGCGGATACAGAAGGTAATGTACAGAAAGAGAAACTGTCAAGATTTCTTGATCAACATATTCCTGCCAACAACAATGCCGTCAAAGCTAGACTTATGCAAGGAGAAGTGCTTACAATGCTGACTCGGTTCATTGTATCAACAAGTATTAGCAAAAACAAAATAGGATTTCAAATCCCAGACATGGGAATAAAAGCAAACGAGACAAACATCCCTAAATACTTGTTGGAAAAGCATCCGAAAGATCTCATTGATGGTGAACATTGGGGTATCATTAAAGTAGTCTATATTGCTCCTGAAGATGAAAGGTCAAGCGGAGGATATATAGAGATGGCGGGGGTTAAGCCTTTCCGCCCTTTGGAGAAAATGGACTTGTCTGTATTTAGAGAATGCCGTGCTCAATTTTCATTAGACGAATGGATTGACGTGCTTATTTCCGCAATGGAATATACACCAGAATCATTTTCCGGTAAAACTCAAAAATTGGAATTCATCACTCGCCTTTTGCCATTCATCGAGCCAAGATGCAATATGATAGAATTAGCTCCAAAGGGAACTGGAAAATCTTATGTGTTTAGCAAACTATCAAAGTATGTTTGGCTCGTAAGTGGCGGTAAAGTATCACGCGCTAAACTTTTCTATGACAAGACACGCCATTTACCCGGTATAATGGCATCTTATGACTTAGTCGCATTTGATGAAATATCAAGTATATCATTCTCTGATGTCTCTGAAATGCAAGCCATATTGAAGGCATACCTAGAAGACGGCAAAACCACTGTAGACAACTATCAATTCATTTCAGAATGCGGATTAATGCTTTTGGGAAACATAAAGCTATCAGAGCAAGGTTATCCTCTTAGTAGTAATTACTTTGAAAATCTTCCTGAAATTTTCAAGGAGTCCGCTTTACTGGACCGCTTTCAAGGATTTATAGAAGGATGGCTCTTGCCAAGAGTTAATGTTGGTATGGCATTGCGCGATTGGACACTAAATGTGGAATTTTTCTCGGAGATGATGCACCAATTAAGGACAGATTCTACATATGCTGATATTGTTAATCAATTGTTGGAATATCCAAGTGATTCTGATATGAGACATATTAAGGCAATAAAGAAAATAGCCACTGCTTATCTTAAGTTGCTTTTCCCACACGTTCAAAATGTCGAAGATGTCAACAAAGAAGAATTTAACTTGTTCTGTCTTCAGCCTGCCATTCACAGACGAGACATCATTCGCCAACAATGCAGCAATATAGACAGAGAGATGACCTTCGCCAAGCCACTTCCAAGCATAACCATAAAGCAATAATTATTATGAGTAGGTATGTGTTTTGACTTAGAATGGCGAATTTGCTTAAGACTATCTCTGACCCTGTTATCAGGGATTTATTCGGGGTAAGCGGGAAAGAATTGCAGGAAATCCGCTCTGAAATCGCCGGACTTCAGCTTGGTGAGCTAATCATAAAGAGCCAGGACTTGTCAGGGCTCGGATTAATGGGAAAGAAATACAAGAAGATAAAGGTTTCGCATCTGATATAACAGCACATCCCGCAGCTTCCAGATATGATTAACAAGTCCTTGACAAATATACATCCATACCAGCACGGGCAAAGGCCATAACTTAATATAATTTAACAGCAAAATGCAAACAATGAAAATTTAATCAGAAATTAATTTGCACATTCCAATTATTTATCATACCTTTGCATCCGCAATTCTGAATGGCTTGTTTTATGCCAATATATGAATACTTCGAAAGAAGTCATCTTTTATCAGATTGCTCTTGGCGGGATAGCTCAGCTGGTTAGAGCGTCGGATTCATAATCCGGAGGTCGTGGGATCGTGGCCCACCCCCGCTAC
>OMVI01000108.1 GCA_900314455.1 uncultured Prevotella sp. | reverse complement strand
AGGTTGCAATGTATTCATTGTACTGCCATCCAGCAAGAATGCTTTGCAGCTCGTAGTTGCGGCGTGCCCAGTAAGTTCCATAAACATCGCTGTAGTCGTTGACAGCCATGAGGTAGTCGAGGTTTATCTGATAGGTTGCCTCGTATTGCTCCTCAGTGAGTCCGAGCTCATAAGCCATCTTGTCTGCAAGGAACAGAGCCTGCTGCTTTGCCTGGTCGTATGTCATTGCCGAAGCCGATGTGACTATCGTCATCATCAAGGCTGTCATCATTATCTTTACGCGTTTCATAATCTTGTCGTTTTAAAAGTGAGACATGTTAATTATCTCTTGTTTCTGGTGGCAAAGTTATGAACTATTCAGCATCCCGGCAAAGTAAAACTCCTATTCCGCAGCGGTGTTTTCCCTATTTGTTGTGGGGATTTCCCACTCAGGCTTTATTCTTGGTTAGGAAAGTAATGATAAGACTTGCGAATGCAAAGAGTCCTCCAACAATGCAAACACCAGTCCAACCCAGTGCTGCCCAACCTTGTCCTGCCAGGAATGTTCCAAGGCTACCGCCAATGAAGTATGTAGTCATGAAGATGGTGTTGGCACGACTACTTGCCTCAGGTATTTGGGCAATGCACCCACTTTGGTTACTGAGCTGCTGGAATTGCGTGCCAATATCAACGAGGATTAGCGCAACAATTAATCCTATATAACCATAACCGAAGAAATAGGAAACGAGCCAGCCAATGATTTGGATTAAAGCGCCGCATCCGCTGAACTTCTGTATTCCGTACTTTGGGATATACTTTCCAATACCCGAAGTTACTATCGCTCCCGCCATACCGCAGAGTCCAAGCATTCCGACCATGTCGCTGCCTGCAAAGAACGGACGTTCAGCAAGATGGAATGCCATACACGACCATATCGTCAGCATAGAGCCGAAAGCTAGTCCGCCACGGATGCTATACAAACGGATTGTCGGATGCGTCCGGAAGATAGTCCAGACCGAATGCATCAGCTGAGGATATGTGCCGGTGAAGTTGCGCTTCATGTTTGGCAAGATTCTCAAGGCGATACCACAGCAGACTATCATCAGTGCGGCAGCAATGAGGAACATCGCACGCCAAGACATCCATTCGCCAATAAATCCACTTACAACACGGGCAGCAAGGATGCCGGTAAGCAAGCCTGAAATTACATAGCCAATGTTCTTTGATTTGTCTTCCGGGCGTGAGAATTGTCCAGCCACTGGGATAAAAAGTTGCGGGATAACCGATGATGCACCAAGCAATAGCGACGCTCCCCAAATGATATAAATGTTGTTTGCCAAGCCTATAATCAATGACATAACAGCTGCCATAGTCATACAGACCGATATTATTCGCCTGCGGCTGTACAAATCGCCCGACGGGATAATAAAGAAGAGCCCGAGAGCATAGCCGACTTGTGTGACAACGGTTATGAAGTTTGCTGTTATGTGACTAATACCAATGTCGCTGCTTATCATTTCAAGTAACGGCTGGTTGTAATAAAGGTTGGCTACCGTAACACCTGCGAGTATTGCCATCGCAATGACAATGCCGCGTGGTATTCCCATATCTTCTTTCAGTTCCATCATTAGTCTATGGTCGTCTTTCAAACTAAGCAAGTGCAAAAATACTGCTTTTTGTTGGCTTAATGAAAATCTTACAGTACTTTTGTGGTATGGAACAGCAGGAGAATAATATCTATCAGCAAATCATAGCAGGCATTTACCAGCTCATTAATGGAGAAGGTGGCTGCGGCCGAGTCGTCGGTATGTCCGTTGATAACGATGACAATGCTATCATAGTCCAGCATATAGAGATGTCTGACCGATTCCGCCAGTCGCTGATGGATGACATAAACGAGCAGATTTCTGAATGGCGCGTTAATCCATTCACGAATATAGCCACAGAGGGAAAAGACAAAATCAAGTTCTATCTTTTACCCGAGGAAGAAATAGAAAAGGCTTACAAACAGCAAAGCCTGTAAGCCAACCTTAACGATTTTTTGTTTTATGAGCATGCTTAATGTAGAAATAGGACGCTGAACTTATCGGTATCCCATTTCGCTTATAGTGGAAAACGAAAAGGGCAATCGATTGGGATTGCCCTCAGAGGAATGGCATTGACAAATCTATTCCTCGTTATAGGAGATTTAAACATTATGCAACTTGTATCTGTTTCCCGCAATTTGATGTTGTATTGTGGCACAAATGATTAAATAAATTTACCATTCATGCCACTTGTAATTATGCTTTACTTACTTTGTATCACATAGAATTCGCTTTTATCTTTAAAGCGTTTCCATATTCAAAGTACTTTCCAGGCGAGCGCCCCACTCTTCTCCGTTCTGCGGCAGGAAAGTGTGGAGACCAAGTTCGCGGGCTGTTTTGAGGTTCGTTTCTCCGTCGTCAATGAATAGGGTCTCATCGGGAGCGAAGCCTTCGCCCTTGAGCATCTTATTGAAAATTTCCTTTCCCGGCTTCATGCACTTCTGTTCAAAGCTCAGATACTGGTGCTCACGAGGAATGTAATAGTCGATGCCGTGTCCGTTGCCGTCAAATGTAGAGCTGCGGAACCACGACGTTACGAACGGATTAGTGTTTGAGAGCAGCGCCAGATTGTAGCCTTGCGCCCTGAACTTCACCAGTTCATCAAGGTTGGACTTTGGCACTTCCACCATGAAAGCGAGCCAAGCCTTTTGGCATTCGTCCCAACTGACTTCGCGCCCTGTATGCTCGCTGACGCACTTGCGGAACTCTTCGTCCGTTATCTTTCCCGCTTCCATATCGCCGAAGAAGCCTTTCTGGGCATAGAGGTTCATAAACTCGCTGACGTTCTTGAAGCCTAAGCTCTCGAAGGCATCAACGCAGCGTTGCAATTCTATCCTGCAAAACACTCCACCAAAGTCGAAAACTAAATTCTTTATCTTAGCCATTATTCCGTTTGATTCTATTTTTATTGGCCTGCAAAGTTACATCATTAAAATGAAAAAAGGCAGTTTCTTTGTCGGAAACTGCCTTCTATGGGTTCTGTCGTTGCTGAACTTTTCTATATAACAACCCTATTATAATTTTAAATACAGAACTACCGGAAAAACAAAAGGGGACCAACCCCCAAGGCTGGTCCCTGTTATTATGCTAAGCAAGACGCTTATTTGAAGTCCTCAATGTTAAGCGACCTCAATGCGTTTGATCTCTTTCTCAGCCTTCTGGGTACGAGGAAGTGTTACATGGAGCACACCATTCTCAACCTTTGCTCCGATCTTATCTTTCTCGACATCGTCAGGCAGAGTCAAAGCCTGCTCATAGTTGCTGTAAGAGAACTCACGACGGAGGTAGTGCTCCTTCTTGTTCTCATCCTTCTTGTCGTCCTTATGCTCCATCTTGATTACGAGGTTGCCATCGTTGTCAAGGTTTACATTGAAGTCATCCTTCGTTGTGCCCGGAGCGGCAAGTTCAATATCGTATTCGTCCTTGTTCTCCTTGACGTTGATTGCCGGAGCCGTTACGCTCATCTTAGGCATCCAACTGTCATTGTTGAACATATCATCGAAACTGTTATCTAACCAATTCATTGCGTTGCGAAGTACTGGATACATTGTCATAATAAAAATCCTCCTGTTTATTTTATCGACCTCATCCATTACTGAACTCGGTCTTAAGTTCTTTAATTATCCTCGGTTCTTAACTCCTTCAAGTCTCCTTTCGGTTTCTCTCGGAGTTCCGAACTTCACCAGGCATTATGCAATGTCCGTGCCTGGGCTGCACAACGCCTGAAAGTGTGCCAAACTTGGCTGGATTTGTCAGTAAAGTATAATTATTTTTACCTTAACTGACAAATCCCGCCAACATTGTCAATAAGCGGGAAGGAGCTGAATTAAACTCATACCGAAGCAAGAGTCCAGCGACTTGTACGATTCGCCTTTGCAAGGCGAGCGGACAGCCACAAGGGCCGTCCCTGCGGTGGATGGCAAAGAAGACAAGGGTGTTTGCTCTGTCAGGATTTTTTCTTTTCGGTTTTTATTGCTTTTTCCTCTGCAACTCGTTGATTATCAATGCTGCCACAAAAGGGCAACTTTGGGCTTTCAAGACCTTAGCTTTGAGGCGCTAAAAGGTCAACTATTGCAATGCGAAAGGGCAGCTTTTGCGAGCCCAAACGTCAACTTCCGTTTTGCTGTAAACATTTTTTACGGATTTCAACTCGCAACTGGCAGGATGAAATCTCTCCGTTGTTCCACCTCCAATAAGCATGACAAAGGCTATTCTTTACCCTTTTACTTTTTTACCTTTTTACCTTTATCCGTATGTTTCGATAAGGAACTTGATGAAGTTCGGGTCCCCAAAGTTTACGGTACCTGAATCATTCTGATTCATTGCAGCAATCTTCTTCGTTTAATAGTTTATCGCTTCCATTGTCTTTTGTTTTTAACTTGGTGCAAAGGTACTGGGTTTTATTCGATGGCCCTTTATCTTTTTTACTTCTGTTCTTACATCGATTACTGATAATATAGCCCTGCTAAACTACTACTTAGAGCTCGTCGATTTCCTCGCTTGTAGTCTCTATTACTGCTGCGGCAAGACTGTCGGCACACTGAACAATTGCACAGAGGGGATATTCGAGCCGTGCGGTGTCGTAGCAACGTTCGTCCTCGTATGAGTTGAAGTTGAGTCCGAAGGCTCCCATGTGCCATCTGATGGCAAGCATCTCGTCGTCCTGGAGAGCTAAACCTGAAAGAAGCAATTGTATGACGGACTTTTCGCCGTGTCCCATTGGGAACTTCTTGTAGCTGATGGAGTAGCCTTCGGAGTCCTCCCACATTCCGGTGGTCTTGTTCTTGCGGCGCTTTACAGTGCGGTGGTAGATGTCTGTCTTGCAGACATCATGCAGCAGAGATGCGATGATGACGCTTTCACGCTTCACGTCGTTCACCGATGCGGGGTCGAGCTTTTTGAGACCGTCCCATACCATCAGTGCTGCATGACAGACGTTAAGGCTATGCTGACACAGTCCACCTTCAACGTTGAGGTGGTGTCCTGCTGATGCCGGTGCCTCAAAGAAGCCGTCGTGTTCCAAGTCACCTATTACGTAGTCAATGCCTTCGCGCTTCGTCGAGCGCAGAAGCTCTTCAAATTCCTCCTTGTTCTTTTCTTTATCCATAATGATAGCTTTATTCTATTACACTCTATGCCGTTTGTTTACTATAGACTTTAGTATTCCGGCTCAACTGGGGCGTCCTTCTTTCTGACCGCTTCCTCCTGCTTCCGCTGAGCCTCCTTTATAGCTTTCTCGTAACCGGAGAGAGCTGCGAAGGGTGCAAACTGGGCCGCCCGCTTGTGCATTGGCATGCGCGTGTGGTTCTTGGGCTCAGGGTGTGGCAAGTGAATTATATCGTCGTATTTTCCCATAATTCATTTCTTTTATATCCATCTCTTTACGCCCGGTGTCCTCCAATCTGATTGTTCCGCTCCTTTTGCGTTGCACCGTCAGCGAAGTTAAGCCCCCGGAGCAATGAGTTTTTGCCGAATTCCTTCTTTATTTTCAAAGTTGCCTCCTGCAAACGGCGCTCCTTCGCAAGTGCCTCGTCGGTCTTTTCCTCTTCGGCTTTCTCTTGTTCATAATCAGTGAAGAGGTCCAGCTGAACCGGATTTCGCCTGCGTTCGTGCTCTGCCTGCTCCTCGCTGATTACGTGGGCAGCAGTAACGTTAAGCCGTCTGATGAGGAGTACCGGATTAACAATTCTGTCGAACAGCTCTGTTACGGCACTTATGATAATCTTCGATGACGACGTCGGACGTTCAAGGTTTATGGAGCCGCGGGCCGATTTCGGAACTCTGCGGCCGTACCAGTCAACGGAGACTTCTCCATTGTATTGATTTCGAATCTTAGCATCTGTGAGACTCTCTCGGTCATAACCAACATTCAGAACTATCTGGTCGCCAACGACATGCTTGTCGAGCATATCCAATGCCAGCGTGTCAGCCATTTCACGAACCACGACCCTGGCGTTGGCGAAGGTATAGGCGCATTGCAGCACTTGGCCGCTGCCCAACGAATTGACTTCAGGCTTGTAAATCTTAATGTCCCGCATAGTTACGGGCTCGTAACCCCAGGCATGGTCGATTATCAACTCTGCGTTTACGCCAAACACTTTGTACATCCATCCCTCGCGTTCGAGCGACAAACGTGCCAGCTTACCCATCGTATCAACTCCGATAGCTTCGAGACGGTTTACAATTCCACGACCGAAGCGCCAGAAGTCGGTGAGCGGTTTGTGGTCCCAAAGTAGTCTGCGATAGCTCATCTCGTCAAGTTCGGCAATGCGAACTCCGTCCTTATCGGCGGGAATATGTTTCGCCAGAACGTCCATTGCGACCTTGCAGAGATACAGATTCGTGCCTATTCCGCCCGTCGCAGTTATGCCGGTCTGCTTGAGAACGTCCTGAATCATGTTCATGACAAGCTCATGAGCCGTGATGCCATACGAAGGAAGATAGTCGGTAACGTCAGCAAATATCTCGTCAATGCTGTAAACGTGTATGTCCTCGGGGGCAATATACTTAAGGTAAATGCCATATATCTGACTGCTAACCTCAATGTATTTCGCCATGCGAGGTGTCGCGGCAATGTAGTCAGCTTCCCTTTCCGGATGCTGTTCGAGCTCTATTGAAGAATAAGACTTCCCCGTAAAGGGTCTGTAACCAATGCGCTTGCTTCTCATCGCATTGATTTCCTTCATCTTCTCCACAACTTCAAACAACCGCGCACGACCTCCAAGACCGTAAGCTTTCAACGATGGAGACACTGCAAGGCAGATAGTCTTCTCCGTTCGGCTAACATCAGCAACGACAAGGTTGGTCGTCAGAGGGTCAAGACCTCTGGCGGCGCATTCCACCGAGCTGTAGAAGCTCTTCAAGTCGATGGCTATGTATGTCCGTTGCTTATCCTTTGCCATTACAGCGAATTTGGTTTCTGCAAAGTTACGATATTAAAACGAAAAAAGGCAGTTTCTTTCTTGGAAACTGCCTCCTGTGGGTTCATTCGTTACAGAACCCTTATTTGAATTACTTCAGTATTGTCGTTAAATTACTTAAGCGTTGCTCTTAAATTACGATTGTTACGAAACCCGCTTCCGCAAGCTTCTGTGCGTAAAGTCCGGTGCTGGTTATATCTCAACTGGAACTTGCAGTTTTATTGAGAAGTTGCGTCCCATATTGAAGATGCCACGGCGTCCGTTCGCCGGGTTGACGTCAAGATACTTCAGCCGGCTAAGATGGCTTTGATATGCTTTGTCGAAGATATTGTTGCACGAAAGGAAGAGCGAAGCGACCTTCTTGCCATGCACACGGAAATCGGTTCCTGCCGAGGCTCCCCACAGAGTGTATGAAGGCGTGGCGGTCTCTGTACCGTTGACGGCATAGAAATGGTTCTGACGGAGGTCGCATTCCATCTGCAAGGCAACGTAGGTATTGTTGATTGTCCTACCGTCACGTACCAAGTCGTAACGCAAGTCGGATGTCCATCGTGGCGCAGGAGTCAGCGGCAGATACTTGGCATCACGGCTCTGATGGAGCTGGACACTGTTAACGTAGGAGAACGAATTGGCAAAATGCAAGCGCTCCACCGGGTGCCAGTCTATCGATGCCTCACCTCCGAGCAGCCGCGCGTCACCTTGCGTATACTGATAGGTGTCATATCCGCCGGTCTTAACTCCGTCGAGCTTATGCGTAAAGATATAATTGTCGATGAAATTGGCGAAGAGCGAGAGCTGGGCGGTGAGCACCGGCGACGTGAAATCCCATCCCAAATCGGTCTGCCAACTGTATTCGGGGTGCAAGTCGTGGCTTCCCAGCCCGTACTCCACTGTGCCTTCATGAACTCCGTTGGAAGCCAGCTCACTGAGATTCGGCGCCCGGAAGCCGCGCGCAACGTTGAGACGGAGATTCATATTGTCGTTGATGGCATACACGGCGCCAAGGCTTCCCGTCACTCCGGTGAAGCTCCGGCTGAACTTCGAGAACTTATCATCGAGGGCAAAGCTGTGGAGATGGCGGTTGTCGACACGAATACCGCCACTGAGCGACAGCCTTCCGGTGTTGTAGGAAACGGTTCCGAAGCCTCCTATGTCGAAGAGCTGATAAGCGGGAATGAGATATTCATCGCCTTTATTGAGCGACCGTTGCCACATGCCTCCTGTTCCGGCGGCAATGTTCAGTTGACTTGTAACGGGGAGTTTGTACCTCAAGTCGTAGTTGACAGTATGTAACATGAAGTCCAGTCCGGGCTCCTTGGGACTCTCCTCGTACTCCTGGCGGCGGTTCTGCTGATAGGCTACGATCGCCTGAAGGGTTCCGTCGCCAATGAAGAATGTATTATTGCTGACTGCTTTATAGTGATGTACCTGCTGGAAAGGCAGACTTTTGCCATAGCTGTGGCTGTATCCACGCTCGCCCTCAACAATGCCTGGGGTGATGTGGTAATAGCTTAGTGTGAGGTGACTGTAGCCCCATTTGCGGTTCAAACCTACAAGTCCCTGTGCTGCCCGCTCACGATACTGCGAGCCGAGAACGTACTGGTCGGAGCTGTTCTTATAGGCGTGAGCCATCTTGTCTGACCAACGGCCACTCCATACAATGCCTTTGTTGTTGCCCTTCATATTGACTGAATAGCCGAAGAGCCCGTTGTTGGTCTGATACTCTGACGAAACATTACCCTGAACCTTCCCCAGCGGAGGCAAAACCTCGTCGTGAAAGATGATGACACCTGCCATTGCGTCGCTTCCATACATAAGTGAGGCAGGGCCTTTGAGGATTTCTGCCGACGAGATACTTTGCGGGTCAATCTCGACACCATGCTCCGAGCCCCACTGGTTGCCCTCCTGGCGCACTCCGTCATTTACCACGACGACACGGTTGAAGCCAAGTCCACGAATGACAGGCTTGGAGATTCCGCCTCCCGTCGTTACCTGCGATATACCCGGCTGGAGACTTATGGCATCAATAATGTTCGACGATGCAGTTGAGCGAAGCATTGCCGACGACACTACCGACAATGGTGTCGGGGAGTCCTTAGCAAGAGATTTGCCGGTAAGGCCTGTCACGACAACTTCGTTAATCTGGGCGTCGCTCTCCTCCAAGGAGAAGTCCAACTTGTTGGTAGTACTGAGGTCGATTGTCTTAACAATAGTCTTATGACCCACGTAGCTTACCTGTATGTCGACTTTTTTGTTGGGAAGATTTGATATTGTGTAGTTTCCGTCGATGTCGGTGACGGTCCCTGTGGATAGACTTGGGAAGTAAATGGTCACCCCGGCAAGTGCTTCTCCGCTCCGCTTGTCGGTCACCTTGCCGCTAAGCGAGCCGTCGCCCGTCAGCGAATCTGCCATAACGCCCGTACACACGAGCATCATGAGCAGAACCAATGATATTCTGTTCATTATTGTGTGTTATTTTTCGGTTTGTAGGATGAATAAATAAAAGATATGAGTTAACCACAAACCGGAGGAGCGCGGAGCCTTATTGCATCATGGCAAGCTACCATGATGCGGTCACAGCAACGTCTGTTTGCCTTGACAACAATGTATGCCGAAAGAACAATAGCAACAGCCGCAGCTGCGACAAACGGCGTTGTCAGGAAGTGACAAAGCAGACAGTTGTCTATCGAAAATGTAGTAGTCGAAAGGTGCCCGTCATGATGTATGTGATGCTGGCAGGCATAACAGTCAATGGTAGTGCTTTCCGATGGCTGGTGGACATGCACAGAGGCAAGCAGAAGCATCGGAATGAAGATGCACAGCAATAGCCGTGAATACCATTGGCGTTTCCTTTCAATCTTCTTCACGACGGCAAAATTAAATATTATTTCTTAGATACGAACAGGAAAAACAATGTTTAACAGGTTTGCCTCTGGCTGCCTCGGCAATGGCGTTGGCAGTCTTCACAATTACTTCTGAGCCTTCATCTTCTCGCCAAAATCCTTGCTTACGTAGTTGTAAATGTCGCGGCAGCAGTCGGCGGAGAAAGCCAATGCATAGCTGATGATGTTGTCCCACTGGCTTTCCGTCAGTCCGCTTTCGAGCATCTGGCGTGTAATATTGTTACGGATGAGCCCATATACGAAGCCGGCATTGAAGTTGTCGCCGGCGCCAATGGTAGAGACGGTGTCGCTGGCAGCCACAGGATAGTCCTTGCGGAAGCCATTGTCGGAGAAGACGCGCACGTCGCCGGCACCGCAGGTATATATGAATCGCTTGCTGTAGAATGATATTTCGGCATTGTAGACCTTCTCGGCGTCGTCGATATTGTACAGCGCCTTGAAGTCCTCATGGCTTCCGCGGACGATGTCGGCATAGTCGAGGTTCTCGAGAAGGTTCGGGGTTATCTTCATAACGTCGGTCTTATGCGCCGCACGGAAGTTCACATCATAATACAGTATAGCACCGTGGCTCTTCGCATAGTCGAGGAATGCCACCACCTGCGGGCGTATCACTGGGTTCAATGCATAGAAAGAGCCGAAGATGATGATATCGTCGGGCTGCACATCGGGGTACACGAAGTCGAGCCTATCATGCGGATGGTCCTTGTAGAAGATATATTCGGCATCGTTGTTGTCGTCGAGGAACGCTAGTGACAAGGGCGACTTGGAGCCCGGGAAGACACTGACGTGGCTTGCATCGGCGCCGTTGTCCTTCAGGAACTGGATGATATGCTCGCCTACGCGGTCGTTGCCCGCCTCCGAGATGAACGATGTCTCAACGCCGCTGCGTGCCAACGAGATAATGGCATTGTACGTTGAGCCGCCGGGGACGGCATTGATTGGCTTTTCATTCTTAAATATTATATCGAGAACTGTTTCTCCTATACCTATTACTTTCCTCATAACGGATTTGCTATTTACAATTGACAAGTACAAAAGTACGGTTTTTTGAGCAAATCAGAAAAGAACAATAATTTTATTTTGTTATTTCTTTGTAAACCCGTATTTTTGCATATCATGAAATACAACACGACAACACTGCCCAACGGGCTGCGTATAATACAACTGCCTTCGGCATCGCCGGTGGTCTACTGTGGCTTTGCCGTCAACGCAGGAGCTGCCGACGAGGCACCCGACTGTGAGGGACTGGCTCACTTCTGCGAACATACGACGTTCAAGGGGACGGCACGCCGCAATTCGCTCGACATCATCAACAGCCTCGAAAGTGTCGGAGGAGAGCTCAATGCGTTCACGACAAAGACCGACACGGTGTACTATGCGGCTATATTAAAGGAGTATCTGCCACGCGCCGTCGACCTCCTGGCTGACATTGTGTTCCATAGCACGTACCCGCAGACGGAGATTGACAAGGAGGTGGAGGTCATCTGCGACGAGATAGAGTCGTACAACGACTCACCTTCGGAGCTTATCTACGATGAATTCGAGAACATTATCTTCCGCGGAACACCGCTGGGGCATAACATTCTGGGGACATCCGAGCGTGTCCGGGCTTTCAAGACGGCTGACGCCCTAAGGTTTACGAGGCAGTATTACCGTCCCGACAATGTCGTGTTCTTTGTATATGGCGGGCGTGACCTACAAGTCAAGGCCTCCCCAAGCCCCTCCGAATGGAGGGGATGTTTAGACACCTTGAAGGCTATTGAGCCACATCCAAGCACTGATTGCAAAGGTAATCAATCCCTCTCCCGTACGGGAGGGGACAGGGGTGGGTTACCCCGAGGTGCCAAGGGCGGTTTCTTTAAGGTCCAAAAGGACACCCACCAGGCCCACGTGATGCTTGGAACGCAGGCTTACGGTGTCGACGACGACCGCCGGATTGCACTTTACCTACTCAACAACATCATCGGTGGACCGGGAATGAACGCACGGCTGAACCTCAACTTGCGTGAAAGCCACGGACTGGTGTACACCGTAGAGAGCATGATGGTCAACTATGCGACTACCGGATTGTGGGGTGTTTACTTCGGTTGTGACCCAAAGGATGTCGACAAATGCCTGAAACTGACTCGCCAGGAGCTTGACAAAGCAATGGAAAAACGCCTCACTGAGGAGGAGATAAATGCTGCAAAGCTTCAGATAAAGGGACAGATAGGCATCGCATGTGACAACCGTGAGAACTTCGCCATCGACTTCGCAAAGTCATATCTGCACTATGGCTGGGAGAAGGACATCAACAAATTGTTCCAGCGCATTGATGCCCTCACGCCCCAGCAGTTGCAGGATGTGGCGCAGGACATATTCCAGGAGGACAAAATAACTACGCTGGTGGTTGAGTGAAAGGAAAATTTTTCCTCTCCAAGCCCAAGTGATAAGCCTTGCTTGTCTTAGCCCTCACCTTGCCGCAGCTAAGCTATTGGAACTCAAAAGGATAGATTTCAGATTGGTTTTTAATTTATTTTTGTCTGGTTTTTAATTTATTTTTCCTTCGTTTTTAATTTATTTTTCTCGCAAAAATAAATTAAAAACCAAGACGAAAGTTTAGCTTTGACAATGCGGAACATAAGCGACGGCATCGCAAGGCACAAGCGATGACATTTCAACACGCAATCTTTTGCACGAAAAACAAGAAACAATCGACTTCCTGAAGACGAGCGATAGCCCTCCGTTCTACATGATTATCAGCTACGAAAACAAATGTAACGAATCCCCACAATTATCCATGCCGCCACTAAAACACTCAATGCAGGGGCGTCCCTGCGGTGGAAGACATAGCTGATTGTGAGGTTGCGGATACAATTGTAAATGCATCGTGACGCCCGAAGCGCCATAGTGCTTTCGTGCAAAAAGCCCTACAAGAATTGTTCACTTCATGCTTTTCGTGCAAAAAGACTCTTATCCACAAGTCATTTCTACATCATTCCCATTCGGGAAGGTTTGGTTAGGCCCTCAATAGTAAAAGTGAATATCCTGTCAACTGGCTGCAACCGATGCTGAGGAAGTGGTATTGCACCCCACGAATTGATACCGCCGACACCCATCTGAGCCCCATCGATGCAGAGAACGGTGTACTTTGACTTCGTCAACTGCGACGGATGGCGCTGGTGTTTCTTGTCGCCGTCGTCGAGCATCGATATGTCATAGTGGAGAGCCGATGCGGAGAAGAGTGAGTCGGAGATAACCTTCACACCGCAACCAGCGTCATCCGTCTGTCTCCACCAGCGTATATCCGACTTCGTCCCTGTCTCCTGAGGACGGATATAAGGGTAGAACTGCTCGTCGGCGCTCTGCCGATAGATGCCAACACGCTGCGATTCCTTGCGGTCGATGTAGTTTTCGACAGGTCCACGACCATAGAACTCACTCTCGTCCATGCTATACGGCAGTTGCATCTGCATTCCGAAGCGGAACATCTCAGGTACTTTCTTAGTCGCACGAGCGATGGAATCGAACGAGATATCTTCATTGACGGTAATCTGACCGGTGTTGTCAATATCATAAGAAAGGCACAGCTGAGCCGCTACATCAGGCATGTCGTACATCGCGCTGACGTGGACGGAGCGTCCCTTGTCGGCTTTCTCAACATTGAAGGCAGTCAAATTCATCGTCGGATTCTTCCAAACGGCATATTTCTGCTGCAATCCGGCACCGAAATCGTTGTCCGTCGAAGCGCGCCAGAAGTTGGGCTTGAGACATCCTCCATCAGCTATCACATTGCGGCCGTAATATTGCAACGAATCGATGAAACCGGTATTTTTATCGAATTTAACGACGAAATTATTGCCACGGACGATGTTCTGCTGTTTATCGAACTTTATCTTGTTGTTCGGTTTCGTGTAAACGCCACAATCTGAAATGGCCGTAGGAATTGGAATTTGATTGTAGGCAACTGTATAGCCGGCAGGGATGAGTGGTTCGGCGGTCTTCAGACGGAAGTCAATATTCAAGTAGTACTCGTGGTCGAAACCGTCGTTAACGTTCAGATAATGATGTGTCTCTTTGTAATCCAAAAGCGAAAGCTTCAGCGGAAGTCTATATTGACGTGTCTGCTGTGGCTGTATGCTGATGCTGTCGATGCTGCCCGATTCCACCGTATCACCGTCAAGGAGCAGTATCCAGTCCATTCTGACATTGTCGATATTGCGGAAGAAATTCTCATTGCGGACGTTTATTATTCCCTTGGCTGCTTCTTCGGGTGTTGCCGCCGCCCAAATGTTCTGCTGGAAGTACCTCACCTCCCATGCCTCAGGGTTTGGATGGCGGTCGGGAGAGAAGAGTCCGTTGCAGTTGAAGTTGTTGTCGGAAGGGTCGTAGTCGTTGAAATCGCCACCATATAAATATGTATGGTCGTCCAAATTCTTTGGATTGGGCGTTCTGGTGGCACGTAGTCCCTGGTCGACGAAGTCCCAAATGAAACCGCCCTGATACTTGGGGTACTTGCGGATTAGGTTCCAATACTCTTTGAAACCACCACTGGAGTTACCCATTGCATGAGAGTATTCGCACTGGATGAGTGGTTTTTGGTCGATGGAATCGGTCGATTTAGCATATTTCTCGCTCTCGTCCTGACTCATATACATAGGGCAGAAGATATCGGTATTGCTGCCTTTGCGAGCCGGATGGAACTGTATAGGGCGCGTGGAGTCGAAGTTGCGTATCCAGTCATGTGCATCGGTGAAGTTCTTCGAGTCTGCTGTCTCATTGCCAAGGCTCCATATTATAACTGAAGGATGGTTGATATTGAGCGAGACATTGTGCTGGTTGCGCTCCAAAATCTGCTTTGCGAACGGCTTGTTGACTATCGGCCGACTGTCATCGGGCTTGTCATAGAAGCCGAAACCGTGGCTTTCCTGATTAGCCTCAGCAACAACATAAAGTCCGTATTCATCGCATAATTTGTAGAAATAAGAGTCATTGGGATAGTGACTGGTACGAACGGCATTGATGTTGAATTGCTTCATTAATCTTACATCTTGCAGCATGCGCTCTTCGGAGATGTTGTAACCGCCGTCAGGGTCCATCTCGTGGCGGTCGACTCCTTTGATAAGGATAGGTTGTCCGTTAACTTTCAGTTGGTTGACACCACTTTCGCCACGGCTGATTTCTATATGACGGAAACCGATATTTAGAGGTATAAAGTCACCATCGGCACAGACAAGCAGTTTATAAAGGTTGGGAGTCTCTGCTGTCCAAGGCTTTACGCCCTTCAAAGTAGTCGTCAGCGTGTAGCCATCCTTTGTGCGTTGCCAATTCGCAGGAAGTGTAACAGAAGTGCCGTCAGGGGCAAAAAGCTCGGCAGTTGGGCGGGAGGTGCAGCGCAACGTCACGCTCAACAGACCGTCATGGTAGTTGTTGACGGCATCCTGAGTTACCTTTATATTGTCTATGTGGCTGGTTTTGCCACGACTGTAGAGGTAGCAATGGCGTGCAACACCGCAGAGCCGCCACATGTCCTGGTCCTCACACCAAGAGCCATCGCACCACCGTGAGACCTGAAAGGCTATCAGGTTGTCGCCGGGATGTACATACTTAGTAATGTCGAACTCAGCTGCGACTTTCGAGTCTTCGGCATATCCGACCCGTTGACCATTCACATAGAGCATGATATTGGACGTTACGGAGCCGAAATGAACGATGATTTCGCGGCTTTTCCACGTTTCCGGGATGTTTATTATGCGACGATACGAGCCCACATGGTTGTCCTTCAAGGGCACGTACGGCGGTTTTCCGCCTTTGAAATGACCGCGCCATGCGAAACCGGAGTTGACATATTCGGGGTCGCCATAGCCGTTCATCTCCCATATTCCGGGCACAGGCATGGTTCCCCACGTCGTGTCATCGAAGTCCTTCTTATAGAAGTCGGTTGGGCGCTCGTCGTAGTTTGCAACCCAGTTGAACTTCCACTTGCCTTCGATAGAGAGATATCTGTCGGATTTCGCCATATCTCCCTGCAACGCTTTGTCACGGTTTTCGTAGGCGAAGAAGTCAGCATGAAGGGGCAGACGGTTTACCTCGTTGACTTGCAAATTCATGCGCCAGTCGGTCGTTGCGGTGTCCTTAGGCTCGGCACCGGCATGGCTTCTTGCCGTTGAAGGGGTAAAAAGCGATGCCAGCAGGAGCATTGCAGCAAACGCAGTTGTTCGTTTTCGTATTTCCATAGAGTTACTGTTGGGTTTAGTCGGTGGTTTATTACGCAAAGGTAGGAATTTTATTTCGTAACGGAAACTATACAATTGAATTTTAAATACATTATTGTTAGTTTCGAAAAAAATGTCTATATTTGCATTTCATTTAGCTGCAAGCAATACATTTAGGAACATGTCAGAAGATTTCGATATAAGAAACGAGAATATATCTCCCGCCGAAAAGGAATTCGAAAAGGCGCTGCGCCCATTGACTTTCGATGATTTCAGCGGACAGAAGAATGTCGTCGACAACCTGCGGGTGTTCGTCGAGGCTGCCAAATACCGTGGTGAGCCTCTCGACCACACTCTCCTTCACGGTCCTCCGGGACTCGGTAAGACGACGCTGAGCAACATTATCGCCAACGAATTGGGTGTGGGCTTCAAGATAACGAGCGGTCCTGTGCTCGACAAGCCTGGTGATTTGGCTGGTATTCTGACGTCGTTGGAGCCCAATGATGTCCTTTTCATCGATGAAATTCACCGTCTGAGCCCTGTCGTCGAAGAGTATTTGTACTCAGCAATGGAGGACTATCGCATCGATATAATGATTGATAAGGGTCCGTCGGCACGCTCTATACAGATAGATTTAAATCCGTTTACGCTCATCGGAGCAACGACCCGAAGCGGTCTTCTTACTGCTCCGCTGCGCGCCCGCTTTGGTATCAATCTGCACTTGGAGTACTATGACCCTGAAACTCTGCAAAAGATAATCCGCCGTTCGGCTCATCTGCTGAAGGTACCTATCGACGATGATGCTGCCGTGGAGATTTCGCGCCGAAGCCGTGGTACGCCTCGTATTGCCAACTCGCTGCTCCGCCGTGTCCGCGACTTCGCTCAGGTGCGTGGCAACGGGCGTATAACGTACGACATTGCGAAACTTGCGCTACAGGCATTGAACATCGACAAATACGGACTTGACGAGACGGACAACAAGATTCTGACAACTATCATCGACAAGTTCCGCGGCGGTCCGGTCGGTGTCTCTACCATTGCGACGGCTATCGGCGAGGATGCCTGCACCGTGGAGGAGGTCTATGAGCCGTTCCTGATAATGGAGGGCTTCATCAAACGTACCCCACGCGGTCGCATGGCAACCCGTCTTGCCTACGAGCATCTAGGCCGCAATCCGTACAGTGGTAACATTATGGAGCCAACTTTGTTCTAAGAAGACCGCCCCAAGCCCCTCCGAATGGAGGGGATGTTTGAAGTGAGTTGTCGGTAAATGGGCTACGCCGCAAAAGGAAACAGACAAAAGCAATATTTAAATGACCAACGAAATAAGCAACAAGACTGATCAACATCCCCCTCATACGGGGGGGCTTGGGGAGGCATTGGCCGTTTTTACCGGCACTTTCGACCCCTTCACAATCGGGCACGACTCAATTGTCAGACGGGCATTGCCACTATTCGAGAAGCTTATTATAGCTGTTGCGGTAAGCAAATTGAAAAATACCGAGGAGGAAATAGCGCAGCGCGTTGCCGACATTCAGCGTATTTACAAGGACGAGCCACGCGTGGAGGTAATCTCATACAGCGACCTCACGATTGACATGGCACGTCGCGTCGGAGCCAAGTTCATTGTCCGTGGAGTGCGCTCGGTAAAGGATTATGAGTATGAACGGGAGCAGGCGGAATTCAACCGCAAATTCGGTGACTTGGAAACGATACTCCTCTTTGCCGAGCCGGGACTCGAAAGCGTCAGCAGTTCGCTTGTCCGTGAGTTGAAGTTCTTCGGCAGAGACATAACGGAATTTCTGCCTTAACGACGCAGGCGGGGCGAGATGCCCTGCCCAACTGTGTTTCAGGACAACAACAAACAAACAATATAATGAAATTGCCAACGACTAATTCATCGAAGGTCAAGGGCTACGCTGCCGGCATTTTGGCAGCAATCTTCTATGGAACGAACCCGCTGGGGTCGCTTCCGCTTTATGCCGACAACATAAACTCAGCCACGATACTGTTCTACCGCTATGGTTTGGCGGTGGCGATGTTCGCAATCTGGATGCTCGCAAAGGGCGAAACATTCAAGATTAAGCGGGGTCACGCTATCCGATTCATTGTTCTAGGCGGCTTCTTTGCCCTCTCTTCGACATTCCTATACGTCAGTTTCTTGTACATGGACGCAGGTGTTGCATCCACAATATTATTCAGTTATCCAATAATGGTTGCCGTTCTGATGACAGCAGTATTCCATGAGCACATCACTTGGACAACTGTTACGTCAATACTGTTGGCGTGCGTAGGCATAGGACTTCTGCATCACGGTGACGGAGATGTAAATTTGTCGACATTGGGACTCATGTTTGTACTGCTTTCATCGCTTCTCTACGCCATCTACATCATAGCTGTGAGACAATGGAAGAGCCCGTACGACTCGGTGAAGTTTACATTCTGGATTTGCGCAGGTGGTCTGCTGACTATCCTCGGCTTCTCTGTCTTAGCTCACGAGCCTATCGTTCTGCTTCACACTGCAAAACAATGGGCTTGCGCAGTACAGCTGGCACTGCTTCCGACTGTACTTTCACTGTTCTTTATGACCGTTGCCATTAAGAACGTTGGGGCTACTCCATCAGCTATTATGGGAGCTCTGGAACCGGTAACGGCAGTCGTTATAAGCGTACTTCTTTTCGGAGAGGCTTTCACAATACGACTTGCCATCGGCATAGTTCTCATACTTTCCGGTGTAATTCTGATAGTTTTGAGGAAGAAACAATAGCCTAAAGGAAGAGGACAGCTTCGTTTCCTTCGTTGAAAAGGAGGTCGAGGATGCTGAGATTAGGCTGAAATCCGTATTTATCCTTATAGACTTGATAATACGGTTTGGGTGCAAAAGAAGCATCTGGAAGCGGATGCTTGGGGCGAATAATTGAACGAAAATCATCGATTTCATCGACGTTTTCCTCCTGAATGTAATCCTCCGTCGGCTTGATATTTGGTTGAATATCGAGCAGTTCGCAAACTTTGAGGGTTATTTCCCAATTGAAATCATAGAGATAAGTCCACCGGCGCTCGAAGAAAGGGTGCAAGTCATCGGCGTAAAACTCAAAGAAAGGACTCTCACCGTAAGCCGATGCGAGTGCATTCCAATGCAGATGACGCCACGCTCCATGGTCGCTGATGCGCACATCACGCATCAGCTGGTGGTTGCTGCCGTCGTTTGGGCGCTCTATCGGTACTGTCAGCGATTGCAATCCGTTGGTTGTCGCAATCACGCAGCGGTTCCGATAGGTCTGTTTTATAAAGCTGTCGAACCGCTCAATGTAGCAAACGCCATAGCGGTTCAACTTCTGATACCATTGGATTGGGGCGAAGTAAGCAGAGGAAAGCAAAGCCGAACCTTCACCAAACCGCTCCTGGCGTGAGGGGATAGCCGCTCCAAGCCCCTCCGAATGGAGGGGATGTGGATTAGTATTGTTGCTTGTTTCGTTGTTTACTTCTGTTTCCATTTAGCCGAAACAGGTTTCTTTTTCCTTCTATTTAAGCCTCCACCTACCCACAAAACATTTTAAACATCCCCTCCATTCGGAGGGGCTTGGGGAGGCGTTAGCTTTATTTTATATCATCAACCCACTTGAACAGGCGGTTCCAACGTATGCCACTGAAACCGTGGCGGTCAGGATCGGAGCTCCACCAGATGAACAGCGGTTTACCGACGATGTGGTCCTCAGGCACGAAACCCCAGTAACGCGAGTCGAGGGAGTTGTGTCTGTTGTCGCCCATCATCCAGTAATAGTCCATCTTGAACGTGTATTTGTTGGTCCGTTTGCCGTTGATGAAAATCTGACCGTTGCGCACCTGCACCGTATTACCTTCATAAGCCGCGATGCAACGCTCGTAAATAGGGAGGTTAGCAAGCGAAAGTGTGATGGTTCCGCCTTTCTTTGGAATCCACACAGGACCGTAGTTGTCACGCGTCCAACCATAGAAGCCATTCTGAGGGTACACCGTTCCGGTGAAGAAATCGCCATCGACGACAGGACGAAGGGTAGTAACAATCTTACGCTTCTGCAACTGCTCGGCGGCCATCTTTGTCAAAGGCATGTATCCATCGAACTGATTGAGGATGCTTTGGTTGTAGATGTAGCCTGCCTCAACCATGCCGCCATGCAGCTGTCCAAGGCTTTGTACATCTTCATCGCTTATCCCCAGTTCCTTACGAAGGTCGTCATAGCGGTCGGTAAGCAGGTCGGAAGCTGACAGATTTGGCGCCAACTTGACGAGATAATCGTACTGAACGTTATCCGGTTCCTTGTTTGGCTTACCGTCGAGGTAGACAATCTTGTTCTTTATCTGCAAAGTCTGACCAGGCAGACCGACACATCTCTTGACGTAATTCTCCTGCCTATCGGTTGGACGATGGTCCAAAACGCCATAGACTTCAGGATGTCCGACGATGTACTGCTTGCCCAACGCGTATGCGCCCTGGAAGAAAGCGTATTTCTGAAGGTCATTCATGGTCGACAGATTGACATTCGGATTCTGCTGCGCCATTAACGAACAGCCCACCTTATAGACCTCTTCGTAGTAGTCCTGGGCCTGATACTGGTCGGATGTCATAATGGTATCGCCGGCAGGGAAGTTAAAGACGACGATATCATTGAGCTGCACCGTGCCGAGACCTTTCATGCGACGGTAGTCCCAATGAGGCCATTCAATGTAGCTCTTGGTGTTGAACAACGGCATGGTATGCTGTGTCAGAGGCATCGTCAGCGGAGTTTCTGGAATTCGCGGACCGTAGCTGACCTTGCTGACGGCAAGGTAGTCGCCCGTCAGGAGGCTCTTTTCGAGTGAGCTCGACGGTATAACGAAGTTCTGGAACAGAAACAGGTTGATGAAATAAACTGCCACGAGAGCGAACACGATAGCGTCAACCCAACTCATGACGGTACGCGTTACGGGCGAGCCATCTTTCCACCAGTTCCACCGAACCTTCTTCGTTATGTACACGTCGAAGAAGAACAATGCGCCGATAATGGTCAGCAACCATCCTGAAAAGCTACGCGGGCTCACCCAGGCGATGAACAATGCGTAAATAATTATAACTATGCCGAACTTTATCCACTGCTTCCGTGGGTTCAGCTTTGCTTTTTCTTTGTCAATCATTAGGTCTTTTCTCCTCCAAGCCTCCCCCAAGGGGAGGATGTTTAATTACCCAAATTATTTATTGTTTTCTTAAATTATCTGTTTTCAAAAGACTTAGCTTCTATGCTCATCCTTCAACATCACTATTCCCTTAGAACTTGAACAAGTCGCTGGTAGTGAGGAGACCGGTGTGGGTGAGGGTGTATTCAGCAGCGAGAACGGCACCAAGAGCGAAGCCCTTACGCGAATGAGCATCGTGCGTAATAGTAATCTTGTCAGCCTCACTGTCGTAGGTTATGCTGTGGATACCAGGGACTTCATCGTGACGGATACTCTTGACAAGGAGCTCATCAGGCTTGTGCTCGTCGCTGCCATCTATCCTTCCGTCGTCCCAAGTTGTCGTTCCCTTCTTCCAGTCGGCCTTGCGGTCGAGGTCATTGACGATTTCCTCAGCGAGAGTTATTGCCGTTCCAGACGGTGCATCAAGCTTATGGACGTGATGAGTCTCAACCATTTCGACGTCATACTGCGGGAACTGGTTCATTATCTTAGCCAGATAGCGGTTGACGGCAGAGAATATTGCAACACCGATGGAGAAGTTGCTCGCCCAGAAAAGGGTCTGCTTGCCATCCTTTGTAAGAGCCTCAACGTCAGCCTTGTGGTCCTTCATCCATCCCGTCGAGCCACTGACAACCTTCACGTTGTGCTTGAAAGCCTTCAGATAGTTGCCGTATGCGGCGGTAGGATTAGTAAATTCTATTGCGACATCAGCACTGGCGAACTCCGGAGAGTCAAAAGCGTCCTGGTTGTCGACATCAATCTTACAAACGATTTCATGACCACGCTCAACGGCAATCTGCTCAATCATGTGTCCCATCTTGCCGTATCCGATAAGAGCTATCTTCATATTGAATTCCTTTTTAATGTAGATAAATTTCTGCAAAGGTAACTTTTTTTTCGCGCTTTAGCGTATCTATTACAATATTTTTATGTAGTTTTGCATTATAATCAACCAAATCTATTATGGAACAGTTGCTTCATTACGTTTGGAAACACAAGATGTTCCCGCTCACGGGACTCGCCACGACTGACGGACAGACAGTCGAGGTCATCGACCCGGGGCTCCACAACCGCAACGCCGGTCCCGATTTCTTCAACGCCAAGGTGAAGATTGGAGGCATGCTGTGGGTCGGCAACGTCGAGATACACGACAAGTCGAGCGACTGGTTCTTGCATGGTCACGACCACGACCCGCACTATGACAATGTCGTACTGCATGTTGCCGGAGTCATTGACACAGAGGTACGTACCTCAAACGGCAGCGTTCCGCCACAGATGCAGCTCAGTGTGCCCGAGAGCGTTGCCGAAAACTACCGCGAATTACTATCAACCGAGAACTATCCCCCATGTTATAAGATTATACCGAGCCTCTCCCGTCTCATGGTTCATTCTTGGCTGAGCGCGCTACAGACCGAACGCCTCGAGCAAAAGACGGAGATGATAGCCGGACGGGCGCGCCGTGCCAACGGCTCTTGGGAGCAGGCATACTTCATAACGCTAGCCCGCAACTACGGCTTTGGCATCAACGGCGACGCCTTCGAGACGTGGGCAGAGAACATTCCACTAAGTAGTGTGGCGCACCATCGCGACGATATAATCCAGATTGAGGCTTTCTTCATGGGTCAGGCAGGCTTCCTCGACGAGAAAACGATACCCGAGCGGTACCGCAAGGACGCACTGTCGGAGGGCTATTTTTCTCGTCTCAGGAGCGAATACATGTATTTAGCCAACAAGTTCTCGCTTCATCCAATGGACTTCGGGCTGTGGCGGTTTCTCCGTCTGCGCCCTCAGAACTTCCCGCACATACGCATCTCGCAACTCGCCAACCTCTATTTCAACCACAAAACATCACTTGCGGCACTCGCCGAATGTGATACGGTGAAGAAGGCGCGCAGTCTTATGAAGACGAACGTCACCCCTTACTGGGAGACTCACTATACTTTCGGCAACGTCGGGAAGCGAAACAAGAAGAATCTGTCAGCGGCCTCGCTCGACCTTCTGCTCATAAACACGGTCATACCAATGCTTTTCGCCTACGGACGGCACAAGGGCGACGACCGTCTCTGCGACCGTGCGTTCGACTTCCTCGAAGAATTGAAGGCTGAGGACAACCATATCACACGCATGTGGAAAGATGTCGGGCTTCGTGTCGACAACGCCGGCGACTCGCAGGCTCTCATCCAACTCAAGAACGAGTACTGTGACCGCCGCGACTGTCTCCGTTGCAGGTTCGGGTATGAGTACTTGAAGGGGAGGAAAGGAGCAGGCTAAGGAAGAGAAAGACAGACAGCTCCGATAGACTTGTATAGACTTGATAGACTGGGATAGACCGTCTATAAAAGTCTATAACGTCTATCCAAGTCTACAGCAACCACCAAAGAAACCAGGAAGCACCCACAAAGAAGCCACCGAACATCCACGGCAAAACACGGAAACATGGAAAAATACATATTTGAAACACGCATGGAGGTTCGCGATTACGAATGCGACATCGAAGGAATCGTAAACAACGCCAACTACCTCCACTATACCGAACACACACGCCACCGCTTTCTGAAAAGCATCGGCGTAAGTTTTGCACAACTGCACGAGAAAGGCATCGACGCCGTCGTTGCCCGTATGACGCTGCAATACAAGGTCCCGCTACGCAGCGACGACGAGTTTATATCGCGCATGGGGCTACGCAAGGAGGGACTGCGCTACGTCTTTACCCACGACATCTACCGCGCCGACGACGAACGGCTCTGCTTCCACTGCACCGCCGAGCTCGTCACCCTCATCAACGGACGCCTCGGCGTGAGCCCGGAGTACGAAGCCGCCTTCGCACCCTACGTCCAGTAACCGTCAGTCCCTACCCTTCCCCGTTCAGCATGCTTCTGCGCCGCAGAAGCAATCCCCAACAAAGCAATGACAGAAAAAGAAGAACAAGAAATCCTCAACGCGATGACGCTCTCGCGCATCGACCGCTTCCACCCCGCCGGCATCATCGAGCTCTACAACCGTCTGGGCTCTGCGACCGCCGTCATCGAGCACCGCAACAACATAACTGACGCCATCCCCGACGCCTCCCGCTACCTCGTCGACGGACTGCACAACATCGACAGTCAGCAGCAGCGTGCCGAAGCCGAGCTCGACTACGACATCCGCCACGACATAACGCCAATCGTGATGAGTGATGTTCGCTACCCTCAGCGCATGAAACAGTGCTCCGACGCACCCCTCGTGCTCTATTTCATGGGCAATGCCGACCTCAACGCACGCCACGCCATTAACATTGTAGGCACCCGCCGCTGCACCAACTACGGACGCGACATCATCCGTGATTTCGTCAAAGACCTGCGGGAGCTTTGTCCCGACGTACTTATCTTCAGCGGACTAGCCTACGGAGTCGACATCTGTGCCCATCGTGCCGCCCTCGAAAACGGTTTCGAAACGGTCGGAGTGCTAGCCCACGGACTCGACACCATATACCCCCGCCCTCACCGCGACACAGCCGTGGCAATGCTTTCGCAAGGCGGACTGCTCACGGAATATATGACCCACACTGAGCCTTTCGCAAAAAACTTCGTCCAACGCAACCGTATCGTGGCGGGATGCTCCGACGCAACCATCCTCATAGAGAGTGCGGCGAAAGGCGGCGGACTCATAACGTGCTCCATAGCCCGCAGTTATGACCGCGACGTCTACGCCTTCCCAGGCCCCGTAGGAGCCCAGTACAGTGAGGGTTGCAACAATCTCATCCGCGACAACGGTGCCGCCCTCATCACCTCAGCTGCCGATTTCGTGAAGGCAATGCGATGGGACGACGACGAACGGTTGAGGAAAGCGCAACAACAAGGCATACAACGCGAGCTCTTCCCGGAGATGACCGAAGAGGCGAAGACCATCGTCCATGCCCTTGCCGATACCAACGACCAGCAGCTCAACGCGCTTACTGCTGCCACGGGCATCGCCATCAACCGTCTTTCAGCCCTTCTCTTCGAACTCGAACTGAAAGGTGTCATCAAGCCATTGGCGGGCGGAACGTACCATTTAATCAAGTAAACAGAGCGCCGTTCGTTACCTATTGGCTATCAGTAGCTTATGTTTCGCGATTCCATTCGGCAACTTTGAGGTTGAAAAATAAATTATTTTTGATCGAAAAATAAATTAAAAATGGAAGAAAAATAAATTAAAAATCAATCAAAAATAATTTATTTTTCATCGCGGGAGGTGAGGTTTGGGATTGCAGGAGGTGAGAGATGGCGTTCTTGAAGGAGGGCGATGGTGTAGGCGGGGATAAGCGATGACAGGCGATGACAGGTAATGGCAGAATACTATATAGTTGGTGACAAAACAGAAAAGGAGGTGTTTTCTTTGCCACTTCGTTTTGTTTCGCTAACTTTGCATTGCAAAGTGGGAATGAACGAGAAACCAAAATAACTGACTATTATGAATAACTTACGAAACAAAAGAAATCTCTTTGAAACAAGATTGGGGAGAAGTCTGATTGGCACAACAGCACTTTGTGCCTCGCTTCTCTTCTCCGTCAACGCATCGGCAAAGGTCCGTCTACCTCACGTACTTTCCGACGGAATGGTACTCCAGCAGCAAAGCGACGCACGTCTGTGGGGCTGGGCGAAAGCAGGAAAGACCGTTACGGTAGCACCGAGCTGGACAGCAGAGAAATACAACACCAAAGCCGGCAAGGACGGACGCTTCGAAATACGTGTCAAGACACCGGCGGCAAGTTTCACTCCACTGTCGATAAGCTTCGATGATGGCGAGGGAGCCGTCACCATTGGCAACATCCTGTCGGGCGAAGTGTGGGTTTGCGCAGGTCAGAGCAATATGGAGATGCCCGTGATGGGTTTCGGCAACTGCCCGGTGCAGGACTATAACAACGTTGTTGCTGACGCCGTGAACAACCGTGGACTTCGTTTCTGCAAGATACCGAGCGTCACCTGTATGACACCTCGTGACGATGCCGACTGCCGTTGGCTCGATGCCGACATACAGAACGTCTCCAACGCCTCAGCAACGGGATATTTCTTCGGTCGCATGTTGTCGAGGACGCTGAACATTCCGGTAGGTCTCATCGAGGCTAACAAGGGCGGCTCACGTGTGGAAAGCTGGCTCAACAAGGAGAATTGCGAGAAGTACACCGACGAAAACCTTGACTCTGTGGCTATGGTCCGTGACATTGAATACGACTACTACCGCCCGATGGTATGGGGCAACGGTACTTTCAACCCGATACAGAACTACACCGTGAAGGGCATCCTCTTCTATCAGGGCTGCTCGAACGTAGGCTACCACACACCACAGTACGCCTTCCGTCTGTCAAAGCTCGTCGAGCAGTGGCGCAAAGGCTTCGGCGAAGGCGACATCCCTTTCTATCTCGTTCAGATAGCGCCCTTCGATTACGGTCCCGGCATTGATGGAGCAAAGCTCCGCGAGCAGCAGGTGAAGGCTCTCTCGTTAATTCCGAACAGCGACATAGTATGCACCAACGACCTCGTCTACCCTTACGAAAAGGGACAGATACACCCAACGCAGAAGCGGCAGGTCGGCGAGCGCCTCGCTTTCATTGCCCTCAACCACAACTACGGCTTCACGGGCATACGCTGTGAGAGTGCCCAGTTCGACAAGATGGACATCGTCGGCGACACGTGTTTCATTAAGTTGAAGAACGACTACGGTGGTGTCTCACGCTACGACGGCATCGAAGGCTTCGAGGTTGCAGGCTCCGACAAAGTCTTCCACAAAGCTGAGGCAAAGCACTTCTGGGTTCCCGGCAACAACAAGCACAACGAATGGATTGCCGTCATCTCGAAGGATGTGGCCAAGCCGGTTGCCGTCCGCTATTGCTTCAAGAACTTCCAGATTGGCAATCTCAAAAACCAGGCGTTGCTGCCGCTGATTCCGTTCAGGACGGATGAGTGGTGATAAACCACCCTCCCCCACGCAATATCCTAACCAAGCCTTCCCCAAGGGAAGGATGTTTGATTACCAAGAGGACATACTTGCCAAGCATCCTCTTTGGGGAAGGTCGTCTGAAAGCACCTTCATACGCCTTTCCAAGGCAAGCCGACAGCCACAAGGGCCGTCCCTGCAGTGGCTGTCAGAATCACCACAAAAATCCAAGCGTAACACTCTTACTTACAACTTATGAAAGAAAACACAAAGCCCAACAATTGCTTAGGTAATCAAAAGCCTCCCCTTGGGGGAGGTTTGGAGAGGTCACCAGGAAGTTCTGAGAGGGGGCTTGGATGTTCTTTCTTCCACTTCTGCCCCCAATGCGGCAGCGGGAGGTTTGTACCCAACGACTTCAAGAGCATGCGGTGCGAGGACTGCGGGTTCGTTTACTATTTGAATCCGAGTGCTGCGACGGCGGCATTCATCATGAACAGCAAAGGCGAACTGCTCGTCACGCGGCGCGCCTTGAAGCCTGCAAAAGGAACATTCGACTTGCCCGGCGGCTTCTGCGATATAGGAGAAACATTGCAAGAAGGCGTGGCACGAGAGGTAAAGGAGGAAACCGGACTCACCGTTGTCAGTTCCAAGTTCCTCTTCAGTTTGCCAAATAAATACGTATACTCAGGCTTTACGGTGCCCACCCTGGATTCCTTCTTCCTCTGCCGTGTTGACGACGACAGCGTACTGCATGCTAACGACGATGCAGCCTCAGCATTTTGGATTGCCAAGAGCGACATTCGCCCGGAGCAGTTCGGACTCGGCAGCATCCGCCGCGCCGTCACCATCGCCCTTCAACACCCGTCTATAGTTGGCGAATAGGGATTAATTAAATACAGATTATCCTATAACATCCACCGCAGGGGCGGCCCTTGTGGCTGCCCGCTCACCTTGAAAAGGCAAACAAATGATTAAATGCAGAATTCGCATTCCACAACGGGGCAAGCACCAAAAGCCTCAGCCAGTCAGCCCAAACAATCGCCGAAACCTTAAAAAATTAGAAATTTTCCTTATATAATAATGTGATAGCAAAAGTTTTTCTTACTTTTGCGCCCTTGTACATTGGTACTAAGCATTTAGCGCCTTGAAGTCAATGACTTGCCTTCAGAGTGTTGAACGAAATATAAGAAACATTGAGTTTTGAACTTTTCAATTAATTATGCAAGACAATTTAGTTATTGTAGAGAGCCCCGCAAAGGCAAAAACAATTCAGAAATTTTTAGGAAAAGACTATAAAGTGATGTCAAGTTACGGTCATATCCGCGACTTGAAGAAGAAGGAACTCAGCATCGACACAGACACGCTGGAACCCCACTACGTCATACCGGAGGAGAAGAAGAAGGTCGTCAGTGAACTTAAGAAGAACGCTAAGGCTGCCAAGAAGGTATGGCTTGCATCCGATGAAGATAGAGAGGGAGAGGCCATAAGCTGGCATCTGTGCGAAGTGCTCGGTCTGGACGAGGCTAAGACGAGCCGCATCGTGTTCCACGAGATAACGAAACCGGCAATTCTTGAAGCCATAAAGAACCCGCGTCACCTCGACATGAACCTCGTCAACGCCCAGCAGGCACGCCGTGTCCTCGACCGCCTGGTGGGTTTCCGCATCTCACCGGTGCTGTGGCGCAAGGTAAAGCCGGCACTGTCGGCAGGCCGTGTGCAGAGTGTTGCCGTCAGACTCATCGTCGAACGTGAGCGTGAGATACAGAATTTCAAGAGCGAACCGTACTATCGCATCAACGCAATCTTCACCCTCACCAACACCGACGGTACCAAGAGCGAGGTCAAGGCAGAGCTTAACCGCCGCTTCAAGACCCACGACGAGGCCACGGCATTCCTCGAAATGTGCAAGGATGCACAGTTCCGCGTATCGGCAATAAACAAGAAACCGCTCAAGCGCGCGCCTGCGCCACCTTTCACAACATCGACTTTGCAGCAGGAAGCAGCACGTAAGCTGGGCTTCACGGTGAGCCAGACGATGATGATTGCTCAGCATCTGTATGAGAACGGTAACATAACGTACATGCGTACCGATAGTGTCAACCTCTCGTCGCTTGCCATCAACACCAGCAAAGAGGAGATTACGAAGCTCTGGGGCGAAGAATACAGCAAGCCGCGCAACTATGTCACCCACAGCAAGGGTGCTCAGGAGGCGCACGAAGCTATCCGTCCGACATTCATGAGCAATGTCCACATAGAGGGAACGACGCAGGAGAAGCGCCTCTACGAGCTTATATGGAAGCGCACGGCAGCATCGCAGATGGCTGACGCACAGATAGAAAAGACTTCTGCCACTATAGAAATAATTCCGTCGCAGGCAAATTCCGACAGCGCAAAGACCGACGCTACGTTCGTTGCCAACGGTGAAGTAATCGTCTTCGACGGTTTCCTGAAAGTGTATCGTGAGTCGACTGACGACGATGACAACAAGCCGCAGGAGGACTTCTCACGTATGTTGCCGGCAATGAAGGAAGGCGACGAGCTCACACCGAAGGAGATTACGTCGACAGAACGTTTCTCGGCACCACCAAGCCGCTACACTGAGGCTAGTTTGGTTCACAAGCTTGAAGAGCTCGGCATTGGCCGCCCGTCAACCTACGCACCGACTATTTCGACCATCCAGCAGCGACAGTATGTCGAGAAAGGCGACAAGAAAGGCACTGAACGCGAATATTCAATCGACACGCTGAAGGGCAGTAACATCAAGACTTCTACAAAGACGGAACTCGTCGGAGCAGACAAGGGCAAGCTGATTCCTACTGATATCGGCATTGTTGTCAACGATTTCCTGATGAAGAACTTCCCGGAGATAATGGACTACAACTTCACTGCCAACGTGGAGAAGGAGTTTGATAAGATTGCTGAGGGTAAAGTGGCATGGAACAAGGAAATGAAGACGTTCTACAAGAACTTCGAGCCCGAGGTCGAAAAGGTCATGAACTCACGCTCCGAGCACAAGGCTGGCGAGCGGGAACTGGGCACTGACCCTAAGACCGGCAAGCCTGTGTTCGTCAAGATTGGACGTTTCGGACCGATGGTACAAATCGGTGTCGCCGACAATAAGGACAAACCACGTTTCTCTCAGCTGCCTGCGGGAATGAGCATGGAGACGATTACGCTCGACGAAGCTCTGGAGTTGTTCAAGCTTCCACGCACGCTGGGACTGTTTGAAGACAGCGACGTCGTAGTAGGAGCAGGCCGTTTCGGTCCTTATGTCATGCACAACAAGAAGTATGTAAGCATTCCTAAGGGCGAAGACCCTATGGCTATAACCCTCGACGACGCAGTGGAGCTCATCAAGCAGAAGCGCGAGGCCGACAAGAAACGTCATCTGAAGGCTTTCGACGAGGACCCGAAGATGGAGGTAATGGACGGACGTTACGGTCCATACATCGCCTACGACGGCAAGAACTACCGTCTGACGAAGGAGCAGCGTGCACGTGCTACGGAGCTGACGTACGACGAATGCAAGCATATTGTGGAGAATGCGCCGGAGCCTAAGGCACGCAGAAGAAGATAATGGACAACGGTATGAGCAACACAACAACAGGAAGTCGGCCGTCAAGGATAATCCTCCTTGGCTACATGGGTGCCGGAAAGACAACCGTGGGCAAGGCTTTGTCGAAGGATTTGGATATGCCTTTCTACGATTTAGACTGGTATATAGAGAGCCGTATGCGCAAGACGGTGAAGCAGATATTCGACGAACGCGGTGAGGAAGGTTTCCGCAAGATTGAGCATAACATGCTGCATGAGGTGGCGGAGTTCGAGAATGTCATCATATCATGTGGTGGAGGAACGCCGTGTTTCTTCGATAACATGGACTATATGAATGCCCAGGGCGAGACAGTTTACCTCAAAGCAACGCCGGAAGTTCTGTACGGGCACTTGAAGATGGGACGTACGGTGCGTCCGCTGCTGCTCAACAAGACTCCTGAAGAGGTTCGGGTGTTCATCAGGGAGCAGCTGGCAGAGCGCGAGAAGTTCTATGGCAAGGCGCGCCACACGCTCGATGTGAACTTGATGGACAACTACGAGAAGATTAAAGTCACCGTCAGCGAACTGAAACGGTTGCTCGCCATTGAATGATATTATACATATTTAATAAGTAGAAATGAAGAAGTGGACAATAGAAGATTCTGAAGAGTTATACAATATAAACGGATGGGGGACATCATATTTCGGCATCAACGAGAAGGGACATGTCTATGTATCGCCGTGCAAGGATGATACAAGGATTGACTTGTGCGACGTTCTCGATGAGCTAGCTCTGCGCGATGTTACTCCTCCGGTATTGCTCCGCTTCCCAGACATACTCGACAACCGTATTGAAAAGATGGCGTCGTGCTACGACAAGGCGCGTGAGGAATACGGATATACGGGCAAGAGCTATATAATTTACCCTATTAAGGTCAACCAGATGCAGCCGGTCGTCGACGAGGTCATATCCCACGGCGAACGCTACAACCTCGGACTGGAGGCTGGTTCAAAACCTGAGCTGCACGCGGTGATTGCCGTTCAGTGCAAGTCGAATTCGCTTATCATCTGCAACGGATACAAAGACGAAAGCTATATAGAGCTCGCCATGCTGGCGCAGAAGCTCGGCAAGCACGTCTTCATTGTCGTTGAAAAGCTCAATGAGATTGACATCATTGCGAAAACGGCAAAGCGTCTGCATGTGAAACCGAACATCGGAATTCGCATTAAGCTGGCTTCTTCGGGCTCGGGGAAATGGGCTGAGAGCGGCGGTGACGCATCGAAGTTCGGTCTTACACCGTCGGAACTGCTGCAGGCATTGGAACATCTCGATGCCGTGGGACTTCATGACAGCGTGAAACTCATTCACTTCCACATCGGGAGCCAAATAACGAAGATACGGCGAATACAGTCGGCGCTCACTGAAGCAGGACAATACTATGTCAATCTGCGGAAGATGGGCTACGACATTGAATTCGTCGACTGCGGCGGAGGACTTGGAGTTGACTATGACGGTACGCGCTCATCGAACAACGAGAGCTCTGTCAACTATTCCATTCAGGAGTACATCAACGACTGTGTGTATGCTTTCGTGGACATAGCCAACAAGAACGGCATTCCGCATCCTAACATTATAACGGAGAGCGGACGCAGTTTGGCGGCTCATCACTCAGTCCTCGTGCTCAATGTGTTAGGTGCCGCATCGCTGCCGGAGATGCCTGAGGAGTTCGAAGCTAAGGAAACGGACCACCAACTGGTAAAGGACCTGTACGAGATATGGGATAATCTAACGCCAAAGTCGATGCTTGAGGACTGGCACGACGCAGAACAGATACGCGAGGACTGCCTCGACATGTTCGCACACGGTATGGTTGACCTTAAGACGCGTGCTGAAATCGAGGCTATGTACTGGAGTGTGTGCCACGAGATTAACGCCATTGCGAAGACGATGAAGCATGTTCCGGATGAGCTTCGGGGACTCGACAAATTGCTGGCGGACAAGTATTTCTGCAACTTCTCTATATTCCAGTCACTTCCCGACTGCTGGGGCATCGACCAGTTGTTCCCGATTATGCCGATATCAAGGCTCAACGAGAAGCCGACACGCAACTGTACGATACAGGATATCACGTGTGACTCGGACGGAAAGATAACGAATTTCACCACTGGTGGCTCACTGTCGAACGTGCTTCCGGTACATGCGCTGAAGAAGGATGAGCCGTATTACCTCGGTGTTTTCCTCGTTGGGGCTTATCAGGAGATACTCGGCGACATGCACAACCTCTTCGGCGATACGACGGCGGCGCACATTAGCGTGAAGGACGGCACGTATCACATTGACCAGATTATCGACGGTGAGACCGTTGAAGAAGTCCTGGAATATGTCCAGTACAATCCTAAGAAGCTTGTGCGGCAGCTTGAGCAGTGGGTTACGAAGAGTGTCCGACAGGGCAAAATATCGCTCGAGGAGGGCAAGGAGTTCCTTTCCAACTATCGCTCAGGGCTCTACGGATACACGTATTTGCAGTAAAATGCATACAAAATCCTCCCCAAGCCTCACTCAAGGTGAGGATGTTTGATTTCCTAAAGTATATAAAGGCATGACAAAAGAGATAAATATAAGGCACAAGGAGCCGCTGACCGTCGTTAAGGTTGGTGGTGCAATAGTGGAGGACGAAGGCAAACTTGCAGAGCTGCTGGAGAACTTCTCAAAGATAGAAGGACGTAAAGTCCTCGTTCACGGAGGCGGAAGGCGCGCCACAAAGGTTGCTTCCGCACTCGGTATAGAGAGCCACATGGTGAACGGAAGACGAATAACGGATGCCGATATGCTCGAAGTAGTCACGATGGTTTACGGTGGATTGGTCAACAAGAACCTCGTTGCGAAACTTCAGTCGAAAGGTATCAATGCATTGGGGCTTACCGGTGCCGATGCCAACGTTATCCTCAGCCACCGCCGTCCTATAAAGGATGGAGTCGATTATGGCTTCGTCGGCGATGTGGACAAGGTCGACGGTAAGCTGCTTTCCACCCTTATAGAGAATGGTATAACACCCGTTATGGCACCATTGACGCACGATGGCGCAGGAAACATCCTCAACACCAATGCTGACACTATCGCATCGGAGACTGCCAAAGCCTTGGCGAAGCACTACGACGTAACTCTTGTGTTCTCATTCGAGAAACCAGGAGTCCTGAAAGACGCCAACGACGACAGCAGTGTGATACCGACGATAACCCGACCCGACTTCGACCGTTACGTTGCTGACGGCACTATATCGGGCGGAATGATACCAAAGATAGAGAATGCACTGTCCGCCGTGGATGCCGGAGTTGGCAAAGTTGTCATCACTCTTGCGTCCGCCATCAACGGAAAACAAGGTACCGTGATAAGAAAGTAATGTTAATGAATTTTAAAAACTAAGCTTCGGCTGTAACATTTGCCCTCGCTTAGTCGTCATTGTTTCAGAGAGAAGATGAAAAATATCAGTTTTCGTGACGATGTTCTGCCACTGAAGAACGAGCTTTTCAGGTTGGCGCTGCGCATCACTCTCAACAGAGCAGAGGCAGAAGACATCGTTCAGGATACGCTGATAAAAGTCTGGGACAAGCGAGACAGCTGGAACGACATCGATAACATTGGTGCTTTCAGCATGACAATATGCCGAAATCTCGCACTGGACAGGGCAAAACGACGCGAAAGCAACAACGTCAGCCTTGACGCAACAGTAACGAACGAGCCCACAACATCATCTACTCCATACGAGCAAACCGTCCAGCAAGACAGAATTCAAGCCGTTCGGGAACTCGTAAATGGTCTGCCTGAGAAACAACGAAGTTGCATTCAGCTCCGTGATTTCGAAGGAAAGCCCTACAAAGAGATAGCCACGATACTCGGAATAACCGAGGAACAGGTCAAGGTTAACATCTTCCGGGCACGCCAGACCATAAAACAAAAATTCGAAAAGTTAGACAATTATGGATTATAAGTACATCAAACAGCTTTTGGAACGCTACTGGCGCTGCGAGACTTCTCTTGAAGAAGAGGAGATTTTGCGCACGTTCTTCTCCCAGAAGGACGTCCCCGCCGAGCTACGCGCTTACCAACCGCTCTTCGCTTATGAGCAGAGCGAACCCAAGGAAGACGTGCTGGGCGATGACTTTGACCAGAAAGTACTGCAAAAGGTTGAGAGCGAGAAGCCGGTACATGCACGCGTAATCACGATGAAACAGCGTCTGATGCCTTTATTCCGCGCCGCAGCCGTTGTAGCAATCATCCTAACGCTTGGCAACGCAATACAGGGAGCATTCTCATACGAGGAGCCTCAGCAGCAGAACGTAGCCAACATTCAGCGTCCTAAGGATGGTCCTTCAGTTGCAAAGGTTGACACTGCGAGCACCATTGACACTATGTCGATAAACAAAATGCCAACGCAGATGTCCGTAAAATAAGATAAATTTCTATGCTTTCTCTATAAAATCATGTTTAGTAAAACAATGAAACTGTGAAGTTTCAAATTCTCTCAAATTTTTCATAACATACTAACGTAGAAAGACCGGTGTCCAAAAGGGCACCGGCCTTTATTTGTTTAATACCTCAAAGGACTATGACAAATTTAGCATCAGGCGGAGACGAGCTCCGCCTGATGGCTTTATAGCGTTACTGAGGGTGTATTTCCTTAAGCAGGCGGTCGGCATGTCCCCACTTGTCCATCATGTAAAGGACGTAGCGAATGTCAACTCCGATGCAGCGTGCAAGCTGTCTGTCGAAGTTGATATCAGAAGAAAGGCTGTCCCAGTTGCCGTCGAAGGCGAGTCCGATAAGGCGTCCCTGACCGTCGAACATAGGCGAACCAGAGTTTCCTCCTGTAATATCGTTGTTCGTAAGGAAGCAAAGTTGCAGTTTGCCGGTTGTCTTATCCTGATAGCGACCGTAGTCTTTCTGCGACAAAAGCTCCTGCATTATAGGCTCAGCCTTGTACTCTGCGTTCTCATCACCATGCTTCATCTTCTCCACGATGCTCTCTGCGTCGGTGTAGTAGTTGGTCTTGTGCGTGCCGATACGGTAGCCGCCGACCTGTCCATAGCTAAGTCTCATGGTGAAATTGGCATCGCTATAGTGTGGCAAATCTTGCTCCATGCGAACCTTTGCAGCACATAGCTTACGCTCTTCGTCGTTGATTTTCTCCTCATACTCCATTTCCTTCATCTGCAAGACATAGATGGTGCTGACGAGGTCGATGCCCAATTTCACTCCCGGGTCTTTACGGAAGCTGTTCCGGGCAGGGTAGAACTTGGCTCCGGGCTGTAGTATTTTGCTCTTACTATATACATAATCGACATACTTCCTATAGTCTCCCTTGAACTTCTTCTTTATCGTTGTGTAGCACGAAGGAAGCCAATCAGCCTGAATCTGACTGCCAAAGTCCTCGAGCATAGCAGCCGTCAGCTCCTTGTCGAGGTCCATATTCCACTTGTCACTGTTGTCTTCGAACTCGAGATACTGGTCTTTAGGGTCAGCATCAGGGTTCGCAGCCTCCATACGAGTGTTCATTCTCGTGGCGCGGCGGAGGAATTCAGAGTTGTTCCAGAAGCACTCCGTCCAGTAGTTTACGGCACGGGTATACGGCGAACGCTCCTTGTACAGTTTCTCAAGGTATGCAAAGTCGACCTTGTCAGAGAGTGACGTCGAATCCTGCCAAGCCTCAATTCTCTTCTCAAAGTCACGCTTCTGCTGTACGATACCAATAGAATCGATGCACTTATTCATTCCTATGGAGTTCTTCCAGTAGTTTGCTGAGTTGGCAAACGCGTTCTCATAGTTTATTCTATCTTTCTCGCTGGCATCCATATACTTCTTAAGAATACCGAGTTTGATGGTGCGCACTTGGATGCGAACTTTGTTTTCGTTCTCCTTCATACTCTCAATGCCATACGAAGAGAGGTACCGCTCCGTCGAGCCAGGGTATCCGACAGTCATCGAGAAAGAGCTGTCGCGGTAGCCTTGCAGTGAGACAGGAGCCCAGCAGGCTGGGTGATACGGAACGTTATCCTTGCTATACGGAGCCGGACGGTTGTTCTTGTCGGCATAGATGCGGAACACCGAGAAGTCACAAGTCTGTCTCGGCCACATCCAGTTGTCGGTTTCGCCACCGTACTTACCCATCGATTTAGGCAGTGCGAACACAAGACGGAGGTCGGTGAAGTCCTGATACGTCGTAGCATAGTACTTGTTACCCTCGAAGAACGGGTCGATATCGACATGCAGCGTACTGTCGACGCCTTTCACAGAGTCCGTCAGAGCGTTTGTAAGCGAGTCGATGATGACTGCCTGCTCCATAGCTCCCTTACCGGCAATAAGCGGCAGGACGCGCGCAGAAATGTCCTTTTGGTCGCGCATGAAACTGACGAACATGTTGTCGTTAGGCAACTCCTCTTCGTAGCTCTTTGCATAGAAGCCGTTCAGCATGTAGTCGTGGTCAACGGTGGAGTGGCTGTTGATTGCCGAGAAGCCACAGTGGTGGTTGGTGAATACGAGACCGTCCGGTGACACTACGACACCCGAGCAATAGCCCGAGAAGTTCACAACGCAGTTCTTAATGGCGTTGGGGCTCTCATAGAGGTCGGCATACGGCAGTGTGAAGCCTTCCTCCTTCATTTGGTTGTAGACAGCTTCCGGGAGGTTGTAGAGCGTCCACATGCCCTCGTCGGCATGCATCGGCGCAGCTCCGAGAAGCATTACACTTAGAAATAAAATAGCTTTTCTCATTATATATATTGTTTTTACTGGTTACGAGGAAAGGCTGAGGCGGCGCCTCAGCATACCGAACGCAGGCGGGGCTAGAGCTTTGGCAGGCGGAAGCCTGAGGGGCGGAGGCAGGCTGGCAGAAAGGTGGGAGCCAGCTACCTGAGGGGCGGGGGCTAGCGTCGGCGTATTTTCTGAAGCAACTGGGGCATGTCGCGCTTGACGATGGTAAACGCAAAGATTGCTATAACAAGCGTATTGACGACTATTGCGAGCCAGAACGACATGTAAGCGTTGCTTGCCGAGATGATAGCGAAGGCTATTGCAGCCATGACAACATAGAACAGTATCTCGCGAATCGGGTAGTTTATCGGGTAATACTTTTGTCCGAAGAAGTAGCTAAGCACCATACTTGCGGCATAAGAGGTGAATCCAGCCCAAGCGCAAGCCCAATAGCTGAACCGCGGAATGAAGATGATGTCAATGGCGATGAGGACCACCGCTCCGATACCGGAGAAGTAAGCGCCCCATATAGTGCGGTCGGTGAGCTTGTACCAAAAGCTCAAGTTGAAGAAGATACCGAACATAATCTCAGCCGCCATTACAATAGGAACAATCTCAAGTCCCTCCCAATAGCTCTTGCCGACTATGTATTTCAGTATGTCCATGTAGCCCATGACGCAAAGGAACGCCAGCAGCGTGAAGATGATGTAGTACTTCATCGCCTTTGCGTAAGTCTCCTTATTGTCCTTGTCCTTCACCTTTCCGAACACGAACGGCTCATAAGCGTAGCGGAAAGCCTGCGTAATCATGACCATAATCATGGCAATCTTGATACAGGCACCATATATGCCAAGCTGCGTGCGTGCCTCAGTGGCAGTACCGTCGTAAACGAACGGGAAGATAATCTGCGAGGCGCACTGGTTCAGCTGTCCTGCAAGTCCCATGACAAGCAGCGGCCATGTGTAGCTCAGCATGCGCTTGCACGTAGTCCAATCGAACGGATTGCGGAAGCCACGGAGCTCCTTCCAAAGCATGAGCAGCGTCGCCACGGAGCAGAACATATTTATATAGAACACCCAAACGACATCGAGGGTAAAGTTGTCGTCGTAGATTCCGAAGAGGTTTATCTTGAAATAAGGGAGTACGATGAGGTAAAGTATGTTCAGCGCGATATTGAACACGATGTTCAAAATCTTCAGACAAGCGAACTTAATAGGCCTATGGGCATAACGGAGATACGCGAACGGAATAGCCGTAAACGCATCAATGGCGACGGTAACGTACATAACGAGGATGTACTCGGGGTGGTCGCTGTAGCCCAACAAGCCCGCAATCTGATGGTTGAAGAGAATTACAAGTAGTGCGAACACCGTCGACGTCGTTGCCACCATTCGCAGAGTCGTGGCGTAAACCTTCTTCGGGTCTTCGCCTTCCTTGCTCATGAAGCGGAAGAACGTTGTCTCCATGCCGTACGTCAGAATGATGATGAGCAGGGCGACGTAGGCATATACGTTTGTTATTATACCGTACTGCCCTCCTGCGGCATTGAATTTTGCCGTCTGTATCGGTACGAGCAGATAGTTGATAAACCGTGCCATGATGGAGCTGAGTCCATAAATGACGGTATCTTTTGCTAAAGACTTTAAGTTTGCCATGTTTTATCCAAAGAATATATAAGCGATTATGATTGCGGCAATGACGCCGGCGAGGTCGGCAAGGAGACCACAGGCGACAGCGTGGCGTGTGTATTTGATGCTCACGGAGCCGAAGTAAACGGCGAGGATATAGAACGTAGTGTCAGTGCTTCCCTGGAAGATACAACTCAGACGGCCCACAAACGAGTCAGGACCATAGTTCTTCATCGCCTCCAGCATGAGCCCGCGCGCACCACTGCCGGACAGCGGTTTCATAAAGGCAGTTGGCAAAGCGCCCACGAAGTCGGTATTTAGTCCGCACTGCTCGACGACCCATTTGATGCCGTTGATGAGCATATCCATCGCACCGGATGCACGGAACACACCCACACCGACAAGTATGGCGACGAGATACGGTATTATCCGCACCGCAGTGGTAAATCCTTCCTTTGCGCCCTCAATGAAAGCGTCGTAGACATTTATCTTTTTGAAGAAGCCGGCGAGGATGAATGCCACTATGATGGACAGCAGAATTAAATTCGACGCAATGGATGTCACAGTGCCCATAGTGTTCTTATCCATCTGTCCGAAACCCCAAATGACGAGTCCGACGAAAACACAGAGACCGAGCAAGGTTGCCAACAGCACTGGCTGCAAGACGTTTATGCGCTGCCACAGAGCCGTAATGATGATACCGGCGAGCGTTGCCACCGTCGTGGCGAGCAGTATTGGGATGAACACATCGGTAGGCTGTGCGGCACCGTATGACGAGCGGAACGCCAGAATAGTTGTAGGAATGATGGTCAGTCCACTTGTGTTGAGCACGAGGAACATAATCATCGGATTCGTCGCCGTATCCTTCTTCGGGTTCAGCTCCTGCATCTGTGCCATCGCCTTGAGACCCGTTGGAGTGGCAGCGTTGTCGAGTCCGAGCATGTTAGACGCTATATTCATGAAGATACTGCCCATAACGGGGTGGTTTTTCGGTATGTCCGGGAAGAGTTTCGTGAACACCGGACTCAGCATACGTGCCAAGACGTTGACCGCTCCTGCACGTTCGCCAATCTTCATGATACCCAGCCACAACGCCAAGACGCCCGTTAAGCCGAGCGAAGTCTCAAAGGCAGTCTTCGAAGAGTCGAACGTAGCGTCGACCATCTTCTGAAATAAAGTCGTATCGCCCGTGCACAGGCCGACGAGACCAAATGCAAATGCGATGACGAAGAATGCTATCCAAATATAGTTGAGGACCATTTTGCCTTACTTTACTACCTTCTTGCCATTCATGACAACAATGCCTTTGTACGAATTGCTGACACGCTGTCCTGCAAGATTATAAGGAATTGAGTTCTTTTCTGCGTTATCCGTTGTCTTCACGGCATTGATTCCCGCTGGAGTGAACGAGCAGGCATAGTCGGGAAGATAGTATCCGAGGTGTGGCGGCTGGTTGTAAGCAGTCTGCTGCCACGTCACTCCCATGCGGTAAGTATGGTCGTGCATGAGCGTCGGGACACGATATTCAGTCGGAATGGTCGTCGAATAGATATCGAGAGTTGCCTTGTCGCTCCAGTCCCACATGATTATTTCCTCACGCCAGTCGCCGAACAAATCTGCAATAAGGCACGGAGTAGCCTTGGTTGTATTGCAAGTCTGCGGGTCTCCGAGGTGTTCCGTGTCGGTGAAATCGTATCCGTTGACGAGGATTTGCCGTGCCTGAGAGCCGTCTGCGTTGACGCTGACGACCTGCGGGGTGCACTTTCCGGTTCCACTGCTGTACTTTCCGTCGAACAACTCATCCTGAAGGTCACCGTCCCAGTAGAGTCTGAAGTCCTGCGAGACGTGCTTCGTGCTTACGACATCACCCGAAGCGACACTGCGGATGTCCCTGTCGTTCGACGACCAGAACTCATAACCACGGTTGGAGGCCATGACATCGGCTGCCATACCTCGTCCGTTGTCTGCCGTACCTGCTGCGCTGTAGAGTATCTCTCCCGTGGCAGCGTCGTGAACGTCCCATCCGTACGGCATGTTCTTCTCCTCGTGTATCTCAAAGACTTCCAGTCCAGGGCGGTCAGGGTTCAAATCGCCAAGGTGAATGGCATCGCCGTGTCCCATACCAGTGGCATACAGCAGCGAGCCGTCGTCGTCAATGGCACACGAACCCATGATAATCTCATCCTTTCCGTCGCCGTCGACATCGGCACACGACAGGTTGTGGTTGCCGTTATTGTAAGCCGTGGCACTGCCTTTGCCGCTTGTGCTCTTCGTGTACTTCGTCGTTGTGACCTTGCCGTTTGCATCCGTCAGGTTGACGGTGTTCTTATCAGCCGACTCATGGAGCCAGCGTGTCTTCAGCTTAGAGCCGTCGAAGTCGACAGCCCAGAAGAAACTCCGCATATAGTAGCCACGAACGAAGACGGCAGAGGGGTTCGCGTTCTGTCCGCCAAGGTAGGCAACAGTAGCGAGGAAACGGTCAGCGCGGTTGCCCTTATCGCCCTTCTTGCCCCAATAAGCATCGGAAGGAAGGTCAGCCGAGCCCCCTACTCCACCGGCGCGGTTAGGGCGATAGAAGATGGTATGTATGGCGGCACCGGTCTGTCCGTTAAATACAGTGAGGTATTCGGGGCCCGATACGACGAAGCCATTGCTGTTGCGGTACGACTTCGAGTTGTCGGCATTCTTTATCTCAGCATCGTCGGCAGCGGCAGTGACGAAGTTGCCCTTGCCGTCCTTCGACCACGGAGCAGTCTTGCAGATAACTTCTGCCTTGCCATCACCATCAAAGTCGTAGACGAGGAACTGTGTATAGTGGGCTCCGGCACGAATATTCGGACCGAGGTTGATGCTCCACAGGCTTGTACCGTCGAACTTATAGCAGTCGAGGATGACGTTGCAGGTCTTACCGCTCAGCGAGTTATCCTTCGACGGACCTTTGTGCTGCGGGTCCCATTTGACGATAATCTCATACTCGCCGTCACCGTCTACATCAGCTACGGAGCAGTCGTTGGGATAGTAGACGTCGTCGTTGTTGGTCACACTGGCGTCCGGCTGCTGCAACTTAAGCTTCTTGAAGTAGCCTTCCCATGGTGTTATGCCGCCGGTGGTCTCGGTAACGGTACCATTGACGACAGTTTCGAGCTTGTAAGTCGATGTAGTCGTGCCAAGCGAATCGACAAACGATGTCGGTCCGTTGAGGTTGCTTGCTATGAGCGTACCGTTGCGGTAGAGGTTGAAAGTCGTAGCCTTCACGTCGTCGGTGCCCAGAAGGCGCCAGCTCACGAAGTTGCCTTTGCCGAGCGTTCCGTCAGGAATGGCAACGGCACCCCTGCCGATACGCTCCATCTGCGACACAGGAGTATTAGGTGTCTGGGCGTTGGCGGCCACGGGGGCAAGCGTCAGCGCACAGGCAAAGAATAGTGATTGTCCGATTTTATTCATGTAAAGTCCGATTTAATTGCATTTAACCTACAAAATTATTAATAAAAAATGGAAATTACAAGAATAAACTTTGTTTATTGATTTTTATTAGTATCTTTGCACATTAAGTGTGAAATTATCAAACATCAATTCTTTTAAAAACCTACATCATCATGAAAATTCCACAACTATCTCTAATCGCAGCCACTGTCATTTTATGTTTACCTTCGTGCAAGAACACAACCGATGAGGAGGCTACCGCAACCTCCGGTGAGACGGAGCACGAACAACGGGTCGTCACGATAACGTGCAACGAGGAGCAGGTGTCGATAAGCGAGGAGCCAATGGCACGTGCCGCAGCAGGCGAAGGGCAGAAGACTATCGGCGTGAGCATATACAAGCAGACAGCCGATGGCTATGAGCCGTATGCCTACGGACTGTACGACGGGACGGCATCGATAAACGCGGTGCTCGACGAGGGCGACAAGTACATGATTGAATGCATCGAACTGAAGGCAGTGGAGGACACTCTCTATCACGACAGAAACAGGTATTATGAGCCGTTCATGACGGGTAACAAGCCAACGGAGCTGACAAACACGATGACGTACAGTTCGACTTCGGGCTTCGACAATATGACGGAGGGAAAATATGCACTGTATGTCAAGGATGTCAACGGGAAGCCGACGCGCTACTATGCATGGAATCCGAGTGCGTACACGTACTTCGGTGGTGTGGAGGATTTCGACCCGGCGACATCGGCAAGTGTGACATTGAACCTTCATCGGGCGGTGTTCGGACTGCATTTCATCGTTACTCCGCCTTCCAACGGGTCTGTCTCGTTCAACTTCCTGAACCTTAAGGGCTTCACGGTGAGCAAGGAAGACGCTGTCTACGACCACGAGAGCGTATATTCCTTCTCTGACATCATCAACGGAACGGCTGACGATTACAGTAGTAATATACGTGTTTTCTCGACGTGGACGCAATCGGACGGCTCTGTGAAGCGCGACACTATCAATGTGCCTGTTACCCGCAACCAAACGACGGTGGTAGAGCTGAGCTTCTCGGGACCTAAGGATGAGGGCTTCAGCCTCAACGAAGAGTCCGGCGGTTTCACCTCCGACACCCTGCAATATGTAATCGGGAAGAAGTGAAAGCGGGCAAAACCAGCCCTGGAACTCAAGGGACGACCTCTCCAAGCCTCCCCCAAGGGGATGGGGCTTGGGGAGGTTTTAAGAGTGGCTTAGGCAGCCTCGAAGAGGCTGTACTTGTCGGAAACCTCTTTGAGGTCTGTGGTTGCGAATAGTTACTTTTTGTTATCGCGGCTGATAATCGTGTGGACCGGAGGGCTATCGCACATCTTAACAAAATCGATTGTTTCGTGTTTTTCGTGCAAAAAAAATATGTCTCGAAATCCCGTAGCTTACGTCTTGTGATATAACCCCTTATGTTTCGCAATGCCAAAGCTTATGCTTAAGATTGGTTTTTAATTTATTTTTGGTTGGTTTTTAATTTATTTTTCTTCCATTTTTAATTTATTTTTCTCATAAAAATAAATTAAAAACCAACACGAAAGGTATCGTTTTGAATTTCAACAGGTTAGCTAAGGCCTCCCCAAACCCCTCCGAATGGAGGGGATTTTGGTATGTTTTGAAGATGAAAACACGACATGAGGCAGTTGGATTTTACCCTTCCAAATATCTGTAAACATCCATTCCGGCTGAAACACACCCACTGCAGGGACGCCCCTTGTGGGTACCCGATTGGGCTGAAGGACCGAATAAATGTTCCTCACTTTCGCCTTTGCAAGGGAATCGGGCAGCACAAAAGAGCCGCCCCTGTGGTAGATTCCACAGTAACGGCTCAGATAATTGCGTGTATCTATTTATAGATTTCTTATTCTTCGGGGTTCTGCTCAGCTTCCTTCAGCAGCGTACGGCATTGCTCAAGAATGGCGATGACATCGTCAAGCTTATCGGCACGGAGCATCTTGATGCGGGTCTGGCGGAAGTTGGGGATACCTTTGAAGATGGGACTGGCGGCAAGATGGCGGCGGGTATGTAGTATGCCGCGGTACTCGTCGATGCGTTCGACGTTGATGTGGAGCATTTCCTCAAGTACGTCTATTTTGTCGTCGATTGTCAAACCACTGTCGCCGCCATTCCGGAGCTCGCGGAACACCCACGGACGGCCGAACGTTGCGCGCCCAATCATTATCGCGTCGACGCCGTAAGCATCGAAATTGTGCTTCGCCGTGGCATAGTCGGTCACGTCGCCATTGCCGATTATGGGGATGTGAATGTTGGGATTGCGTTTCACTTCGCCAATAAGTGTCCAGTCGGCGTTGCCCGTGTACATCTGACTACGTGTGCGGCCGTGGATGGTAAGTGCCTGAATGCCGCAGTCCTGGAGCTTCGGCGCGAGCTCGGTGATGATGAGATTGTTCATATCCCAGCCCAAACGGGTCTTCACGGTGACAGGTGTGTGGACGGCATCGACGACGGCCCGCGTTATGTCGAGCATCAATGGGATGTTGCGGAGCATGCCGGCGCCGGCGCCTTTGCCCGCTACCTTCTTCACCGGACAGCCGAAGTTGAGGTCGATGACGTCAGGATGGACGCTTTCAACGATTTTCGCAGCCGATACCATCGACTCTACATCGCGACCGTAGATTTGTATTCCCACGGGCCGCTCATCGTCGTCGATGGTCATCTTGGCGAGCGTCGACTTTATACTTCTTATTATCGCGTCGGCAGAAACAAACTCGGTGTACACCATTGCAGCACCGAAGCGCTTGCACATCTTGCGAAATCCAATGTCGGTGACGTCTTCCATGGGCGCCAAAAATGCGGGTTTGTCGCCGAAATCTATGTTTCCTATCTTCATCAGCCTATATAGTCAAGTTGGTTGCGCTTCATTATAAGAGGATAACGCTCGGGATGTTTAAGGCTGTCTATTTCCAAATCAACATCCAAATCGGGCCACTCTATTGCATCATTGCCCGACATCTGCACGTTAAGAAACACATAACCTTTTTCTCTTGCGAATACTGGACTCATTCCTTTTTCTTTCCTTTTGCAAAATTAAGCATAATCGGCAATACTGCCAAAAAATAACACGATTATCCTAAAAACTTCCAAACAGCATTGCCATCCGTTGCAGGGGCGTCCCTTGTAGGCGCCCGATTGCCTTGAAAAGGCAAATAACATGGAACTTTATTGCTGTCTTTACATCGAATTTAAACGGATTAATCGAATTATATTCCGCCATGTATACCGAATAAAGCACTAATCAATAAATCCTCAATTTGTCGACGATAGTGCCCATTTTGCGGTAGAAATTGCGCTCATCCCGTTCGCTGACGGGTGTCACATCGGCAAGAGTGTCGAGGAGGTTCTGCATGTGCCAAGTGACGGTGAAGCCTTCCTGACGACGCAGTTCTATACACTTATCGAGCTCATAGCGGGCGCGCGGATTGTCGACATTATACAAAAGGTTGGCAAGTTGCCAACGTGTCTTCTGCGTGAACTTTGGCTCCCGCTGCGTCATAATTGCCTTACAGAGTAGCGCTGCTTTGATTTTGTTGTCGTCAATAAGCTCTGCAAGCTCCTGATAGAGGTAACTCTGACGATGATGGGTTATGAGATGGCGGTAGATGTTTATGGCTTTGGAAGTCTTGCCCATAATCTTGTAAATCATCGCCTTGTACCGTTGGTTCTGCATATTGTAAGGTGCGTGGCGCAAAGACTCAGCTAAGATGGGCGCAGCCTTTAGCGCCATGTCCACCGTCGGGTTGTTGGCAACTTCGCGGAACACCTTTCCGACGATGCGGATACCTATCGATGGAACCGGATGACCGTCCACATTGCCAAGCGTCCAGTCGTCATCGGTGAGCCGCGTGATATCCCACGAGGTTATAAAGTCGAGCATTGAGAACTTCGGATTATGGTCGAAGACGAGCAAAGCAGCACGCATGAGAGCCGATTGGCCACGCAAATCCTTGTCGTCCATTGTAGGATAGAGGCGGACAAGTGCAAGGAATATCTTGTAAGCGTCCTCCAACCGCCGCTGTTTGTAGCGCAATGCCATCATGTCGGCTCCTACCCAGAACATGCAAATGGTAGTGTAGTGACCTTTATGGGCTGCATACATGGGGCGAATGGCTGCATAGGCCTCTTCTGTTTTCCCCTCCTTCCTCAGTTTAAAGATGTCGCGTACTTCCATAGTTGGTTTTTAGTTGATTTATAAAATGAATATCCGCTTTAATCCAAACAGCTTTGCCTCCCTCTGCAGGAGCGTCCCTTGTGGGCACCCGATCGGTATGAAGGACCGACTATATAGTACTAACATTCGCCTTTGCAAGGCAATCGGGCACCCGCAAGGGGCGCCCCTGCAGTGGGTGCTTTAGTGGTTATATGGACAATTGCGTTTATTCTGATTTAATTATTGTGGGTGTTTGCAAGCTCAGAGCCTTGCTTTTTTCTTTCTTTCATTTGTTCAATTCTTCGGCAATGCACCAAATATTTCATTCTTTCATTAGTTCAATATTTCAATTTTTCAACTCTTGTTGAACCGTCAGAATAGTGCGTACGCTTGATTATCAACCCACGGGTATGAGCAGACGTACGCTGTCCGCCAACGGTGAAATACTCCGATGAAACCGCTGTTTTTGATGCGTTGTCAACTCTTTGTATAGCGGTAACGGGCTCGGGGAATGTGTTCGACGCCATATCATAGCCTATTTGCTCAGCTTCAAGAGAAGCCCAAATGAACGGACCGGTGCCCTTCGGGTCATTATTCTTCACATTCTCACTCATGTAATAAGCGTATGAGCCGTCACGGTTCTTGCTTCCTCCGAGTCCGCCAACTTCACAGCAGTTGGTCAGTTGGAGATTGTTGCCGCTCGTGGTGAGCAGAGTCTTGACGATGCCTGTGTAGGCTTTCTTGCCTGCCGACAGATAGTTGCGGTCGCCATCATTCGTCAGCCAGCCCTTGCGGACACCCTTCAGCAAACTGAATGTGAACATTGACGAGCACGTTGCCTCAAGGTAGTTCTGCCGTTTTACGCTTAACGATGCGTAATCAGGGTCATTCTTGTCAACGTCCATTACGTCATACCAGAGTCCGGAGGTACTGTCCTGATAGTCAACTACTGATGCCATGATACGCTGGAATAGATTGAGGACGGTCTGATAGCGGCTGTCTGAAGTCTCAACGCCAAACTGCTCCATGTTGTCAAGTACCTCCATGCAAGCCATTGCGTACCATCCGAGAGCACGGCCCCACGTGTGTGCGCTGCGCCCCGATGTCTTGTCGGATGCTTCTTTGGCTGCGTATGGTTTATTGAAGTTCTTTGTAGCCCAATCCATCGACTTCGTCTCGTCCCACGCATGCTTCCAAAGTCGGGTCTCAGAGTCATACGTCACGCTGTCGGTAAGGTGCATTTGCGAGGCTGCATCGTCAAAGTACATGTCGGCATCGTCGACGTTTATCTCCGGTCCTGCAAGCGTGTAGAACGGCAGACCCATAAAGATGCCGTCGAGCCAGACCTGCTGCGGATAGCTTGCCTTGTGTTCCCACGGTCCGTACTCGTAGTCTTCGAGCGTGCGGTTCATGTCCCCCATGTTGTCAAGGAGGCTGCTGCAAGCCTTGGTGTACTTAGAGCTTTCCTTGCCGTCTACCTTATTATAGTACTCCATAATGAAGTGTCCAGGCCGGATATTGTCAAGTTCGGTAACCTTTCCCAGCGTCCCCCAGAAGCCGTTGCTTATCTTTCCGCTCGAATTAACTAATCCGGCGTAGCTGTTTACTGCGTTCTTGACCTTCGAAGTGGCGTCGTCGGGATAGGCAAGCCACGTGTCCATCTGTGCCTCAGCTTGCAAACTGACGTCGTAATGCCAATATGCCGTAGTCGAAACGGAGTTCGCCATCCACTCCGAATAATGTCCGTGATATGTCTTTATGCCTGTCATTGTGTTCGGCTGAGCCACTGCTGTAAGGGCGAAAACAGTTGCCGCGATTGTCAGTAAGTTTCTCTGATTCATAAAAAGTTGTGTCGTTTTAGTGTTTAGCTCTGTGCAAAGATATGCTAAATTTGGAAGATTATAAAATAAAAAATGAAATATTTCAACTTTTATTCGTTTATATCGTTGATTATCATTAATTTTGCACGATTTTAATACATAGGAGTCTATCATCGACTCCTTAGACGATTGGTCAAAACAATAAGTATTTTTTCAATTTTTTAGATGAACGTAATTACGAAAACAGTTCAATTGCCAGATGGCAGGACCATC
>OMVI01000109.1 GCA_900314455.1 uncultured Prevotella sp. | reverse complement strand
GTGTAAGCGTGGATGGTCTGCATGATACCAGCCTGGATAGGATACTTGTCGTTCAGAGCCTTTGCCATAGGAGCCAGGCAGTTCGTTGTGCAAGATGCTGCGCTAATGATCTGGTCGTCCTTAGTCAGAGTCTCATTGTTCACATTGAATACGATGGTCTTAAGGTCATTGCCTGCAGGTGCAGAGATAACAACCTTCTTAGCGCCAGCGTTGATGTGAGCCATGCTCTTAGCTTTTGATGTATAGAAACCGGTGCACTCAAGTACTACGTCGATGTCGAGAGCGCCCCAAGGCAGATTAGCTGCGTCCTTCTCCTTGTAGATGGTAATCTTCTTGCCATCAACCTCGATGTAACCAGCTGCTTCCTTACCATTCTCTGTGAAAGGCTCGTCACTGTAAGAAACAGTGTGTGCAGGCTTCTCACCGATAATGCCCTGATAACCACCGTGTGTGGTATCATACTTCAGAAGCTGAGCGAGCATCTTAGGACTTGTCAGGTCGTTGATAGCGACTACTTCGTAGCCAGGAGCTGCGAACATCTGACGGAATGCAAGACGGCCAATACGACCGAAACCATTGATAGCTACTTTTACATTTGCCATTTTTGTATTGCTTTTATAATTAAAGTTGTTAGAAATATATATCTACTTTTACGACTCTTTTTTTATGGTTGGGATAAACTTTTTTTCTTTTTCGAGCGCAAAGATACAAATTTATTCTTAATTTTGCAACCGCTAAGACTATTAAACAATATTAAAATAGTTATGGTCAGTCAATTATGACAAGTAGAGTTTGCAATACGTTATAATAAGTAATAAAATATGAGCAGTTTTCTAAAAGAATTCAAGGAGTTTGCCGTTAGAGGCAATGTAATGGACATGGCTGTCGGTGTTATCATCGGCGGTGCATTCGGAAAAATCGTTTCGTCACTCGTAGACGATATCATCATGCCGTTGATTGGTGTCATTACAGGTGGCATTGATTTCAGTGGTCTGTCAATACAGGTAGAGGATGCAAAGGTCAACTACGGTATGTTCATTCAGAATGTTATTGATTTCATTATCATTGCGTTCTGCATTTTCCTCATGATTAAGGGCATGAACAAACTGACAAAGAAGAAAGAACCGGAACCAGAGAAGCCTGCTGAGCCAACAGCAACAGAGAAACTGCTCGCAGAGATTCGCGACGAACTGAAGAAGAAGTAAGCCGATGGAACTAAATTTCACCAGCGTACTGCTTGCGATTTGTACATTTCTAATTATTGGACTGTGTCATCCGCTTGTAATAAAAACTGAATATTATTTCGGAACACGTCCTTGGTGGCTGTGGCTCGTAGGCGGAATAGCCGCCATATGCGCAGCTCTGTTTGTCCACAACGACTTCATCTCAACGCTGCTTGCTGTCTTCGGCGCATCGCTCCTTTGGGGTATCGGTGAGTTGTTCTCACAGAAGAAGCGAGTAGAAAAGGGGTGGTTCCCGATGAATCCGAAGCGGAAGAACGAGTATGAGACAACAGACCCAGACGAGGGATTGTGTCCGGTCGTTAAGACAAAGGTAAAAAAGAAATGAAGACTACCCTACTCTTGGTTGGGAAGACTAACGGTAAGTTGTTTCAGGAAGGTATCGACGATTACCGCAAACGCATCAATCACTATATGCCTTTTGAGGTAAAGGTTATTCCGGAACTGCGCAACACTAAGTCGCTCACCCAAGAACAGCAAAAAGAAAAGGAGGGAGAAAGCATTCTCAAGATGCTTTCTCCCTCTGATTATGTCGTATTGCTCGATGAGCACGGCAAGGAAATGAGGAGCATAGAGTTCTCCAAATGGGTGCAGAAGCGTATGAATGCAGGCCGCAACACCGTCTTCGTCATAGGCGGTCCATACGGTTTCTCGCCTTCAGTTTACTCCCGTGCCGACGGCCTTATATCGCTTTCGAAGATGACATTCTCGCACCAAATGGTCCGGCTTATATTCACCGAGCAATTCTACCGTGCATGTACCATAATGCGCGGCGAACCGTATCATCACGAGTAATGTCCTTATAGTCTTATCACTATATTTAGAAACAGGTATCAGAGACCAACGGCCGCAACGAATCAGTTGCGGTACTTGTTCCTTTTGTGGTCTCTGTTTTCTTTCCGCTTCTTGTCTTTACTATAGTGATAATAGCCGCCTTTCGGCTTCTCCTTGTGATGTTTTTCCCTTACAAACTCACCACTGTCAGGGCTGCTGCCGATCGCCTTGGGGTCATAATGTACGTGATGACGTGACGAGGCAGGCTTGTCATAGAGTTTGCTGATAAGGTCAGGACGGCCAATTCGACGAAGCTCATGCTCGATATTGCGCCGTTCCTCGGATTTATACCAGAAGAAGAACTGCCTTTGTGCAAGTTTTTCGCGTGGCGTCTTGGCGCAGAACACAGGTTCAAGGGTATATGGGTCGTAGCCGGAGTACCACGTCTCAGTTGACACAGTCATTGGTGTCGGAGTGAAGTCCTGCACCTGTTCGAGGTGGAAGTCAAGATTCTTAGTAATCACCGCAAGTTCTGCCATGTCTTCCTCGTGGCATCCTGGATGCGAGGATATAAAGTACGGGATGAGTTGCTCGTGCAAATTCTCTTCCTTGTTAATACGGTCGAAGATGCGCTTGAACTCATAGAATTCCTTGAACGACGGCTTACGCATCAACTTCAGCACTCTGTCGGAAGTGTGCTCAGGCGCTACCTTGAGTCGTCCACTTACATGCTTGACAATCAACTCACGTGTGTACTGTTCCGCAGCTTTGTTGCTTGCCTCGTCCTTGCTATGGTGTAGCAGCAGGTCATAGCGTACACCACTGCCGATAAAACTCTTCTTCACCTCCGGCAATGCATCGACTGCATGGTAGATATCAAGCAGTTTACTATGGTCGGTGATAAGGTTCGGACATACTTCCGGGTTTATACAAGACGGTCGTTTGCAGTGTTCGCAAGCCTTTAGGTTGCGTCCGTGCATGCCATACATATTTGCCGATGGTCCACCAAGGTCTGAAATGTAGCCTTTGAAGCCAGGCATGTGAATCACCTGTTTGACTTCCCGCATTATACTCTTCTTCGAACGGCATACGACGAACTTGCCCTGATGAGCCGAAATGGTACAGAAGGAGCAACCGCCGAAACAGCCTCGATGCAGAGTAATTGAGTATTTAATCATCTCGAAGGCAGGAATCGTCTTTCCGCGGTACTTCGGATGTGGCATGCGGGTGTATGGAAGGTCGAACGCGGCATCAAGTTCTTCAGTCGTCATGGGTGGATATGGCGGATTGACAACTGCATACACGTCGTCGACAGCTTGCAGAATGCGTTGCGCGTGCATCTTGTTTGCCTCTTCTTCGATATGCCTGAAGTTCTCAGCTTCGAACTTCTTGTTCTTCAAACATTCTTCGTGACTGTGCAGAACTATGTCGTCGTCCTTTATTCCGCCGGGAATATCGTCCTTCTTACATAAGAAAACGGTTTGGGGAATATCCTTAATATCCTTTATGTTACGTCCTTTGGCAAGTTCCTCGCATAGCTGAACAGTATTCTTCTCACCCATTCCATAGAGTATCATGTCGGCCCCGCTATCGCAGAGGATGCACTTGCGAAGCTTGTCCTGCCAATAGTCATAATGTGTCAGACGGCGCATCGATGCCTCTATGCCGCCAAGTATGACCGGAACATCAGGGTAGAGCTGCTTCAGTATCTTGGTGTAAACAATGGAAGGATAGTCAGGACGCATGTCATGACGTGAGTCGGGGCTGTACGCATCGTCATGTCTTTTGCGTCGGTTTGCCGTATAGCGGTTTACCATTGAGTCCATTGCTCCGGGCGAAACGGCGAAGAAAAGTCTTGGACGTCCCAGCTTCTTGAAGTCACGGAAGTCACCGTGCCAGTCGGGTTGCGGTACTATCGCCACGTTGAATCCCTTTGATTCGAGCACACGACCTATCACGGCCGCCCCGAATGAAGGGTGGTCGACGTAAGCATCGCCTGAGAACAAGATGACGTCTATATGGTCCCAGCCATGCAGTTCAACTTCCTTCTTGGTTGTTGGAAGGAAGTCAGTAAGCAAAAATCCGCGTTGTTCTGTTGCCATCAGTCTGTTATATCACCGTCGTCAACATTTACTGTGTCGGTTGCGGGGTGCGTGGCATCCCAGTCTTTGTAAAGTTTTATAAGATTTTGCAGACCGATTGCCTTCATATTCTGATTGTAAATGACATCGAGGCACAAGTCTAGCAGGTCGTTGTCCTTAACGTCCAACGACTCCAGCAGCGAGCGGACGTTCAACTTCAACTTATCGAGGACTGACTCATCGATAATGCCATTGGAGTCGACAAGACCGCTCAGAAGATTGTATTTCCTTATAGTTTCGAGGTGTTTGTCGCTGATTTCAATGCTTCTTGTTCCTGATGCGTTTGCTGTAATCTTAGTCATAGTTTCTGATTTTTATGTTAACATCATCCTCAAAGTACCTTTATACTACTTCAGAATGAACGATATTATACCACTGATGATTGAGTTCCGCTTGCTGACTTCTTTGATACATTCAACAGGGAAGCCCATTACGAAAGCCTTGTAGTCGTTGCCATCGTAGGCAATAGCCGCGTTTGTGCCATCGGCATAGCGCATTGCGCTGTATGCTCCGTTAACGGCATTGAGGGCATCGGTAGCCACACAGGCGTAATGGTCTTCGTTCATAGAACGCCAAACGTCCATGTCGGTGCCAAGGCCTGTCACTTTCGTGTTGACCTGGTCTCTGTTCTGACCTGCGAAAGTAGTCTTCAACACTGATGAAAGGAAATTCTTCTCGTCGCTGCCTTGCATGTCCGAGCCCACATAAGCGCCACTGACGAATATGCGTCCGCCCTTGGCAGTATAGTTGCTGATGATATTCTGCAAAATAGTCGGGAAACTCTTGTATTTCACAAGAGAGTGACCATCGTCCTGCTCAAGGCCGTTGATGAGGTCGACAGCATTGTAGTTGGCGAGATTAACATTTCCATTGATAACTGCATCGGCGGAAGAACTCACAATATTATACCTCTTGGAAGGACTCAAAGCACGAGCGTGCTCCGTGACATAGTCGAAAGAATTGCCCTTGACAAACGTTCCGGCAAGTTCGTCTCCACCAAAGCCGAGAGCTGCACTGCCGTCTTTTCCAATCTGGGATTTGTCGAAATTGGTTTGTGAACCATTCCATCCCGCATACGTTCCGTACTGAACTCCAGGGTCACGGTAGAAGTCGAAGCCCTGTTCTACATCGTCATCGATTATCGTGGGTGACGAAAGGCGATGGAAATTGTTCACAATAAGAATCTTTTTGGCATTCTCTCCGCTATATTGAGCTGCGAGTTCATCTGTCGGGAAGCTCTCGCCACCGGCGTTGGCAGCTGTAACCTTGAAACGGTAAAGCCTCCCCGGGGTAAGCGTTATTGTATAATTAGATGCGTTGACAACCGTTCCATTATCGAAATCACTGTTGTCGACGGCCGTATAAACAACGTATGAGTTTGGTGTTGCTGTTGCTTCCTGGGCGTCGCTGACACCATTCCATTCCAGTTCGAGCGTGTTTTTGGACTTGAAACTCAATCGGAAATTCTTCGGTGCCAATGGTTCAATAATATAGGATTTATGATGAAGGCCAGCAATATACTTCGTTATCTCCTTGTAAATGGCACGTGCGAGGGTGAATTTGAAGTTCGGGTCTTGTCCGTATTTCATATCGTTGAAGTTCTGATGGGACAGTACTTCGACAATGGCAGATGGAACTTCGGGCCTTCTACATTCGTTGTAGTTCTTGTCCCAGACTCCGCGTGTAGTCCATGAAATACCGAAATTGCCTTCGACATCACTCTTAATCTGATCAACAAGGCCTTGTGCAAAGCTCTTGGAAACTGACCGCGAAAGACCGGAATTGAGGTTAGTGTCACCCTTGAAGTTAGACATGCAAATGCCCAGAGTACCAGTCAAATCCTTTCCTTTACTGTAACCGGCATCACTATGGACGGCTATTGATAATTCCAAAGGTACGTGCTTGCCTTCCATAAATGGCACATAGCAACTGCCACCGGCTAGCCAGTTAGCCATAAGAGAGCGGCTGTTGATGTCGTCGTTATAATCGTTGTTCCCCTGGAAGATACTGACGACCTCACGCGGAGCGCCTGACCATTGTACATTATAGCGTGCACCCTCAAGGCAACGGGGCAGTCCACTGACATTGCCTCCCCTCTTTATGTTGCCCATGCCTCCACCGAAGCGGATAGCATCAGTAGTAACGAAACCCTTGCCGGTACTGTGGTTGGTCACTACAACGCGGTTGAACTCGCTGCTTCCTTCGTCAAAGTCGAACGAACCGAGGTACACCCACGTGCCACCGCCCATCTGCTGGTTTACATGGAAAGTGGTCTGGCGTCCTTTATGATAAACTATGTATTCTGCATCGTCACTGCTTTTCTTAATCGTCTGGTAGCTGACGTAAACCGCATATTTACCATTTTGGGGGAAATTAGGCTGATAGCTTGCATAAGATATGCGTTTTCCGCCCGTCGTCTTTATCTTTCTTGCAGTGCCTTCGGAGAACGGGTTCTCGCCATCATTATAGTCTGATTCACGTAGTTTGAAGCCTGCAACGTGAGTGTTGGACCACTTCTTCGCCCCGCCCTCTGTATAACGGTACTGCGGGTTATCATTGTCGACGATTACTTCGTTCTTCTGCCCGTCACGTTCCCTTGGAGAAAAGACCACCGCACCTGCATTCTGAAGCATTGGAATGAGAAACGGTGTGACGATGGTTTGCGTGTAAAGGTCTTCCGTTGTACCAAAAAGGTTAGGCCGTTGCCACTGCCACTTACCCGTCTTTTGGTCGAAATAGCGTCCGTGACTTGCCCAAATCGATATGTGGCGGTTCTGAAGTCCCTTGGTAATGTTGATTGGACGTGAAGCATTAGTTACCCAAGGCTTACCTGTATAGTTAATGTTGCCCCAGTCGTACTTGTTCGATGAGCCACGATTGTCGTTCTCGTTGGCAATGTCCATTATCTTCTTGCCATCAGAGATGACAACAACTTTGCTGTCTTTGTACGTAGATTCTAAAGCCGATTGGATTTTCCTGCACAGCTTTTCAGCCTCTTTCTCATTGATTTTGCTTTTCGACAGCGCGTCATCAAGCTTTACGATAACACTATTCTCGCTTTTATTATACTCGAAAGAAGTAAGTTTCGGTGCAACGTCAAGACCGTATTTTTGATATTCAATGCCGTTTAAAGCCTCGGTAATTTTATCTGCAACAGTCTGACTTTGTACAGTCTGCGCATTGGCAGGTAGCATCGTAAACAACGAAAAAGCGATGAAGAGTGTTATCTTGGTTCTCATTTAATTTCTCCTATAGTAAATTTATTGGGATGACGGGCTACAATATCCTTATAATAAAGTTTTATTTCAGTCAGCTGATGGTCAACATCACCATTCGGAACAACCGACTTTGTGCACTTAACCAACTTATCCTTGTAGTCGACGGCATAAAGAAGAATAGGTATGCCAGCCTTCAGAGCAATATAATAAAAGCCTAATTTCCAATCCGGATTAAGCGAGCGGGTACCTTCCGGGGTAACGCACAAAGCGAAATGGTCAGACTTTTCAGCCTCGTTTGCCAGCCGGTCAGTCAGACTTGTATGCTTGTCGCGATATACAGGAATGCCTCCCAGATGACGGAACAAGCCTCCCAAAGGCCAGAAGAACCACTCCTTCTTCATCAGGAAGTTAATCTTCATGCCTTCAGCGCGGGAATATAATAATCCAATTATAAAGTCCCAATTGCTCGTGTGGGGAGCCATACAAAGAACATACTTGCTGGGATGGACGATGGTAATATCCTTCTTCCATCCCAGCACACTGTATAAGAGCCAGTTGCAAAACTTTTTTATCATGCCGGAAAAATATAGTTAAACTAGGACAGAGCCGTTATCTGGTCGATAAACTCAGTCGTTTCCTTATTAAAGTCATTAATAAGGTTTTTGAAATAAGCCTTTTGCGGCATTCCTGGCTCTGGGTGAGAGATACGGCTAATGTAATTGTTTCGCATCAGAACGACTGATGACAGAAGTGCATCAAAGTTCTCACGCTGCTCTTTATTACAGTAAAGTGCTGCACTGGCACACTCGGTAAAGAGTTCTGTACAAATGTTGTTAATGGCCTTTTTAAGGTCTCTTTTGTTCGACATAATACCCTTATTTAATTACTTAATTTTCGGATTAGCGTTCAAAGATAGAAAAAATCCATGAAACTCTTGTCAATTTTTCAAAAAAATCGACGAAAAGTTGAAATTAATTCTCTTTGCTTACGTTTTGTCGAAGAAAAAAAGTACTTTTGCATAATCATTAATAATGTAATGCCCAAAGAAATTAATTAAAACGTAAATTACAAAATAAAACTATTATAAATGGAAAAAAGCAACTTAGAGAAATTCCGTTCCTGTTACAAGCCCAAACTGCCAAAAGCACTTCAGGGCTATGTTAAAGCTGTTGAAGGCAAGCCTACTGAAAGCGTCAGAGACCAGCAAATAATAAAGAGTCTCTTCCCGAATACATACGGTATGCCGCTCGTCAGTTTCGTTCCTGGTGACGAACCGGTACAGCATTCCATGAATGTTGGCGTGATACTAAGCGGCGGACAGGCACCGGGTGGACACAATGTCATCTCTGGTTTGTTTGATGAGATAAAGCGACTCAACCCCGAAAACCGCCTGTTCGGTTTCCTTATGGGACCTGGCGGACTTGTTGACCACAAGTATATGGAACTGACTTCCGACATCATAGACGAGTATCGCAATACCGGCGGCTTTGACATCATAGGCTCAGGGCGTACAAAACTCGAGACGGAGGAACAGTTTGAGAAAGGCCTTGAAATTCTCAAGAAGTTGAATATAAAAGCTCTGGTTATTATCGGTGGCGACGATTCCAACACGAATGCTGCCGTTCTTGCCGAGTACTACAAAGCTCACAACGACGGCATTCAGGTTATCGGCGTTCCAAAGACTATTGACGGCGACCTGAAAAACGACCAGATAGAAGCCAGTTTCGGCTTCGATACAGCCACAAAGACATACAGTGAGCTCATAGGAAACATCGAACGCGACTGCAACTCTGCACGAAAGTACTGGCATTTCATAAAGCTGATGGGCCGTTCGGCATCTCACATAGCATTGGAGTGCGCCCTTGAGACCCGCCCTAATATCTGTTTAATTTCAGAGGAGGTACAGGCACAGGACGATTCGCTTAACGATATAGTCGATTACGTTAGCCAAATCGTTGCTGACAGAGCAAACCGCGGCATGGAATTCGGCGTGGTGCTTATCCCTGAGGGACTCATTGAGTTCATACCTGCTATCGGACGACTCATCAATGAGCTAAATGACCTGCTTGCAGAGCATGGCGATGAATACAAGAACCTTGACAAGGGAGAGCAGCGTAAGTACATTCTTACACATCTCAGCAAGGACAACGCCAACACATTTGAGACCCTTCCGTATGACGTAGCACGTCAGTTGAGCCTCGAGCGAGACCCTCACGGAAACGTGCAGGTATCGAGTATCGAGACCGACAGGCTTATTTCGCGAATGGTTGCTACCAAACTGCGTAAGTGGAAAGAAGAAGGCAAGTTCAAGGGCCACTTCCGCACGCAGCACCACTTCTTCGGTTACGAGGGACGCTGTGCCATTCCGTCGAACTTCGATGCAGATTACTGCTACGCACTCGGCGTCAGTGCCGCACAGCTCATTGCAAACGGCAAGACTGGCTACATGGCTGTAATCAAGAATACCATAGCTCCATGCGACGAGTGGAAGGCAGGAGGTGTGCCAATCACGAGCATGTTGAACATGGAAAGACGCAACGGCGAGCTGAAACCGGTCATCAAGAAAGCTATGGTCGACCTCAACGGCAAACCGTATCTTACATATAAGAAGCACCGCGACGAATGGGCAAAGGAGACATGCTTTGTCTATCCAGGTGCCATACAGTATTTTGGTCCGAGCGAAATAAGCGACAAACCGACCATCACGCTTAAGCTCGAACATGAAGACGACTAAATGAACATATTGCCCGGACATATAAAACAACTTCCGACCTTCCTCAAGCACTGCCCCAAATGGGTATGGTGGCTTGCAGGAATCGTCATTGTTGCTCTATATGTCTGGGCTTTTTATCATTTCTTTGTTAGCCCGACAGGATTCCGCTGGCGCGCCATTTACGGTGACCCGCACTATCCCGACGGTTACGAAATACGCGGTATTGACATCAGTCACCACCAGGGCAAGATTGACTGGGACCGCCTTCGGAATGCCATGATAAACGGCTCACCTATTCGTTTTGTCTTTATCAAGGCAACAGAAGGAACTGACTATGTCGACGAAAACTTCCAAGACAACTTTACTGAAGCGCAGGACAACGGCTTTATACGTGGCGCTTACCATTATTTTAACGTACAAGAGCCGGCACGAGCACAAGCTTATTTTTTCCTGTCGAAGGTCCAACTGCAAGAGGGAGACCTTCCTCCGGTCCTCGATGTAGAAAAGAAACCGCAGAATATGAGCACCGAGGACTTCCAGCGAGAAGTGCTTACATGGCTTCACATCGTAGAGAACAAGTATCAGGTGAAGCCTATCATCTATACATATTATAAATTTAAAGACCTATATCTTTCCGACGAGCGATTCGATGACTATCCATATTGGATAGCCCACTACTACGTCGACAAGATGGAATACAAGGGACTGTGGAAGTTCTGGCAGCATACCGACGCCGCTAAGCTGCCCGGCATTAAGGGCTATGTCGATTTGGACATATACAATGGTAGCTTCTATGACCTCCGGCAGTTGCTTATCCCGGCACCGGAAGAGGACGCAGTCACCGGGACTAACGATGCCGTAGTGGTAGAAGACGACTCATCGGCCGATAGTATTGACGCCGATTAGTCATCCCATTGTACCATTTATTTTTTCAGAACGAGGCAACACCAATTGTTAAGCGACTTCCTTCCAACTTCCGAAAGTCCCAGCTCCGTTGCCTTTTGCAAAAGCATTTCAACGTCACTTTCGTAGAAACCACTTAGTATCAGAGTACCGTCACCGTTCATCACGTCGACATACGCATCCATGTCAGCAAGCAGAATGTTGCGGTTAATGTTAGCAAGAACAACATCGAACATACTGCTGACATGCGACAGCACCCGCTTGTCGCCTTCCAGGACATCAATACTGACACCGCTCAACTCTGCATTGTGCTCCGTATTCCTGACACTCCAGTCGTCAATATCATATCCAACTACTTCCTTAGCATGATTGGTAAATAAATACCATCACAATTATTAGGTATTTTTTGGAAAATGCTTTGCTGTTTCATAATAAATTCGTTACTTTGCATATAAATAAAGGGAGTGATAGAGAAAGAAACATTATGAAAAATCAGAAAATGTATGAAGCGGGTGACAAGATGATAACCCTCATCCGTGACAATTACGACTTGCTGCAGATACTTGGTTGTCTCGGCATAAACCTCGGCTTTGGTGACAAGACTGTCCGTGAGGTTTGCGAGGAGCAGCATGTCGATACATACACCTTTCTCGCCGTCGTCAACTTCTCGATAAACGGTTACAAGGAGTTTGACGACGCCGACCGCCTTTCAGTTCCTACACTGATGCAGTACCTCAAGGCCAGCCATCAGTACTACCTTGGCTTCGAACTGCCGTTCATTCGCCGTGAACTGACGGAAGCACTCGACGAGAACGACAATCTCGCCCGTCTCATAATGAAACTCTATGACGAGTATGCACGCTCAATACTGAACCATATGAAGTATGAGGAAAAGACAGTTTTCCCATACGTTGATAAACTCCTTGCAGGTGAGAATACCACCGGCAACTTCGACATTGACACATACTCGCGCCACCACGGGCAGACAGACAAGAAGCTGGGTGAGCTTAAGAACATCATCATCAAGTATCTCCCTTCCGATGTCCACCACAACAACCAATTGATGGCAACTCTCTACGACCTTTACAACTGCGAGGACTTCCTTGCCCTGCACGCAAAGGTAGAGGAGGAAATCTTCGTCCCCGTCATCCGTCATATTGAGCAGAAGAGCAAACAAAGCGATGTCAGCGCGAAGATAAGCAATATGATTAATAAGAGCTCCGACAACACCGAGGCTCTCAGCAATCGTGAGAAAGACGTCATTGTATGCGTTGTGCAGGGCATGACAAACAAGGAGATAGCCGACCATCTCTGCATAGCTACGAACACCGTCATCACCCATCGCCGCAACATCGCACGCAAGTTGCAGATTCACTCAGCAGCCGGTCTGACGATATACGCCATTGTCAACAATCTCGTTGATATCAGTAGCGTTAAACTTTAATCCTTTAAACGAACACAAACATTGCAAATGCCCGAAAGCAAAGGACACGTGGAACGCCCTCGGATGGCCATAGTCGATGGCAATACGTTGGCAATCATAGGACTCAGACAGATATTACAGAACGTAATACCTATAATGGATGTCAGTACGTTTGGCACCTTCGACGACTTCATGGCCGCTGGAGCCGACAGCTTTGTCCATTTTTTCGTAGCGCAGAACATTGTCCTTGCACATCTTCCTTTCTTCCGCGAGAATATCCACCGCACTCTTGTCCTAACTCCTTCGAATAATCCGGAAACCCAACTAACAGGCTTCCACAGTTTTTGCGTCAATCAAACGGAGAAGGATTTGATACATCAGATACTCCTCATCATGCAATTTGGACATGCCGGAGGCCGCAACCTGCCGAAGATGCCAACAGTACTCTGCGACAAACTTCTAAGCAACCGTGAGATAGAAGTGCTGGCACTTATCGTCCAGGGATACATTAATAAAGAGATAGCCGACAAGCTCAACATCGGGTTATCTACCGTTATAACCCACCGAAAGAACATAACCGACAAGCTCGGCATGAAAAGTGTGTCGGCTCTGACCATCTATGCCGTCATGCACGGTTATGTCGACATCAACCAAATTTAGCCTTCTTCCGTGTCATTGTCAAGTTCTGACAATGCCGTTTTTGCTTTTTTAGAATGAGATAAATAACCTATTGAATTCCAATAGGATAACTTTAATGATGAAAAATAATTTATTTTTGCGGGAAAAATAAATTAAAAATGGAGGAAAAATAAATTAAAAATCTACCAAAAATAAATTAAAAACTATCCTGAAAGTTGACCTCTCGCATCGCAATACCTCTTCTTTGGTATTCCCAAACATATTTTACAGCAATTCAGAACGGTTGTTCATTTGTTGGCATTTGTGTCGGATAGCTTTACATTTAACGATTATCAGCCAACTTTCAAACTGCTTTGCGAACCACTGCAGGGGCGTCCCTTGCAGTGGAATTCTTAGTGGCAACGTAGATGGATGCGAATATTCATATTACATTTAACGTCCATTAACGGGTTGTTTCAGCAGAAAATTTGGTATTTCGGCTTTCGTGTATTAACTTTGCACAGTTATTACGATAAGGAAAATCAAATGCAGTCAAGAAACCATAAGCCAATGAATGCCATGCCTGTGGGGCAGGAGCGCTTTGTCAATTACACCGTAAAGGAAGACTCCGAACTGTTGGAGTGGCTACTGTCGAACCTCAAGGAAAGCCGCAACAAGATAAAGGCGACTTTGAAAAACAGAGGTGTAAAGGTGAACGGGAAGTTCCGTACGCAGTTTGATTTGCCTCTTCACGCAGGCGACAAGATAAGTGTCAGTACGTCGAAGAAGGCTAACTCCTTCCGTAGCAGATATATTCGGATAGTTTATGAGGACCAGTATCTCGTCGTAATAGAAAAGAAAGCGGGCATACTAAGTATGGCAGCGGGTCACAAGTCGCTGAATGTGAAGTCGGTGCTTGACGATTATTTCCACTTGTCGAAGCAGAAATGCACTGCCCACGTTGTCCATCGGCTCGACAGGGACACAAGTGGGCTGATGGTATATGCCAAGGATTTGCAGACAGAACAAATTCTTGAGCACAACTGGCACAACATAGTTTATGACCGCCGGTACGTCGCCGTCGTCAGTGGCGTGATGGAACAAGACGAAGGAACCGTAGCTAACTGGTTGAAGGACAATAACGCATACGTTACCTACAGCAGTCCTGTCGACAATGGCGGAAAGTATGCCATAACCCATTTCCATGTCCTTGAGCGCTCAGCAACGCATTCTCTTGTTGAGTTCAGGCTAGAGACAGGACGTAAGAATCAGATTCGTGTCCATTCAGCAGATATGGGGCATCCCGTTTGCGGTGACGTTAAGTATGGCAATGGCGATGACCCGGCAGGCCGTCTCTGCCTTCATGCTTATGTGTTGTGCTTCACCCATCCGATAACACATAGGCGGATGGAGTTTGAAACGCCCATTCCGCAGGAATTCTTCAATGCATTGTAGGCTAAAAAATCAAAGATTAGACTATCATGAATGACCTGGAATGCATTGTTGCGATGATTGTTGTCCTTGTTGCGGGCATCATCATTATAAAGAAGGTGGTAAGCTGTATGTTGCGAATCGTTGTCGCAATAGTTGTCATTGCTGTCTTCCTTTGGGGGCTGATAAGCCTTGGAGTAATATAAAAGTAAGCATAAATCCGTGATTACTCTATGTAATTGGATACAATAAATCCCCATATTCGCCTTTTAAAGGATGAATATGGGGATATCTTTTTCTACTAATTATTCTTCAATCTCTGACAGACTGCGGCCTATTCCGGTAAAGAAATTGCTCGTTGTCTCTATCGGAGCATAGACGAAATAGCGCATACTGCGACGGAGATTGCGACGAAGGATGCGCGAATTGTTCTGCACAAAGCCCGTACGACTCTGACGGAAGTGCCATTCCTCGGCAGTATCCTTTGCCACAAAGCTGACGCTGCGCACCGTTATATTGTACGCCTCACGGTCGAGGCGGTGGACAAACGGTATCTCGTCCTGCTCAAATCCGAACACTTCTATGAGTATATTGCCTTGCAGCTCAGCCATTCTGACGATATGAAGGCGAACCAGCCATGTGTCAATCTTGACGAAATCGACCTTGTCGCCTGTTGTCCGCAGAAACTGTCCGAGGCGGATTATACCGTCAAGGCTCATTCCGCGGTTCAGCATAGCGTCGACATTAGTAGCGATAATCTGCAATAGCAACAGCGATTCTATTGACGTATCAATGGCATGACGTTCCTTCTTGACGATGTTATGGAAGCGTCGGTTAAGCATGCCGTTGCTCATTACAATATCAGGAAGTGGCTGGGTGGCTTTAGGAAGCGGTGGAGTAGGGTGGGCATCCATGTATTCTCGTGCAGAGTCAACTACGTCTTCTGGTATGTTCAGACCATCGTCATGAAAATGGTGGTTGGCTCCGCGTGCGAAGATATGCACTACCTTCTGAGCTTCGGCCATAGCATAGAGACGACGCCACTTGTACGGTGACATCGGCTCAATCTCCGATTTGTCATCGAAAGCTCCCGACTTCATAAGCCGGAAGAAGTTGCGCAATATGATGTTCTCTTCCATAATCGCTCTTTAATTCTTCACTCTTCCCTCATCCCTCTTCACTGAGCACACTTCAATTCTTCGTTCTACACTCTTCCCTGTTCACTTAACTATATTTCTTAGGATACCTAATTAATATAGCAATGAGTGCCGCAATGCCGATGGAGAGCGGATAGTAGAGGTATGGTAGAATATCGATTGGACTCAGTCCGCTCAATCCTGCGGCAAGCAACATTTGCACACCGTATGGCAGTATGCCCTGTATGCAACAAGAGAACGTGTCGAGGATACTTGCAGCCTTACGGTTGTCGACGCCGAAGCGGTCGCCAATCTGACTGGCAATGCCACCGACGGTGAGGATAGCTATGGTGTTGTTGGCAGTGCAGACATTCACCATGCTCACCAAAGCGGCTATCGAAAGTTCGGCGCCGCGGCATGTGCCGACATGCGCTGTCATCTTTTGAATGAGGAAGTCGATGCCTCCGTTCTTCTTTATTATGCCCAACATGCCGCCTGCCATCATGGCAATGATGACCATTTCACCCATGCTGATAATGCCGCTGTTCATCACCGACAGCATTTTCAGTGCGCCAAAAGAGCCTTTCCACAAGCCAATAGCACAGCAAAGTACAATTCCCAGCGACAGAACCATCATGACGTTGACTCCACAAATGGCAGCGATGAGTACCACGATGTATGGCGATACTTTCACTAAGTCGACATCACCGACCTTTGCCGGTGCTTGTACGTCACCCCCAAGGAATGCGTAAACGAGTAGAACGACAATAGCAGCCGGAGCCACAATCATGACATTGACCCGGAACTTGTCGCTCATCTTGCAATGTTGTGTCTGTGTGGCAACGACTGTTGTGTCGGAAATGAAGCTCAGGTTGTCACCGAAGTATGCGCCACCGACAACTATTGCCGTTATAAGTGCCATGTTGGAGCCCGTTTGAGTAGCAACTCCTGCGGCTATAGGCACAAGCGCAACTATCGTTCCTACACTCGTTCCGATACTTATCGATACGAAGCAGGCGGCCAGAAAGAGGCCCGGAAGTATCAGCGTTGGGGGCAGTGCCTTGAGCGTCAGGTTCACCGTTGCGTCAATGCAACCGATGTACTTGGCTGTAGTTGCGAAAGCTCCGGCAAGCACATATATCCAAAGCATAAGCAACAAATCAGACTGCCCGGCGCCACGGCTGTAGGTATCGATTCTCTGTTTCATCGACATGCCACCGGAAATGGCAATTGCATAGACGCTGGCGATGAGGAACGCCACCGTCAGCGGCATTTCAGGAGCACCACCTTTACTGTTGCTGCCGATGTCCAAGAGCGACATTGCTGTTATCGCCCCTATCAGCACCAGCAGCAATATCAGTGGTGAAAGCGCCAAAAGTCCTTTTTTGTTGCTTACTGACATAATCCTGTACTTCTCACACCGTTCTGGAACATGCCCATCTGCC
>OMVI01000112.1 GCA_900314455.1 uncultured Prevotella sp. | reverse complement strand
ATTTAGTCATATCGAGTAATATCGAGTGATGACCGTTAATCGTATTCTATTTTCCTATGCAGAAGTGGGAGAAGATGTTGTTGAGGGTTTCTTGGGGGGTGATGCGCTGCTGACCGGTGATGGTGGCAAGGTCATTGATGACGGATTTGAGATCTTCGGCAAGGAGGTCGGCGGGAAGTGATTGCTTTAGACCGGTTATGACAGTGGTTAGGTGGTCGTGAGCTTGCATGAGGGCGGCGTGATGGCGAGCGTTTGTGACAACTACATCGGAGGTGGAGATTTCTGGGAGGTTGAGGCTGTTGTATATTGCTTCTTCCAATGCAGTGATACCGTCGCGGGTTTTTGCGGAGATGGAGATGATAGATGGGATAGACTTGATAGACTTAATAGACGGGATAGACGGAGTAGACGTTGTAGATGGAGTAGGGGATAGAGGATGAATGGAGGTGTTGAGAGTTTTGAGACTTACGGATGGGTTGACTTTAGTTGATGAGAGATCGGATTTGTTGGCAACGACGATGAGGTGCTTTCCTTTAGTGCGGGAAAGCATATCATTGATTTCTGATTCGTTGGGCTCGGCATCAATGACCCACAGGACGACGAGGGCTCTGTCAATGGCTGAAAGAGCTCTGTTGATGCCTATTTGTTCAATTGTGTTTTTTGTCTTGCGTAGTCCGGCAGTGTCTATGAACCGGAATGTGATACCATTGATTGTCGTTGTGTCCTCAATAATGTCGCGTGTGGTGCCATGAATGTCAGAGACGATGGCACGGTCTTCATGAAGTAGCGCATTGAGGAGTGTGGACTTGCCGACATTTGTCTTTCCAACGATGGCAACCGGTATGCCATTTTTCATGGCGTTGCCTGTTTTGAAACTGTCAGCAAGATGAAGAATGCGCTTGTCTATATTGTTGGCAAGATCCTTTAGCTCTGTCCTGTCGGCGAATTCAAGGTCTTCGTGGTCGGAGAAGTCGAGCTCCAACTCCAGAAGGGAAGTAAGCTTCAGAAGTTTCTCCCTTAACCTGTTAAGTTCATTGCTGAAATGACCCTTCAGCTGGCTGATTGCCATATCGTGTTGGGCACGATTTGTCGCTGCAATGACATCTGCGACGGCTTCAGCCTGCGAGAGGTCCATCTTTCCGTTAAGATATGCGCGTCGGGTGTATTCTCCCGGCTCAGCCTGTCGTGTACCATGAGCTTCGAGAGTCATTAGTATCTGCTGGACGATGTAGGCTGAGCCATGACAAGATATTTCAACACAGTCCTCGCCTGTATAGCTATGTGGAGCACGGTATATTGATACAATGACGTCGTCGATAGTATTGCCTTTATCATCTTTAATTTCACCATAGTGAATGGCGTTGGGCTTAGCGTTTGCTATGTCCTGCGAAAAGATGCTGTTGGCGATGGCGATGGCATCGGGACCACTGAGTCTTATGACGGCTATGGCACCACCTGTTGGGGTGGCGAGTGCTGAAATGGTGTCTTTTTTCATGAAAGGGAGAGCACTTTATATTCTGTCGAGGACGAGGCGGATGAGACCGTCGATGGATGATTTGTATCCTGTGTTGGCTCGGTGTGCACGGCGATTGGCAATTACCATGCAGCATGTTGCCGCCGAATGTCCCATTAGAGATGCGAGACCGGCAAGTGCAGAAGACTCCATCTCAAAGTTTGTAATTTTAAGGCCTTTGTACTCGAATGCCTCTATTTTCTCATTAAGGTCTGGGTCTGCCAGTGGGAGACGCAGACGGCGTCCCTGTGGGCCGAAGAAACCTCCGCAGGCAATAGTGACACCACGTACCATGTCATTGGCAGCTATGCGGTCGGTTAGCTCTGGGTCTTCGGTGGCTACATACGGATTGCCTATTTGTGGATTCCACTTCACCTGCTTTTTAAATTCATTCTCGAAGTCGAGGTCTGATGCCTCGTTACGTCCTGCGTAGAAGTTCAATAGTCCATCGAACCCAATGCTCTTGACGCTCGCAATGTATGTTCCTTCTGGTGTTCCAGGTTGAAGTCCACCGCATGTTCCAATACGGACTAGAGTGAGATGGCGGTGTTCCGGCTTCTCCGTTCTGGTGGCAAAATCGATGTTGGCGAGTGCATCGAGTTCGTTCATCACGATGTCGATATTGTCGCAACCGATACCAGTAGATTGAGCCATTATCCGTTTGCCTTTGTAGATACCAGTAATGGAATGGAATTCACGGCTTTGTACCTCATTCTCAATTGTGTCGAAATGAGAGGCTACAAGAGGAACGCGACCTGGGTCGCCGACAAGGATAATCTTGTCGGCAAGGTTCTCGGGTTTGACATGTAGATGGAAGATGGAACCATCGTTGTTGATTATTAGTTCTGAAGGTGGAAATGTTCTTGACATAGTTTTTGAATTTATTGGTTGTTGATGGGGTGGGTAGTCTTTATAGACTTTGATTGACATTATAGACTATTATAGACTAAATGACTATGTTAGACTAGAAAGACTAGATGACTTGGAGTTGGAGTTGGATAGAATGCTAGAGATGGGAGGCAGGTGTGAGACTGGCATCCATAGCTGCTGCGGCACGACGACCGTCGCCCATAGCGAGGATGACCGTAGCGCCACCACGGACGATGTCGCCACCAGCAAAGATTTCCGGTTGTGAACTTTGCATTGTGTCGCTGACGACGATGGTGTTCTTCCTGCCGAGCTCAAGGCCTGGTATAGACTTCGGAACAAGTGGGTTAGGGCTGACGCCAACAGCAACAATTACCTGATCACAGTCGAGGACTTCTGTCTTTCCTGTTGGAACCGGTCTACGGCGTCCCGATGCATCCGGCTCACCAAGTTCCATCACGTCGAGGACAGCAGCGCAAACACGTCCCTTTTCATCGGCACGGTATTCCTTCGGGTTGTGCAGCGTCATGAATTTGATGCCTTCCTCCTTGGCGTGCTTGACTTCCTCAAGACGTGCCGGCATCTCCTTTTCCGAACGACGGTAGACGAGTGTTACGTCAGCGCCAAGGCGTTTGGCTGTACGGCACGAGTCCATGGCAGTGTTTCCTCCACCAACGACTACAACCTTCTTTCCGATGTTTATTGGTGTGTCGGTCAATGGGTTGGCTGCATCCATCAAGTTGACACGTGTGAGGTATTCATTCGACGACATTACATTAATGTAATTCTCGCCAGGAATATTCATGAAGTTTGGCAGTCCGGCGCCAGAACCGACGAAGATACCCTTGAAGCCTTTCTCTTCGAGTTGTTCTACAGTTATTGTCTTGCCTATGATGGTATCGGTGAGGAAGTGGACTCCCATGCGACGGAGATTGTCGATTTCGACATCGACAATCTTGTTTGGCAGACGGAATTCAGGAATACCATACTTCAGAACGCCACCTATCTCGTGCAATGCCTCGAAGACATAGACCTCATAGCCTTTCTTGACCATATCACCGGCAAAAGAAAGTCCTGATGGTCCGGAGCCTACCACAGCGACCTTTATGCCATTGCTAGGTGCGATCTCAGGTAATACAGCCTTGCCGCTGTCACGTTCGAAGTCGGCAGCGAAGCGCTCCAAATAGCCTATAGCTACAGCAGGTTCATTCATCTTGAGGTGTATGCACTTGCTTTCGCATTGCTTCTCCTGTGGACAAACACGGCCGCAGACAGCGGGTAGGGCAGATGTTTGCTTTAGTACCTGGGCTGCACCGAGATAATTGCCACGTTCAATATTCTTAATGAAATCAGGAATCCGAATGTTAACAGGACATCCTTCAACGCATGAAGGCTTAGCGCAGTCGAGGCAGCGATGAGCCTCTTGGACAGCCATTTCCTCAGTAAGTCCCTTGTTGACCTCTTCTGTACGTGTCGTTGCACGATAGACAGGGTCGAGCTCTGGCATCTTGACACGTTCGATCGCCATACGTTCCTTTGGCTTCATTGCCTTGCGAAGGTCAACACGCCACTGAGCGTTGCGGTCAGTGAGAGAGTCGGAAGAGGACTGTAGGCGTTGATGGGCGGAGATAGGCGATGATACGTTGTCGTTGGAATATGAGGATGCAGGGTGACCTTCATCGGCAGGGATATGCTCTGAATAGTGATCCATCTCATCCTTTTCACGGGTCTTGAAAGTGCCCATGCGGTTGAGCATCTCATTCCAATCGACGAGGTCGCCGTCGAATTCCGGTCCGTCAATGCAGACAAAGCGTGTCTTTCCGCCTATGGTCAGTCGGCATGCACCGCACATTCCGGTACCATCGACCATTATCGTGTTCAGTGAAACAGTATTCGGGATATTGTATTTCTGAGCCATCAGTGAGGTGAACTTCATCATCATTGGTGGTCCGATAGCTATTACGCGGTCTACTTTCTCCCTCTTGATAACCTCCTCGACACCGACGGTAACGACACCCTTTTGTCCATAGGAGCCATCGTCGGTCATTATGATAACTTCATCAGAATTCTTGCGAACGTCGTCCTCCATGATGATAAGATTCTTCGTGCGGCCTGCAAGGACAGAGACGACCTTGTTGCCCGCCTTCTTCAGGGCTGTCAGAATAGGTAAAATGGCAGCTATGCCAATACCGCCTCCAGCACAGACAACCGTTCCAAACTTCTCGATAGGCGACGGATTGCCGAGCGGTCCTACTATATCGAGAACGTATTCTCCTTCGCTAAGTTTGCAGAATTTCGTTGACGACAGACCGACCTCCTGGATTACGAGGGTCAGTGTGCCTTTCTCAGGGTCGCTCTTGGCAATAGTATATGGTACACGCTCGCTGTTTTCATCGACGCGAACGATGATAAACTGCCCCGGACGGCAACTGCGTGCTATTAATGGAGCTTCTACAACGATGCAGAATACTTTTTCGGAAAATCGTTGTTTGGAGAGAATCTTATTCATAATGCTTATTGTTTTTAGTCAGGGTTTAGGAGAAGAGAGGAAGCCGCTGCAGTGCAGCGGCATTCTCAATATTGGTTGTTAGAGGATGGCTAGTCCGTGGAAGGACTAGTCGAAGTTGTTTCCATCAAGCATTTCGAAGCCGCAATATGGAACGAGCACCTTCGGTACACGAATGCCGTCAGGTGTCTGGTTGTTCTCAAGGATTGTGGCAACGATACGCGGCAGAGCAAGTGCCGAGCCGTTTAGCGTGTGGCAAAGCTCTATCTTCTTGTCGTCGGCATGACGATAGCGGCAATGCAGGCGGTTAGCCTGGTAGCTTTCAAAGTTAGATACAGAAGAAACTTCCAGCCAACGCTTCTGAGCAGCTGAGTAAGTCTCGAAGTCGACGCAGATAGATGAAGTGAAACTCATGTCGCCACCGCAGAGCAACAGTAGGTGATACGGCAGCTCCAGCTTCTGGAGTAAGCCCTCAACGTGGTCGAGCATCTCGTGCCATGAAGCGTATGAATGCTTCGGCGTGTCAATGCGTACAATCTCGACCTTGTCGAACTGGTGCAGACGGTTCAGTCCACGGACATCCTTTCCGTACGAGCCAGCCTCGCGGCGGAAGCAAGCCGAGTAAGCGCAACACTTGATAGGCAGTTGCTTCTCATCGAGAATGACATCACGGAAGATATTCGTTACCGGCACCTCAGCTGTAGGGATGAGGAAGAGGTTGTCGAGGTTTGCATGGTACATCTGTCCCTCCTTGTCAGGAAGCTGACCTGTGCCATAACCACTAGCCTCATTAACAACATACGGCGGCTGAATCTCCGTGTAGCCAGCCTTGCGTGCCTCGTCAAGGAAGAAAGCCTCGAGAGCACGCTGGAAGCGAGCCATCTTACCAATATAAACAGGGAAACCGGCCCCCGTTATCTTTACACCTAAGTCGAAATCAACGAGGTTGAACTTCTTCAGAAGGTCCCAATGGCAGAGAGCGCCAGCAGGCAGGTCCGGCATCTTGCCCCCTTCCTTAATGACTACATTCGACGAAGCATCCTTACCTTCCGGCACTTTGTCGTTAGGGACGTTAGGAATGTCGAGCAGTTCATGCGTCATATCCGCCTGAGCTTTTTCCATGACCTCAGCGAGAGCCTTGTCGTCGGCTTTCATCTGTGCCACCTGTTCCTTTATCTTAGCAGCCTCGTCACGCTTGCCATCCTTCATCAGGGAGCCAATCTGCTTTGACAGTTTGTTCTGTTCAGCTTTATTGGCATCGAGCTTTTGTTGCGTTTCGCGGCGTATCTTGTCGTATTCCAGTACTTTTTCGATGGCCTCGCGAGCACCTTCGAAGTGCTTCTTCTCAAGACCTTTAATTACCTTTTCAGTGTCTTCGCTGATTTGCTTTAATGTGAGCATGAGCTGATGATATTTTAAAGTTTAATATTTATTTCTTCTTTGCAGACGAACCTTTGTCTGTTGTTTTCTTTGCAGATGACTTATTATCAGAATTTGAGTTTTTCTTTGCCTCACTCTTACTATCACTTGATGTAGAGGACTTTGGCTTCTCGTCTGCCAACTTGATAAGTTTAATAGCCGTAATCAATCCGGAACCGTTGACCTTAGCCTGAATATTATACCTTGCCTGAACATTGTTTCCACTGTTATAGTTGACAGACAACCTGGCAGGCATAATGATAGAGTATTCAGCTGAAGCACCGTCACCCTTCTTGGAAACCTTTGCCGCGCCAGCATTGTCAACATGCCAGTTGAGCCTTTCTGCATCACGGTAAATAATAGCCATATAGTTAAGAGCCTCATCACCACCCACAGAAGACTTTTCGTTGAAGTATTCGAGGTGGTTGGCAACTGTACTTCTAACCTTATCGCTGCTATGCGAATTAATAGCAACAAGGAAAGAGCGCACTGCGCTGACTGCTTTCTGCTTGTCAGCATCAGATGCCGGCATATCAATAGTATGTCTTACAGAGTCTACAGCCTCACCTGCGTGGATACCATTCTGATGGAGCGACAGATAATTGGCAAAGTCATGAGTTTGAAGTGCAGACTTCCAGTCTAACTCATCAATAAGATTAATAACTTCCTGTTTATGTGGCGAATTTGGATTTTGCTGCAAGTACTTCTGCAATTCGTCCCTGTTGTTCGACGACTTAACTTTCTCCCATTGAGGGTCACCTGCACGCAGAGAATTGAGAATAGCTAGAACAGAGTCGCGGTGAGCAGTAGGAGCATTTGTGTACGTATCGAGATAAGATTGCAGGATACTTGGGTCACGGCTTGCAATTGCAGTTTCATATTCTTGAGCTTCGTTCTTTTGGTTAGCGTGGTTATAAGCGTAAAGCAATCCAAGACAGATAATCGCAGCAATTATAAACGAGATAATGAGGGCAGTATGTCCCTTCTTTTTCTCTCCATCGCTGTCCGAGTCAGTGGATTTTGTTTCTTTCTTCTTGTCTTGTTTATTGTTAGTGATGTTAATAATAGGTACAGCCTTGACAGGCTCATCGACTTCCTCAGCCTCTTCGACGGTCTTTTCCTCTTCGTCAAGTGTATCCGGCTCGTCATCCTTCAGAGGTTCATCATCCAGTTCCTCATCAGCTTCATCGACAGTATCGTCCGGAGTTACAACCGGCTCTTCAACTGTTTCATCCACCTTTTCCGTTGGAGTATCTTTACCCAACAGACTGTGATGACAGTTAGGACAAATGCCATCACTTATGAAATGTATTTCGCCACAATGAGGACATCGCACAATATGGCCTGCAATTTCGACTCCGCAACTTGGGCAGACCGGAGCTTTGTCACTTACTTGGTGGCCGCATTCAGGGCATTTAATTATCATTGTTAATTATATTTTGGGCCTCTGCAGAGCAGAGGGGTATTTTGCTGTTCGAGCCTCTGTAGTGCAGAGGCATAACCAACGCTTTTGGCGCTGGAAGGGTTAGTGTCGGAAACGGATTTCGCGCATACTGTGCCGTCCCATCAGACGGCTCTTGTCAACATATCCAGAGACGCCGTTAATACGTCCCTTCGATGTATACTGCCATGCAAATATATCCCTACCGTCACGCAGAACGGGTTTTGAGGAACTATACTTTGCTATAAACAGTTTGTAACCGTTCAGCTCATTCGTCAAGTAACTATTATAGAAGCTTTCGTATGTATATATAAGAGGCTTCTGCCTGTATTCCCTTTCGACTAGCCGAAGGAACTTATGCAACGAGTCGCAGAGCTCTGCACGTCCGAGACCGCCGGTTGTTTCGATGTCAATCATCGGGATTAAGTCCTGGTCCTGAGGACGGCATTGCGTGCGAAAGTTCCTCAGCTGCTCATCCTGCGGGCGACGTGGACGATAGAAGTGGTACGAGCCAACCTTCAATCCGTATCTGCGGGCAAGAGCAATATTCTCCAAATAGCGCCTGTCTATATTATTGCCGCCTTCCGATGCTTTAAGGTAAACATAGTACATCTTGCTGTTTGCACCGACAGTTTCCCACCAGACATCACCCTGATAGTGGCTCATGTCAAGACCATGAATATGGTTGCACGTATCCTCACACTGTATGTAGTACTGCGCATGAAGCATTCCGTTGAACGCTATAAGCGCTATTATCGTGAAAAATATCCTTCTAAAATTCATAGAATGCAAAGTTACGACTTTTTGCTGACATTCGGAAATCTGCATAACAATATTATCTGTTAAAAGAATAAATTAAATTAATTTTACTGAAATCAGCATTTGACATAACAGAACCGCGCAACTTCGCATTCCGGAGAGTGCTCATGACAAAACGCAAGTAGCATTATACACATTTTTAGTTATTTTTCTGAAAGAGCGGAAATTATATTATGTAAGTCAAAAAAAAGTTGTACTTTTGCACTCTTGAAATTATGATATTCAATAAACCAAAGAAAAAGCGCTGGCACTGTCTCAAAGGACAGGCGCCAACAGAGATGGATCTCAAGATTATGGACCTTGAGAAGAAGGGCAAGCTGGTACCAACCCGCGACATGGTTAAGACTCCGGAGCAAATCGCTGGCATACGAATTGCAGGCAAGGTAAACTCCGGTTGCCTTGATGCCGTTGCCGAAGCCATACACCCGGGAATGAACACTCAGGAGATTGACGACATTTGCATGCAGTACTGCAAGGAGCATAACGCACATCCGTCATGCCTGAACTACGAGGGATTTCCTAAGAGTGTGTGCACGAGTATCAATGAAGTCGTTGCCCATGGTATACCAAAGAAGGAAGATGTGCTGCACGAAGGCGACATCGTCAATGTCGATATGACGCTTGATGTCAATGGTTACTTCGGCGATGCAAGTCGTATGTTCATCATAGGCGGGCACACCACTCCTGAGAAAGAGCAGCTCGTGCGTGTCACGAAGGAATGCCTCGACCTTGGCGCAGCCGCCGCAGTGCCTTACTGCACCATCGGCGACATCGGCCATGCCATTCAGAAGCATGCCGAGAAGTATGGCTATGGCGTCGTCCGCGACCTCTGCGGTCACGGTGTGGGTCTAGCCATGCACGAAGAGCCTGATATCCTCCACTACGGTCATAAAGGTCAGGGCATGGTGCTCGTCCCCGGTATGGTGTTCACTATTGAGCCTATGATAAACATGGGTACATGGAAAGTGTTCATCGACGCCGACGACCCATACGGCTGGGAGGTCATTTCAGCCGACGAACTGCCATCGGCACAGTGGGAACATACGTTCCTCATGACCAACAAGGGTGTGGAAATTCTCTCTGAATAAACAGTAATCATGAAAGATATTTATATATTGGGCATAGAGTCCTCATGCGATGACACGTCGGCAGCTGTTCTCCGCAACGGAGTAATACTGAGCAACGTAACAGCATCGCAGGACGTCCACCGTGCTTATGGTGGTGTTGTACCTGAGCTTGCCTCACGGGCCCACCAGCAGAACGTTGTCCCTGTTGTCGACCAGGCTATCAAACGCGCCGGCATAACGAAAGAGCAACTGTCGGCAGTGGCTTTCACCCGCGGTCCGGGACTCATGGGCTCACTGCTTGTAGGCACAAGTTTCGCAAAGGGTTTTGCACGTGCTTTGGACATTCCTCTTATTGATGTCAACCACCTTCAGGGACATGTCATGGCACACTTCATAAAGGAAAGCGACGACGACAACCACATGCCGCCGTTCCCATTCATCTGTCTTCTTGTCTCAGGCGGCAACAGTCAGATTGTGAAAGTCAATGCCTACAACGACATGCTGGTACTTGGACAAACCATCGACGATGCTGCCGGTGAGGCAATCGACAAGTGCTCAAAGGTCATGGGACTCGGATATCCGGGCGGACCTATAATCGACAAACTCGGAAAGAACGGCAATCCGAAGGCATTCAAATTCTCTGAGCCTCACATTCCGGGACTTAATTATTCGTTTTCGGGACTGAAGACATCGTTCCTTTACAGTCTTCAGAAGTGGGTAAAGGAAGATAAGGACTTCGTGGAGCATCACAAGGAAGACCTTGCAGCATCCCTCGAGTATACGATTGTTGACATTCTGATGAAGAAACTTCGCATTGCTGTCAAGGAGACGGGCATCAAGCATGTCGCCGTAGCAGGTGGAGTGAGTGCGAACTCTGTCCTCCGCGAGGCATTCCGCGACCATGCGAAGCGTTATGGTTGGACAATTTACATTCCAAAGTTCAGCTATACCACAGATAACGCAGCCATGATTGCCTGCGTCGGTACGTTCAAGTATCGCGACGGCGACTTTGCAGACATTAGCCTGCCAGCCTTTTCGAAGGTCACTTTTCAGTAATGCCATACACACAACTTAATAAACAGACTTCAATCAATAATGGAATTCGAAAGCAAAATAATCTCACGCCAAATCGGCGATATGCTTTATGCCTCAGGTCTGACCGTCGGAACCGCTGAAAGCTGTACCGGAGGAAGGATTGGCGAGGCAATAATTGCCATACCGGGAGCAAGCAACTACTATAAGGGTGGTATTATTTCCTATACCAACGAGATAAAAGAGAAACTCCTGCATGTCGACCATCAGGTTCTCGAAGAGCAGACTGCCGTTTGCGAAGAGGTGGCAAGGGAAATGGTACTCGGTGCCATCAAGTCCCTGAATGTCGACTTCGCCATTTCAGCAACAGGTATCGCCGGCCCCGGTGGTGGCACGAAGGAAATACCTGTCGGCACCATCTGGCTTGGATACGGCAGTGCTGATGATGTCAGAACTTTCAAGTTGACCGAGGATTTCGGTCGTGACATCAACCTCGCCATTGCTACCAACAAAGCTATGCGCTTGTTCCTTGATTTCCTGAAGGAAAACATCAAGGAAGACGAAATCTAACTGAAATCAAATAGGAATTTGCCCAATTGCGATTCAAAGTTCATGCTTTGGATTACAATTGGGCATTTTTTATTTATAATCTTTTGTATTCACCAACTTTCTAAACGCCCGTGTCGGGGAAATCGGAATACTTTTTATGACCGCGGAGATAGTATTCACGTAGAATGCTAATCATGCTACGGCCGTCCGTACTACCACTTTCAGCAGCAATCTTACGGATTTTCTGTCTGTCTTTATCGAATTCATGCCGCCAGTTCTTGAAGGCATACCTTGCACGGAAAATAGCCTTGAAGTCGCCAAGCTTACGATTTAAAATCAAAGTCTCGAACGCAGCGAGATAGTCAAGGAACCAACGGACCCTCATGACATGCTTCAAATCGCTGTCGGGCAAGTTCTTATACAGCATCGTGAGGTTGTTCCTGAAGTTCAGGAACGTCTTCATAGGTTTCGACTTCGGCAGCGTTCCACCACCCAGATGATACACTTCGCTTTCGGGGAAGCACCATATCTGTCTGCCCATGATATGCAACCGCCAGCACAAGTCAATCTCCTCGTTATGGGCAAAGAACCTTCCGTCGAGTCCGCCAGCCTTCCAATAGTCCTCAGAACGCACAACAAGACATGCACCGGTTGCCCAAAGAATTTCCTGAGCATTATCATACTGACCGTTATCGTCCTCCACTGTATCGAAGACACGTCCACGGCAGAATGGATAACCATACTTGTCAATATATCCACCGGCCGCTCCCGCATACTCGAAAGCATCACGGTCGTGAAGCGACAACAGCTTCGGCTGGCATGCGGCGATTTCCTTATGCGCGTCCATCTCTTCAATGAGCGGTGTCAGCCAGTGGTGGGTAACCTCCACATCAGAGTTCAAAAGCACGTAATACTCTGCGTCGACCTGCTTCAATGCACGATTGTAGCCATCGGCAAAGCCATAGTTCTCGTCGAGAATAATCTGTCTTACCTTCGGGAATTCCTTCTTAAGCCACTCCATGGAACCGTCCGTCGATGCATTGTCGGCAACGATAATGTCAGCCTCATCACGACTGTATTCAATCACCGTTGGCAAGTATTGGGCAAGCATCTTTTGCCCGTTCCAGTTGAGTATTACTATTGCTGTTCTCATATCGTTGCTGTTAGTGCCGTTCCCTCTTCGTTCATAGGTCCGAGGGTAACATGCTTTATGACATTGTCGAGCTCCGGCGAAGCCTGTTCCGGTGGCAATTCTACTCTTATGTAATTACTTGTAAACCCGTGCATTGGCTTTCCTTCGGGGGCATGCTCAAAGAGAACGTCAGCCTCTTTGCCAACGTGTGCCTCATAGAAGCTCTTTGTCTTCGAAGCCGACAATTGCAGAAGGCGGTGAGTCCTCAGTTTCTTCTCCTTCGGGTCTACTATATATGGTATTCGCAACGCACTCGTTCCCGGGCGCTCACTGTAAGGGAAGACATGCAGCTGTGTCACCGGCAGACTGTCGAGGAAGTGATAGGAATCTTCGAAATATTCCGGTTTCTCACCACGGCAACCAACCATAACGTCAACGCCTATAAAGGCATCGGGCATCAGTTGCTTGATAAGGTTAATCTTATGGGCAAACAACTTCGTGTCGTAACGTCGGTGCATGAGCCGCAGCACTTCGTCGGAACCACTCTGAAGAGGTATGTGGAAGTGTGGCATAAACGCACGGCTGTGAGCGCAATAGTCTATTAGCTCATCGCTTACCAAGTCCGGCTCAAGGCTGGAGATGCGGAAACGCTTAATGCCCTCAACTTTATCGAGAGCCTTGACGAGGTCAATGAACTTCTCGCCGGTAGTCTCTCCGAAGTCACCGATATTCACTCCTGTCAGCACAATTTCCTTTCCGCCTTCCCGTGCGGCCTGCTCAGCCTGTTCAACAAGCGACGCTATCGATGGATTGCGTGAGAAACCACGTGCGTACGGTATAGTGCAGTAGGTGCAAAAGTAGTTGCATCCGTCCTGAACTTTTAGGAAATAGCGTGTTCGGTTGCCACGTGAGCACGACGGCTGGAACGTCCTTATGTCACGTGTCTTAACATTATGATATTTGTGGAGTGCCGTCCCTGTCTCGAAGTTTCGCGTCACATAGTCAATGAGCGAAGCCTTCTCGTTGGAGCCAAGTACAAGACTGACACCGGTAATAGCGGCAACCTCAGGTGCCTCAAGCTGTGCATAGCATCCCGTAACGACAATAAACGCATCGGGATTCTCACGCACCATGCGGTGAATTATCTGTCTGCACTTATGGTCAGCCTCACCCGTTACGGAACAGGTGTTTATGATACAGATGTCGGCTGGCTGTCCCTCGTCGGCGTCAGTTACTCCAAGGTTTTCGAGTTGACGCTGGAAGGAACTCGTCTCGGAGAAGTTCAGCTTGCAGCCCAGCGTATAGTAGCGTGCTGTTTTGCCCATCAATGTGTTACTGCTCATTCTCCGTCCTCCTCGTTTTCATTATCGACGAGCTCCTCCATAAGGTACATATCGTCTTCACTAATATTATATTTAGCCAATAATCGCTGGTCGCTGTTAAACTCATTAAATATATCTTGTCCGGGCTTAAGCTTCACAAACTTAATGAAAGCCTTGCCGGCTCCTCCCAGATTACCGCTTGCCCACAGCGCATATCCCATGTTCAGATAGTCGTCGGGTAGGGGAGAGCCGCTTGTCAGGGCCTCATATTCCTTCAATGCCTCAGCCGGTTTTAGCTGATAGAGGTACATCCACGCCTTAATCCGGCGTACTTCAGCATCGTTAGGATAACGATAGTCAGCCTCATAGACCAACTCGGATGCCTCTTTGTCCTTTTCCTGATTGAACAAAGCTATGCTTCTGCCAACGAGGAAAGCCTTGTTCCCGGAATGTAATTGAAGCAAATTGGCGTATGCCTTGTCAGCTATGTCGAACTTATTGCTAAGCATTGCCGAACGGGCGAGACTCCGCAGTGCCATCTCATTGTTGCTATCTTTCTTCAATGCCTTGTCGAAGTATTCGACAGCTTCAGCATATTGCGCATTCCGAAGCATGCATCTGCCACGCAGAAGTAAGTATGTCAATGTTCGGCGCTGCTTCTCCGAGAATATCTGTAGCAAGAGTAGGAGGTCGTCATAACGCTTCTGGTCGTGCAGGAAGACTGCCAGGTCAGGACGATAACGGTCGATTTCATTCTCCGATAACAGTCCGTTCATAAAGAAGAATGACCTGTCGCCCATTGCGTTTTTATTGTCCTTCGCCATAGCAAACGGATTTACGACATCGGCACGCTGCGGGTGAAGATTGAAGAAACGGTACAAATCTTGCAAGTACATACGGCGGATGAAGGCCGGCTGTGTCGCCTCTTCCCTCGGGATTTCTATTCCGGCAGCCTCTGCCGAAGTCATCATCTCACGCATGTTTGGAGGCATTCGGTCGATAATCGTCGAGACAGCAAGAACAAACGAATACTTGTCGGACTCGCAGAACGATGAGCGTGTCAGCATGACTTGCAAGAAAGAGCTTTTGCCAAGTTTGCGTCTTACATCGGCAAGTGCTGGATGCTCGAGGCGAAAAGGCACGAACCAGTTGGATGCCTCACTAAAGAACGGGAACCGTTTCATCTGCGAAAAGCCACCGAAATATATGTCGGCACCCTGGCGCTGCATGTCGGCAATCTTCTGAACCGACTGTTCAATGGCGTCCATAGCCTTGTCGTCGGCATCGGGATGAAGTATTTCCTGCATGCGGTCGTAGTCCTTCTCCTCTATCATGCCATTGATATTGACACGGAACGGGGCGTTCCTGGTCAGGTCGGGCATTATCTCCTCGTTTATCTTCTGCGTATCCCGGCCTGCGTTTATACAATATACTATCTGCTTCTGAAGCTCAAGCAGCTCGCGAGCTGCGTTCGCTGCGCTCGTAACCTGTTCCACAAGGCTGACTTCTTCGGCATATACAAACGACGCATCGACATCGACTGAGAATACGAAACCTATCAGTGCACGCTCCTTCAGTGCTGTGTCCGTAGCCGAAAGATATACACCAGCAAGTACACGTAACTTGTTCATGTCGAACTGGTTCATCGCACTCAGTGTGATAGCTGATACAATGACAAGGGCATCGGAAGAATCGATGGTTGGAGACACAAGCAACTGTTCCCAAAACTTTCTATCTCCGTCCTTCCATTGGCATGAGACTACAATCGAGGCGAACAGCCGTTCCATGAAGGTTTGATGTCTTGAGTAGAGTTCCCTCTCACGGTTGTCATGCTCATCTGTGGTATCCAGCGAAAGCATGGCTACGTCCGACACGAACGTTTCGAGCACAGTGCGGAGGAAATCGCGCGACATGTTGAGATGGGCAGCCTTCTGGAACTGCGTCACATAGAACCCTACGTTGCGGCAACGCCATGCAATGTCGAGATCGGCGGCAACGCAGTAGGTCCGTTTCAGCAAACTCACGTAGAGCTGCTGACGGTCGGGGTCGTCGGCATTCTGCCTCATATACGACAGCATCGTGCGGAAAGTGAGCTCTATATCCTCCATTTCACCGGTGTCGCGAAGCTTGCGATGCTCTTCAAACAAGGGACGCAAGATCTGCAACGCCTTTCCGAGGTGATAACTGAAGATGAGTTTTATAGCGTTGTCTATGGTATCTTGTATCATTGTATTTTGACCTTGGGAGTATGTTTTTGGAATCTTATCTTCTCGGCTGCAAGCATATCGGCGCGCGAAGGTCCTTCGGCATGAGTGAACTTTATGGCGGGCAGCTTGGCAATAGTCTTATTGTCAGCGCCGGTGTACTTCTGTATCAGCGCTGCGTAGTGCATTAGTCCGTTTTTGTTTATCAAGTCGACGGCACGGTTATAAGCATTCGTGAACTCACGAAGCTCTGCCTCACGCTTGTCGGCTGTTTCATCGCCGGGCTCCACATATACTATTACTCCGAAGTGGCGGCCTTCCTTATCGCTTTTAACCAATACCACATTGCCACGGTTCAACGCCTGTGTAGCCTGCGGTTCGGGCAGCCATGCAGCATCCATGGCACTGTCTTCCATCATCTTCAGGCGTGTTTTCACACTGTTTATCTGAGCGCTGAAGATTATGAAGTCTGTTTTCGCACGCTTCTTGGTCAACGATGTAAGCCAGTCGGTAGCTGAATAGCGCGTCATGGCTATCATGTGGTTGCCCAAATCGGACAGTTTCAATATCTTGTTGGCCTTACTACCGACGAGTGTCCACTGCAACGGAGTAACGGCAACGGGTCTCAGGCGAAGGTGATGACTACGGCTTAAGTCGATGGCACGCACCAATTCGGTTGCAGCAGCTTGTACGCTGCTACCCACAATAGCCGTATCGATGTCGTCGTGGGCATCGAACAGCTTCAGGCGGAGGTCAATCTTTGACGTGTCGCACAATCCGCTGTCTGCCATCAGAAACAAAGGGAGGCAGTCGAGGGTAGGTGTTACGGCAATCTTGAATGCCGATTGCTCCGTGGCGCGCTGCCTTGCTTCCTCTGCCTTGCGCTCAGCCTGCTTCTGCTCGGCGCTCTTTGAACAGCCGGAGAGTACGGCAATAATAGCGAAGGCGCACAGAATGAAACTGAGTATGGCACGCAGTCCGTTCGTATTTCGAGTATTTCGTTTTTGCTTACTTTGCATACAAGGTGCAAAATTAGTTTTTTTCCGTGAAATAGCCAAATAGTATGAGAGGTAAAAGCATATAATTGTTAATCTACAAAAACAATAATAATGTCTACATTTTCATGTATCTTCCACTGTTCCATCACGAAACCACTTACTAATAGAAGAAATATATTCATAAGGTTTTTATATGAACGATAAGACATAAATTATGTTTTCAATGTGAAATTATATTTTGAATTTTATTCTCTGGCGAAAAGTATGGACATTCATAACCAATCGTCTTGTCTAAGAATACTAATTACCATGCATCATAAATCTTCCAAATCTTCTTCTTCGAAATAGTCTATAGATTGTCCGGTCTCAAATTGTCGCTAAAATCCTTTATCTTCTTACACACTTACCTCCCTCAAGTTCGTTATATTAGGTATAGCAGTCTTATAGATTGTCTTCAATTTTTCTCCCAATGCCGAATAGACATATTCTGTCTGGCTACCATCAGAGAATTGTATCAATCGCGGATTGTTACGAAGGTCATACACGATTTTCGTTATTCCTCGGTTGCATGACGTGCACGTTCCCTCGACGACAATCCGTGACAGTTTGTCGTAAAGGTAGAAGCGGTATAGACCTTTTTCTCTCATGCGTCCGTCCTGCATATAAATCAGCCTGTTGTCATTGTCGTACCAGTACTGTATGTACCCGCACTGCGGAAGGAACTTCTTTACTATGTTCCCTCTATCATCATAACGGTATTCGTAGCCAAATATTGCCTTCTTGCCGTTATTTTGATATTCTGGTGAGAGGACGAAGCGCAATTGTCCCAAATCGTTGTAAACAAAATAAGTATCAATAGAATCACCAAAGGCAAACGGATAGCTCATGGCTAATATCGGCAGGTTGTATGTTATCTTGTATAATGGCGACTCCTTGCTGACGATAAGCAAAGTATCTTTTGCATTTTGATAGTAAGTAATATCCCTGTCCGTAAGTTGCAAATGCCTGCCTACAGTGTCAACCTGATGCCAAATGTTGAAATGTCTTTTGCTTGTGGAAGATTCCGTGAAATCCCATAGCAGCCCTTTACCACATCTACTACTAGAGAAATAAGGCATTCGCGTCAGCGATATTTCGTCAGAGTCGCTCATGATATTAGCTTCACGGGTGAGCATAAAGTCCTGGGCTATAACATTTGATGTCATAGTAATTAAAGTAGCAAGCAGCAGAATGAAACGGTTAGGCATATTGAAAAAATCCTGTAAATAATACTTTGCAAAGTTACACAACACAAGAACGCTCAATACCATAGCAATCTATCCAAGTGTCAGAATTATAATCTGAATCGTGATAATGCGGAGGAACATAGCGAACGGGTACACAGTTGAGTAGGCAACGGCAGGCGCGTCGCTCGCAGTAGTATCGTTGGCATAGTTCAAAGCAGGAGGATTCGTATTGGCTCCTGCAAGCACTCCAAGCAGAGTATAGAAGTTGAGGTGGAAGAAGTAACGCCCGATGAGTCCGCCGATAAGTATCGGTAGAATCGTAACAATGGCGCCATAGCCAATCCACGTCAATCCCTCTGCGTTGACAACGGTATGCACGAAGTCCTTTCCGCAGCCCAGTCCTACGCATGCAAGGAAGATACAGATACCGATTTCGCGTACCATAAGGTTGGCAGAGATAGTATTATACGTTATCAACTTGTACTTCGGACCGAAATATCCGATAAGAATAGCGACTATAAGCGGTCCACCTGTGAGTCCAAGCTTTAGTGGCTGGTCGATTCCCGGAAGATAGAATGGGATATTGGCGAGTACGCATCCGAGAGCGATACCAAGGAAAATAGGTATCAGGTTCGGTACGTTGAGCTTCTTCATGGAGTTTCCGAGCATCTTTTCCGTTTGGCTTATGGCGAGTTCCGTTCCAACAATTGTCAGACTGTCGCCCATCTGCAAACGCAGTTGCGGTGCTGCAACGAGTTCTACTCCGGAACGGTAAACACGTGTGATGTTGGCCCCGAAGTGCGTGCGAATCTTGAGTTGGGCAATCGTCTTGCCGTTGATGTTAGGCTTGGTGATGAGGATACGGCTCACGACATGGTGCTTGTCGCATTTCTGCCAGTCGACTTCAGCCGGCTCGCCAAACACCGTTATGATTGGGTCTATGTCCTTTGGCTTTGCCGTTATCAGCATTTTGTCGCCGAGCCGGAACGTCGTCCGTCCGTTCACAATGTCGGTATGGCGTTCCGTTCCAACAGGCAGCATTCGCGAGATGACGAAGTCACGCTGAACGATGTCACGGATTTCCTTAAGCGTTTTGCCGACGATGAGCTTGTTGGTGACGCACACCGTGAAGTGCCTTACAGTCATGTCCTCAGTTGCTCCAAGACCTCGCTTTGCCTCTTGCTCCTCCTTCTGTGTATCGATTCGCAAGGCATACTTTAATATAATGAAGCAAACGATGACACCGATGACACCGACAGGGTATGTGACGGCGTATGCCATTGCTATTTCCGGAGCGTCGATGCCGTGCATGTCGCTGAACGCCTGCTGTGCAGCTCCCAGTCCCGGCGTGTTGGTAACGGCACCGGACAGGATGCCAGCCATCGTCGATACCTTCGTACCGGTTGCGTAAGCGATGTTGAGCATTGCTATTATACTCAGCGCAATGGTAATGACGGCAAGGATATTGAGCTTCAGTCCGCCCCGACGGAATGACGAAACGATACTTGGTCCGACTTGTATTCCGATACTGTAGACAAACAGTATGAGTCCGAATTCTTTCAGGAAGTGAAGCAAGTGCTGGTCGAGGTTGAAGGCGAAGTGCCCGAAGACAATTCCTATAAAGAGCACCCACGCCAGTCCGAGAGATATGTTGGCAACCTTAATCTTTCCCAGCAACAGTCCAAGTGAGATGACAAGAGACAGTATCATAACCGAATGGGCAACGCCACCGCCCCAAAGCGTTGGCAATCCTTCAAACAAATGTTGTATCAGTTCCATTTTTATTGAAATTAGGGAATCTTCGTTTCGGTTTGCAAAATTAGTAAGTTATTGCGGCATAAACGATTTTTCGGGTGAAAATTTAGTACAATTGGATAAAAAAGATAAAAAGTTTTGGCTGACGGAAAGTAAATATATACCTTTGTACATGTTAATCGAATCTAAACTATAATGGCTATTAAGAACACCAATTATTACTGTGTCATCCTTGCGGGAGGCAAAGGTAAGCGTCTGTGGCCTTGCAGCCGCGACGCGAAACCAAAACAATTTCTCGACTTCTTTGGTGTCGGCAGAACGCAACTCCAGCAGACCTATGACCGATTTGTGAAGATTGTTCCAAAGGAAAATATCTTCATAAACACAACAAAGCAATATCTTCATTATGTTGTCGAGCAACTGCCCGAAGTCGACGGCAACCATATCATGGCTGAACCGGTGCACCGCAACACTGCGCCCAGCGTGGCTTGGGCTGCCCACCGCATAGACCGTATCAATCCACATGCATGCATCATCGTTACTCCGAGCGACCAGGCTATTGTGCGCGATGATGTTTTTCGTGACAATATCATTGAAGGACTAGAGTTCGTGGAGCAAAACGACCGCCTGCTTACTATGGGCGTGAAGCCGACAAGGCCTGAACCTGGTTACGGTTACATTCAGGTTGGCGAGCATTCGGGCGTCGATGACATCTTCAAGGTAAAGGCTTTCACCGAGAAACCTGACCGTGAGTTTGCCAATATGTTTGTCGAAAGCGGCGAATGGTACTGGAACACGGGACTATTCCTTTCGAATGTGCGCTATTTGAGGAAGTGTATGGGAACGTTTATGCCAGCAATCCTGCGCAACCTCGACAACCTTCGCCCTGACTGGACGATAGAGGAGGAAAACTTGTATGTCGACGAGCACTTCCCGTCATTCCCTAATTTGTCAATCGACTATGGAATTCTGGAGAAGAGCGACAACGTCTATGTGATGAAATGCGACTTCGGATGGGCTGACCTCGGTACGTGGCATGGCATTTACGAGGCCACCAGCAAAACGGAAGGCGATAATGTCTTAGTCGACACGCAGGCTATCTTCGATGACTCACACAACAATGTCGTGAAGCTGCCAAAGGGTAGACTTGCAGTCATTAACGGTCTCGACGGGTTCATAGTTGCCGAGGAAGGCAACGTACTCTTTATATGCAAGAAGGGCGATTCGTCGTCGCTTGTCCGCAAGTATGTCAACGAGATACAGCTGAAACTTGGTGATGACTATGCTTAAAGTATCTATACATTATTATATATAATGACTAATGTAGAGGAAGGAGCTTCCAACGAATGGCTTGAGGCAGTAAGCGACAGCGACTACAACAAACTGCCGTAGAACACAACAGAATATATTTAATGTTCCAAAAATAATGAGACGCGTTGCAAAACGACTATGTTTTGCAGCGCGTTTTTCGTTGATTATCAGTGAGTAAACTATTTTACAATTATCGACAAATTGAGGTTTAGCGCCTGAATTGATAAATATCAAGAAGATTGACACAAGTCAATAAAAAGTGTAACTGAGTGTTTTCTAATGCTAATTATTTTCATTTGTATTGTAAAAACATTAATTTTGCACCAACTTTAGAGCATAAGCTCTTTGGCAAGATATATGTATCTTAGTAACAAACATCAATAAAAAGATTATTAGAAAGGATTCAAGAAAGATGAAAAAGATTTTACTTACACTCGTAGCAGCAGCTATGACAGTTGCAGCTTCAGCACAGGTTTACCTCGGTGGTAGCTTCGGTGTCGCATCTGCAAAGGTAAATGGCGGCGACAAGACCACAACTTATCAGGTTCTTCCAGAGGTTGGTTACAGCTTCGACAAGAACTGGGCAGTTGGTACTGTTGTTGGTTTCGGTAAGGGAACCCCTGTAAACATCGAGGGCGAGAGCTCTAACTACTTCACTGTACAGCCTTACGCTCGTTACACTTTCGTTCATTCGAAGTACGTAAATGTATTCGTTGATGGTGGCTTCGGCTACACTCACTACAACCATGCAGGCAATGTTCTGGGTTCATCTGTCAACGCATGGCAGGTTGGTTTGAAGCCAGGTATCGCCGTAAACCTCAACGAAAAGGTTAGCTTCGTTGCTCACGTAGGTTTCTTCGGTTGGAAGCAGGAGAAGGAAGACTTCGACGGTGCTAAGGCATCAAGCGCTTGGGGCGCAGATGTTGACGGCAATAACGTAACCTTCGGAGTTTATTACAACTTCTAATAAGCATATAAACATCAACTTGACTGCTTAAGTTGCAGTCAGAGACTTCGCATATAGGCGGAAACAACTCCACAGAGTTTGGAGTGGTTTCCGCCTTTTTCTGTACAGTTAATAAACTTGAAAAGCTATTGCATAATTGCCTTTTGATTGTTGCAGGAATGCTAAATATTAGTATCTTTGTAGTCTAGGAGGATGCGATGATACAACATACCACTACATCAAAACGCCACAATTCGGTTGGCTTGAAAACCAAATTACTAGTTTTATTATACCTTTTTACAGGAGGAAACATTATGGCTCAAAACATAAGACCTGCTGCTGTCGCAGGCAAATTCTATGATGCGGATGCTCTGAGACTGAGGAATGACGTGCGGCGGTGCTACGATGGCGCTGCTATCATGGCTCCACTGTCGAAGAAGGAACGTGAAAGCGACTCTGCTTTACAAGCTGTCATCGTCCCACATGCAGGCTATGTGTTCTCTGGAGTTGTCGCAGCTTCTGCTTTCCTGCGTGTTCCGGAGGATGCGCACTATGACAATATATTCTTGCTGGGTCCTTCTCACTATGTTGCATTTGAGGGGGCATCGGTTGCAACAGCGTTCGACGCATACCGGACTCCGCTCGGTGATGTGCCAGCTAATAGGGAATTGTGTAAGAAGATTGAAGCTTCAAGCGATGTATTCACATACAATCCCGCTGCTCACGACCGTGAACACTGCCTCGAAGTGCAGTTGCCGTTCCTTCAGTACAGGCTCAAAACCATGCCGAAAATTGTTCCGATAATAATAGGAACACAGGACTTTGCATCTCTGAAGAGGATTGCTGACGCCTTGAAGCCTTATTTCACGGCAAACAATCTCTTTGTCATTAGCAGCGATTTCAGCCACTATCCTTCGTATAAAGACGCTGTTAACGTTGACGGAAATACTGGCCGGGCACTTGAAAGTGGTAATATCGACGACTTCATTGATGCACTGGAGAAGAACGATTCGCTGCATATTCGAAACCTGTACACAAGCGCCTGCGGGCAATGTGCCATCTCCGTGCTACTGCTTATGGCTCAACAAGATAACAGTAACACAATGAAGGAAGGCTTAAAGATGCATCACGTCACCTATTTGAACTCCGGTGACTCTCCTTACGGTGGTAAAGACGAGGTTGTAGGATACCATTCCTTTACCTTGACTCGAGCCAAAGAGAACGCAAAAAATACTGCGTCGACAGATTTTAGTTTGTCTGATGATGACAAATTGCAATTGCTCAACGTCGCATGGAATGCCATTACGCCTGACAGTATGCACAAGAAGGTGACGCCAACGGCTGTGTTCGAAAGAAAGCTGGGCGTCTTTGTGACTCTCACTAAGCACGGACACCTGCGTGGCTGCATAGGTCACTTCGGCGAGGACATACCACTTGGAAAGATAACAAGCAAGATGGCGCGCGCCGCAGCTTTCGAAGACCCGCGCTTTCCGTCGCTAAGAACCGATGAAATCGATGATATTGACATTGAAATAAGTGTCCTTACCCCATTGAAACGCATTCATGACATTAACGAATTTCGCTATGGCAAAGAGGGAATCTACATGCGGAAAGGATTCCGTAGCGGTACTTTCCTGCCTCAGGTTGCCGATGAAGTCAACTGGACCAAGGAGGAATTCCTGGGCCATTGTGCACAGGACAAAGCCGGAATAGGATGGGACGGATGGAAGACCGCTGAGCTTTATACTTATATGGCTATAATATTCGGCTCGCATGAGCTCTGGAAGCATTAACGGAGATTTGCCTATGAAACTTGCTGAATATTATCTTCCATACAATAAGAGTAATGAAAATGGAACGATATCTTCGTCTTCCACCGATGTCATTTGCACCCTTTGCCCTCACCAATGTGTGATTAAGGAGGGGAGAGTGGGGCGCTGCCGCTCCCGAAAGAACATAGAAGGAAAGTTGTATTCGCTAGCTTACGGGCATCCATGTGCCATTGCTGACGACCCGATAGAGAAGAAACCTTTGGCTGAATGGCATCCTGGAACGCGCTGCTTGTCAGTTGCTTGCACTGGTTGCAACCTTCGTTGCCCTAATTGTCAGAACTATACCATCTCACAAGTTGCACCCGACGAAGTTCAAAGCTACGACTGTAGCCCCGAGGAACTTGTAAAGTTGGCTGTCAATCATCATCTTCCAACAATTGCTTATACATATACGGAACCGCTGACCTGGTACGAATATGTCTTTGATACTGCCAAACTCGCCCACGAAAGAGGACTTTACAATGTCCTTGTCAGTGCCGGATACGTTAACGAAGAGCCGCTGCGCAAACTCGCTCCAGACCTTGATGCAGCCAATATCGACTTGAAATCCTTCTCCGATGAGACCTATCGGAAATACAACGGAGCATCACTTGAACCAATATTGCGTACTTTACTTATACTCAAAGAGATGGATGTACATCTTGAAATAACACTTTTGCTTATACCTGAGATTAACGATGACGGTGCAATGCTGCACAAAATGTTCTCATGGTTGACTGTAAATGGTTTCGAAAAGTGTCCTCTCCATATCTCAAGATTTTTCCCAATGTACAAGATGAAGCATGCTACGGTAACTCCATTAGCGGACATGAAGAGAGCGGAAGCTATTGCCCACGAAGAAGGAATAGAACATGTTTACTTGGGAAATGTTTGATTTTTATTTCCGATAATACTTACAGAACAAAATAAAATAGTAACTTTGCATACTATAACAATAACTTAAAGAATAATATTATGAGGAAAATCGCATTGCTGCTGATGCTGTCTCCACTTATGGCATTTGCCCAGAGCAGCATCGACGAGACCATAAAACTCAACCAGGTGGGCATGTATCCCGAGCAGGAGAAGGTCGCCGTGATAGAGAATGGCGCCCATCCAACTATCCCGATGAGTCTTATATCGACAGCAATTCGTCGTATGCTTCCAACGAGATAGCTATCAACTGGAACGCCGGAGCAGTCGGACTAATCACATGGCTTGATGCTTTGGAGGACAAATAAACGTCTGCTGACGAAACCAGTGCAGCAAGAATTGTAAGCTATATATTTGCTATGTCAATAAAAATTGGTATTTTTGTGCCGTGAAAAAGATGATAACGATACTGGGACCGACGGCAAGCGGGAAGACCGAACTTGCCGCCAGACTTGCCAAGCGAATAGGCGGAGAGATTATATCCGCCGACAGCAGGCAGGTGTATCGTGGCATGGACATAGGCACCGGCAAAGATATTGCCGACTATACGGTTGACGGCTACAAGGTCCCTTATCACCTTATCGACATCTGCGAACCAGGCGAGAAATACAATTTGTTCCGCTATCAAGAGGACTTTCGGCGTGCTTACGATGACATTCAGGCACGTGGCAAAGTGCCGGTACTATGCGGCGGAACGGGACTTTACATCGAATCGGTACTGAAAGGCTATAACCTGTCAGAGGTACCGCAAAATCCTGAGTTGAGGAAGTCGCTTGAAGGGAAATCGCTTGAAGAGCTTACCGACATCCTTACAGAACTTAAGAAGCGCACGGGGAGCGTGATGCACAACACAACTGACGTTGATTCATGTCAGCGGGCCATACGTGCGATAGAAATAGAGACGTACAACCTTGAGACCCCAACGGGACGACGGTATGCCGAACCAATAGATTCGCTTGTCGTCGGAGTCTCCGTGAGCCGTGATGTAAGGCGCGAACGCATTACCAAACGCCTTAGGCAACGTCTCGACAACGGCATGGTGGACGAGATAAAAGGACTTCTTGACAGAGGAGTTATCGCCGATGACTTGATTTATTATGGTCTGGAATACAAGTACATAACGCTTTACGTTATCGGAAAACTTTCATACGACGAGATGTTCCGTCAACTCGAGATTGCCATTCATCAGTTTGCCAAGAGACAGATGACATGGTTCCGTGGAATGGAACGTCGTGGAACAAAGATTAACTGGATTGATGCGTCGCTTCCAATGGAGGAGCGAATAAACGAGATAATAAGACTATGGCAGTAGAATCAACACGCTGGGGAGTCATTTATTGCCCAAAAGGAGGTTCCAGCAAGCGGAACAAGAAACGTTGGCAACGCGTGGAGCGGAGCCTTAACGACAACGACATAATGTTCGATAAGATACAGAGCGAGAGTGCCGGAAGCGTCGACCGTATCGTCAGAATGATGATAAACAATGGCTATAAGACAATCATCATAGTTGGCGGAGACTCAGCGCTTAACGATACTGTCAACTGTCTGATGCAGGTTGACAAGAAACTGCGTGACGAAATAGCCATAGGCATTATCCCGAACGGTCTCATGAACGACTTTGCGCACTTCTGGGACATCCGTGAAGGTGATGTTGAGAACAACGTCCGCGGACTTAAGAAGCATAGAATTCGCCGAATTGATGTCGGCTGTCTGCGCTATACGAACAAGAAAGAGCAACGGTGCCATCGGTATTTCGTAAATTGCGTCAATGTAGGTCTTATTGCCTCCATAATGAATCTTCGTCGACAGACACATCATATCTTTGGTTCGAGGACCATGTCCTTTGTTTTCTCATTCCTCCTTATGACTTTCCAACGTCTTGATTATAAGATGGATATACTCATAAACAATGAGCAGATAAAGCGAAAGGTCATGACTGTGTGTATCGGAAACGCACTTGGCTATGGTCAAACGCCGAATGCAGTTCCATACAATGGCTTCTTTGACGTCAGCGTTGTTTATCATCCTGGAATGACTCAGTTGCTTGAAGGTTTCTATCTGTTTATCAAAGGCAAATTCCTTAACCACCGTTCAGTTCATCCTTACCGCACGAAGGAAATTGTATTTAAGGCTCATGACAACGCAATGGTTGGCATCGACGGTCGGCTTCTGAACGCTTCACCGGTTGGTGAGTTTCGTGTTACCATCGAACCGGACGTCATCAATTTCATCATGCCTTAATGATAGTCTCTGCATTATATTAATATTGTATAAGTTTAGAGCTCTCAAAAATCACGTATTTCACAACAATTGTATATCAATGTCCAAATATCTCAATTTTAAGGGGAGATATTTGGGCATTTGTTATTTAGTAAATGGTTATTTATCATAATCGTGATTATTTTCAGAAAGGTTGTCTTTCGGCAGACAGAAACTCATCCTCCAAAAAATAAAAAATAAAACTATGTAATCTGTCCAAATAACTTTTCATCCACCGCAGGTGCGCCATCGTGGGTGTCCGATCGCCTTATAAAGACGAATATACTTATATTTTGATCGTGAAAAATATTAACACGAATCCCGGAGTTGCTGTTTTAGCTCGCAAAAGCTCAACTTCTGCACTTCGAAACCTTATCTTTTAGGACCTCAAAGTTGAGGTTTTGGAAGCTAAAAGATGTGGTTTTACGTAGCCGTTGAGTGTCAATGAGTTAGGAATACATATTTAATAAAGTCACTGTTCGAAAATAATTGACATTGAATTCTACCCCAATTTTAATGGAAAAAATATAATTCTATTTATCATAATCATACAATCAAACTTCGCAAAAACGACTGACAAATGGCTAAAAACAAAAGTTATCAAAGCTAGTTAAATGGCTAAAAATAACAGATTAATATATTTCTGTTATTTATAGGCTCAATTTCTAACACTTTGTTACTTCCTTAATGTTTATAAATTGATAGTTTACTAAAAAATCAAAGATAAAAGGCGGCGTTCTCTTTGCATTTTGATAGAAAATCAGTACTTTTGCAATCATAATGATAGGAAATCAAAAACATTACTGATTAATTGCTAACGAATATGGGAAATGGATTGTATAATCCCGCTAACGAACATGATGCGTGCGGCGTTGGTATGGTGGTAAACATTCATGGCAATAAAAGTCATGAGCTTGTTGACAACGCCCTGAAAGTGCTTGAGAACCTTCGGCATCGCGGTGCAGAAGCCGCGGACGGCAAAACGGGAGATGGCGCTGGCATACTGCTGCAAATTCCGCACGAGTTCATTCTGTTGCAGGGAATTCCAGTACCCGAAAAGGGTAAATACGGAACAGGTTTGGTATTTCTTCCGAAGGACGAACAGCGTCAGCAGAAGATTTTGTCGATTATGATTGAGGAGATAGAGCGTGAGGGTTTGTCGCTGACTCACCTGCGCACTGTGCCTACCAATCCGGACTGTCTTGCTGAAGCCGGACTCGAAACGGAGCCTGCTGTCAAGCAGGTATTCATCACCGGCGTTACCGATGATAAGGTTCCGTTCTTCGAGCGTACATTATATATAATAAGGAAGAAGATTGAGCGCCGTATTACGGACAAGGACTTCTACATCTGTTCACTGTCCAGTAAGCTCATTGTATATAAAGGTATGCTCTCGTCATTGCAGCTTCGCCAGTACTATCCGGACCTTACCAACAGCTATTTCACTAGCGGATTGGCAATTGTCCACAGCCGTTTCTCAACGAATACGTTCCCAACATGGAGTCTGGCACAGCCTTTCCGTATGCTTGCACACAACGGTGAGATTAACACAATACGTGGAAACCGCGGCTGGATGAAAGCTCGTGAGTCCGTACTCTCGTCAGAGGCACTTGGCGACATTAAGCAAATATCGCCTATAGTTCAGCCGGGCATGAGTGACTCTGCAAGTCTTGACAACGTATTCGAATTCTTTGTCATGAGCGGATTGTCTCTTCCGCAGGCTATGGCCATAATGATACCGGAGAGTTTCAACGACAAGAACCCTATAAGCGAAGACCTTAAAGCGTTCTACGAGTATCATTCCATCCTCATGGAACCATGGGACGGACCGGCAGCGCTGCTGTTCTCTGATGGCAGATATGCCGGAGGAATGCTCGACCGTAACGGATTACGTCCTGCGCGTTATACTATCACGAAGAACGACACCATGGTTGTGGCTTCCGAAGTTGGCGTTATGGACTTTGATCCTACCGAAATAGCCGAGAAGGGACGCTTGCAGCCGGGTAAGATTCTGCTCGTTGACACACAGGATGGCAAGATTTACTACGACGGAGAAATCAAAGACCGTCTCGCTAAGGAACATCCGTATCGCCAGTGGCTGTCGACGAACCGCATACAGCTTGAGAAACTGAAATCCGGACGTAAGGTTGAGAATGGCGTAGACCATCTGCTGCGTAAGGAAGTAGGCTTCGGCTTTGGCGAGGAAGACATCGACAACACCATCATTCCTATGGCTATAAAGGGTCAGGAGCCTACAGCCTCGATGGGTAACGATACTCCGCTTGCCGTGCTTTCTGACAGACCACAGATTTTCTTCAACTATTTCCGCCAGCAGTTTGCACAGGTTACGAACCCTGCCATTGACTCTATACGTGAGAATTTGGTAATGAGTCTGACCGAATACATCGGCCGTGTGGGTACGGGAATTCTGAACCCGAACGAGAGCAACTGTAAGATGGTGCGTCTCCCCCACCCTATACTGACCAATACACAGCTCGATATACTTTGCAACATTCGTTATAAAGGTTTCAATACCATTAAGTTGCCTATCGTATTCGAAGTCAGCAAAGGCGAGGAAGGACTGCATGAGGCTCTTGAGAACCTCTGCCACGAGGCTGAGCACAGCGTCGATGACGGCTACAACTATATTATCCTGACTGATAGAAGTGTCGATGAGGAACACGCAGCAATACCGTCTCTGCTCGCTGTCAGTGCTGTCCACCACTACCTTATCTCTGTTGGAAAGCGTGTCCAGACCGCCCTTATCGTTGAGTCGGGTGAGATTCGCGAAGTCATGCACGCAGCATTGCTGCTGGGTTACGGTGCTTCTGCGCTCTGCCCATATATGACATACGCAATCCTCGACGACCTTGTTAAGCGCGGAAAGATACAGGAGAACTATGCAACGGCTGAAGCCAACTACATCAATGCTTTAAAGAAAGGACTCTTCAAGATAATGGCTAAGATGGGTATATCTACCATCCGCTCTTATCGTGGTGCAAAGATATTCGAGGCAGTAGGCCTTTCTGAAAGCTTGCTGAAGACATATTTCGGAACCGAAACATCTACCGTGGGTGGTATCGGACTGAATACCATCGCACGAGATGCCATCAAATATCACGACGAAGCATACGCTGTAGAAAAGGAAGAAGAGCAAACGGGACACAAGTTCCTGTTCCTTCCGGCTCTCGGACAGTTCCACTGGCGTCGCGACGGCATCAAACACGCATGGAATCCGGAAACTATTGCGACACTGCAGTTGGCTACGCGCAAAGGAGACTACAGCCTTTTCAAGAAGTACACTAAACTTGCCGACGACAAGGATGCACCTATCTTCCTGCGAGACTTCTTCGATTTCAAGCGAAACCCTATCGATATAAACGAAGTAGAGCCTGAAGAGAAAATCGTTAAGCACTTTGTGACGGGCGCAATGTCCTTCGGCGCATTGTCAAAGGAGGCTCATGAGGCCATGGCACTTGCCATGAACTACCTCGGCGCACGCTCGAACACGGGTGAAGGAGGAGAGGACAGCGAACGCTACTATACCAAGCACGACGGTATAAGCCTCTCCAGTAAGACCAAACAGGTCGCATCAGGTCGCTTCGGTGTAACTACGGAGTATCTGGTGAATGCCGAAGAGATACAGATAAAGGTCGCTCAGGGTGCAAAACCTGGCGAAGGCGGTCAGCTTCCGGGCTTCAAGGTTAACGAAATCATTGCCAAGACGCGTCACAGTATACCTGGCATCTCGCTCATTTCGCCACCACCTCATCACGATATCTACTCTATCGAGGATTTGAAACAGCTCATCTTCGACTTGAAGAACGTCAATCCGACAGCGGCAATCAGCGTTAAGCTCGTTGCAGAGAGCGGCGTTGGAACCATAGCAGCAGGTGTTGTGAAGGCAAAGGCTGACCTCATCGTTATCTCCGGAGCCGAAGGTGGAACCGGAGCAAGCCCTGCCTCGTCAATGCGATTTGCCGGAATATCACCTGAAATAGGCATTGCCGAAACCCAGCAGACACTTGTCAAGAACGGACTACGTTCCCTCGTGCGTTTGCAAGTTGACGGACAGCTGAAGACCGGACGAGATGTCATAATGATGGCGCTGCTCGGTGCCGAGGAGTTTGGTTTCGGAACAGCTGCGCTAATTACTCTCGGATGCGTCATGATGCGTAAGTGCTCGGCCAATACGTGCCCTATGGGCGTCGCAACACAGGACCCGAAGCTTCGCGCTCACTTCCGTGGCGACTACCACTTTGTCATCAACTTCTTCATGTTCCTTGCACGTGAGGTTCGCGAGTACCTTGCAGAAATGGGCTTCAAGAGTCTTAATGACATCATCGGACATACCGAGTTGATAACCCGCAAGTCACTGCCCGCAGACGCAGAGCAGCGCTGGGGACGTGAGACGGTTGACAAATGGGAGTCGCTCGACTTCTCTAATCTACTCCACCAGGAGACCGGCGACACGTCATACTATTGCACAAAGGTTCAGGAACACGACCTTGAAGGAGTTCTCGACGAACAAATGATAAAGGCTGCGGCACCGGCTATTGAGTCGGGAGGCGAGATTGACCTCGACTATAGCATCCGCAACACCAACCGTGCCGTAGGAACCATGCTCTCGGGATACATCGAAAAGATACGCTCAAAGCGTCGCCAGGAAGAGCACGATTCAGCCGCTGAGGGCAAGGAACTGCCTAAGCAGCGCGAGGTGAGCATCAATGTGAAGTTCAAAGGTTCTGCTGGACAAAGTTTTGGAGCCTTCCTTGTCAACGGAGTGGACTTCAAGCTCGAAGGAGACACCAACGACTACTTTGCCAAAGGACTTTCCGGCGGTCGCGTCTCTATACTTCCGCCAATCCGGTCGAACTTCGCTGCTGAGGACAACATTATTGCAGGAAACACCGGACTCTATGGTGCAACGAGCGGAGAGCTTTATGTCAACGGTAAGGTTGGCGAGCGTTTCGCAGTCAGAAACTCAGGAGCCATTGCCGTTATCGAAGGTGCTGGCGACCACTGCTGCGAGTATATGACCGGCGGACGTGTCGTTGTGCTTGGCGAAACAGGCCGAAACTTCGCGGCAGGTATGTCAGGTGGCGTTGCCTACGTATGGGACAAGAACCACAACTTCGACTATTTCTGCAACATGGACATGGTGGAAATCAACCTCGTTGAGGAGAGCAGCTACCGCAAGGAACTGCATGAGCTCATCCGCCAGCACTACCTCTACACCGGTTCGAAGCTCGCCCGGACGATGCTCGACGACTGGAACCGCTACATCGAAGACTTTATTCAAGTCGTTCCTATCGAGTACAAGCGTGTATTGCAGGAAGAGCAAGTTCGCAAACTCCAGCAGAAGATTGCCGACATGCAGAGAGACTATTAAACGAAGTTTTAGATAAACGAGATTAGAAAGTAAATAAATCAATCGAAGTAAACAAGGTATAAGATATCGGTCGGACTAATCCAGCTTATTACCTTTATACCTTTTTACACTTTTACTTTTAGCAATATGGGAAATCCAAAAGCATTTCTGACTATAGAACGCAAAGAGGCCGGCTACCGGCCTATACACGACCGCATCCACGACTTCGGCGAAGTGGAGCAGACGCTTAACCAAAACGACCGCCGAATACAAGCAAGCCGCTGCATGGACTGTGGTGTTCCGTTCTGTCACTGGGCTTGTCCGCTTGGCAATAAGCCACCAGAGTGGAACGACGCATTGTACAAAGGCGACTGGCAACTTGCCTACGAGCTTCTCAATGCGACAAATGACTTCCCCGAGTTTACGGGCCGTATCTGTCCTGCACTTTGCGAGAAGGCATGCGTTCTGAACCTTATGGAACACGAGCCGACAACCAACCGCGAAGACGAAGCAGCCATTTGTGAGCATGCATGGGAAGAGAACTACATTCATGTGGAAATTCCTGAGCGCAACGGACTTAAGGTTGCAGTCGTCGGTGCTGGTCCTTCCGGACTCGTCGCTGCCAACCGCCTGAACCGCAAGGGCTACACCGTAACGGTTATCGACGCCCGCGAGAACGCAGGAGGTCTGCTTCGCTATGGCATACCTAACTTCAAGCTCAATAAGGATGTCATCGATCGCCGTCTGAAACTCCTCGAAGAGGAAGGCATAACATTCAAGTACGGCATCCATGTCGTAAGCGACAAGGATGATATACCAGCCATTCAGAACGACCCGACACTCGGTAAGGATACCGTTGTGACCTTCGATGAACTGTCGAAGAAGTACGATGCCGTCATTGTTTGCACCGGAACACCACAGGCTCGTGACCTTAAAGTACCGGGACGAGAGCTCGAAGGCGTTTACTTCGCACTCGAAATGCTGTCGCAACAGAACCGTGTACTCGCCGGAGAAGACTTCCCTAAGGACCAGTTGGTCAACGCCAAAGGCAAGGATGTACTAGTAATCGGCGGCGGTGACACTGGCTCTGACTGTATCGGAACTGCCCACCGTCAAGGCTCAAAGAGCGTTACACAGATTGAGATTATGCCGAAGCCGCCGGTAGGTCCTGACGACCCGAAGAATCCTTGGCCAAATTGGCCACGTACATTGAAGACGACTTCAAGTCACGAAGAAGGCTGCGTGCGTCGCTGGAACATCAATACACTGGAGTTCCTGGGCAAGAACGGAAAACTGACAGGTGTCCGTGTACAGCCTATCGACTGGAAGCCGAATCCTGAAGGCGGACGTCCTATCATGGTAGAGGCAGGCGAACCCGAAATCATAAAGGCTCAAATAGTTCTCTTGGCTATGGGATTCCTTCGCCCGCAGCAACCTGAGTTCCCCGAGAACGTCTTCGTTGCCGGCGACGCAGCCAGCGGAGCGAGCCTCGTTGTACGTGCAATGGCAAGCGGTCGCGACGCTGCCAAGAAGGTCGACGAGTATCTTAACAAATAATGCAGACACAAAAGTAAACGTAATTTCATCATTCCACCCGGCAGACCCTCTCGTGAACAATTATCTTTGAGACGGCGTGGTGGATTTCATTTCCTATCATTACGTTTGAGGGCATTCCTCCAGTTGCCGTTCTTGGCACGAGGAATACCCTTTTTGTATATCATTAAATCAAAGCCGGAAAAAGCAGATTCTTACTCCGGAGGCAAACTCTGGAAGTGGCGGGTGCTCCAAACCTGATAAAGGAAGATAAGGCATATAATCATGCCAATTTTGTAAGCGCCAGTTACGTCGTCGCCAAAAGCAGCATGGGAAAGCGGCGTTACGATTATCGGCGATA
>OMVI01000114.1 GCA_900314455.1 uncultured Prevotella sp. | reverse complement strand
AGCCAAATCTCGAAGACAACGATAAGGCATCGAATTATGCCGGTTTCGTCGGTCTGCCACCTGATATTGCTGCCATCCGTCCGCTCATCGATAAGGGGATTATCTCGAAGTCGCAGCCATACTGCTACTTCCGTGGCATGATTGCTCAGGACTTCATCAAGATTGACTACAATGGTAATCCGCAATACATCGCACGGGACAAAGGGCAGTGGTCAGCCTCGGAGAGATATATCAAAGGTTATGACGAAGTGGCTCATGGTTTCTACACTGACCGCACATGGCATGGTGGCTGCTTTTGGCAGTGCGCCGTCGATGAGTGTACAGGATCGGAGCCTCGTTACGGCAATACTGACTGGGTGTGCCTGATAGGTGGTTCCAACATGGATGTTGACATACAATCGACTGCCGGAGATTTCTTCGAGTCGTACACCGAATGGGAAACAGACCTTGTGACTACCGTGTGGAATGCCGAATTGCAAATAAAGGATGAGCTTCTCGCAACGATGCAGGTGAACTGGCAGCGAATTTCGCAGGACACGGATGGGGATAAGGCGTGGAACGCCAAGCATCCCACGAGTCAGGGCAATCTGACATTGCATGTCAGCTCAAAGACCGACATCTCAGGAGAATGGGGCAAAGGTGCGAAGGTGGCATTCAAGTGTACGATTATCTTCCCAGACGGAACACCATACAATGGTAATTATACAGTAACTCTATAGATATGAAGATACATAGCAATGGTGGATATGTGATACACCCGCCACTGAGTTTCACCTTTAGTATGGTGGAACTCGGCGGTGCTTCAGTACAGAAATATTCGTCTATCGATGATGAATATTCGCCAGACCGAAGCCTCACTCCGTATGTCCTTAAACCGAAACTTGAGATTAGTGATCCTGAGAATAAGATTCCAACCGGCGAATATACTTCTCGCCTGGTTAATGTGAAGTGGAATGTTACTCTCTGGCAGAACGGCAAGTCGCTGCTGCTCACTGAAGGTGATGATACATTCACCAATGCCGGCAAGGTGGGCGGATATATGCTTACGTTCAACCGTAATGTGAAACTGACAGAGAGTATTCATATTGAATTCTCTGCTGATTATTACGATGAGACACGTAAGAACACATCACAGTTTACTTGGGAAAAATGGCTAAACACCATCGCAGAGGATGAATATAAGACCAGTCTTCAGTATGAGCGTCAGGCAGGAAAACTTAACCTGTCTGTTTTTAAAGACCGTGGCAACGTACACATCAATGTGCAGCTGCTTAACGGTGAAAAGGAACTCGCTGATGACCTCAGTGTTTATCTATGGGAAAAATGGGATGGCAGCAAGTATGTGGCAATCTCCGAGACTGATGACCTTTGGTATGTCAGCGGTAAGGACAGCAAGAATCTTGTTGTTGAACAGCAGTACATCAATAAGGTTAAAATCCGTATTACAGCCTATCCTAAAGCGGTTCCGGCTCAGAAGCACTACAAGAGTTACTTCCTTCGCCGATACTATGGCCAGTGGGATGCTGATGCCGACTACACCTTTGGAAAGTATATATCGGATGAGACAACAAAGATAGGCATCGAGGCTAATGTTGTGGGACCGGGAGCGAGCGGAGACATAAAGAATCCTACCAAATACTTCGATATTGAGCTTTTCTTCCGCAAGAGCAGTAAGTCTCCATGGCAATCTCTCGGCTATAGCGGTAAGGCTGTTTTCGAGCGTCCTGCCGATGCTGATGACCATGAGCCGGGTATCATTACGCGTCAACTTACTGCCTTCGAGCCTATCGAACTGCCGAACGGTACAATTCTCTGTGATGATGATGGCAATCCGATAGTGGCACAATTCCCGATAAGCTCACGTGAGGTAGGTGAGGAACTGAAGCTGAAGGACATCATCGCCACTCCTGCCAGCGGACTTGTGTTCGAGACTACGGAGAATATTCAGGCGATGATGACTAACGAACAGATTTACAAACAGCAAAAATCCTTAGTAAGCAATGAGTAAAAATTATCTTGTTCCGGCATCCATCGCCGAACGCTGTGGCGTTAAGACTTACCGTTACGGCAATGACAAAGAGGGATATGTGGTCAACTCATCGGATATAGAGGTTATCCCTCTTGATGAAGTTTTTGCCGCTGGTGGCAGGGAACTGACAGCTGATGAAGCCAGAGGCTGGGTAAAGAAATTCAGAAAACAAAAATAAAGTATGAGCACAATTCATAAAATTAAGCATTTCTATTCCTTCGAGGATGGTGATACCATCACTCCGGGAATGGGTGTCAAGATAGATACCGGCTTCGGTCTGCAGGAGTACATCGACCCGAACAGTGGCGAGGTTATTGCCACTAAATTCAAGGAACACAATGCGACGTTGTTTCCACAGCCATACAGCTCGAAGAAGGGCGCGATGATTGTTCCGGAGACGGAAGGTCAGCAGTGGTACTATAATGTAATCTCGGATGAAGGTGCAATCCTCTCAAATGGTAAGGTTAAGGACACGTTTGCCGACCGATTCGCTGTCGGCACTGTGGAGATGAACGGTAACACGTTCCCGGCTCTCATCATTAAAGGTCAGCTGTCAAGCCTGCAAAACCCTAATGATAAGTACATATACTATGTATCATCATATCAGGGCAGGCAGTTCACCTGCCAGAAGCTTATTCAGGTTCAGAAGGCACTTGGCGAGGCGTGTCAGGTGCTCATTTCTGTAGAGGGCGCAAGTGGCTCTGGAGATGAAGTTCTGTCGAACGATAACGACTGGATTCTGTACACCGTCAACCTGCAGCGTACCGGTGTTTCTATCACGTCGGGTGTAACGGTGAAGTTCCAGAAGTTAGTTGGCTCTACATGGCAGGACTGCAAGACCATCGAAGGCGACATCGAGATTGGCAGTAATACCATGAAGCTCTATGACGCTGCTGTCGATGGTTCGGAGCAGTACCGCTGCGAGGTTACTTACAACGAGCGTAAGTATTACGGACTGATGAACCCGACTGATGAGCACGACCCGTTCTATATTGAGGATGGCTGCAACATCGCCGGTGATGCCGTCCGTGATGAAGAGACGGTAACGTTCAACCCAGTCGTGTATGAGCGCAGCACTGGAGAAGTGTCAACAGGATGGGCGTTCACATACACGCTGTTTGAACGACTTACCGGCAACATCATCGAGGATGTTACTCTACAGACATTGACGGGTGTGAACATCCGTAAAAAGAAAGGTATTAACGTTAGAATTGAAGCTTCAAGAGAATGACAAAGCTACACAAACTACATGAGTTCCTTCCTGCGGCTAAGGATGGTAAGAACGGAAATGATTCAGTAATATACTATCTCACTTCCGGAGCGCTGTCTATCCATGTCAAGGATAATGTCAGTAACGACCCGCCATTCCAAGTAGACTGCTACAAGAAGGTGGGTGATGCAGCTGCTACCATCATTACTGTTACTCTGAAGACTAACATTGTAGGATATAGCAGCAGCCCGACAACAAGGAACTCACCTCTTTACATCAATCCATCCGGAATGAGCAGAACATTCCAAAGTGGAGCGACTGCCATTCACTTAGAGGCTATAGTCAGTAATGATGTCGTTGCTCAGTTGGATATTCCTATTGTCCGTGATGGTGCAGACGGTAAGAATGGAAAGGACGGGCAGGATGGTGCCGATGGAACGTCATTCGTGGTCAGAGGTTCAGCTGATTACCATGTAGCTGCTTATTCTGATATTAAAGAAACTCAGGTGGGCTTATTTCTCGTTGACGATATTAAATATCCTATTTACGAGGCTGTAGGACTCGGCGATGACCGTTCTGATTCAAAATATGATGATGTAGCCATCGGAGATGCTTACATCCTCAATGGTGATATATGGGTATGGAACGGAAATAAATGGCAGAACCTCGGTCAGTTCGTCGGTCCTCAGGGGGCAGCTGGCCCTCCTGGAGCTGATGGAAAGGATGGTAAGGATGGCGATAAAGGTGATAAGGGAGATAAAGGCGACAAAGGTGATAAGGGAGATAAAGGCGACAAAGGTGATACCGGTGCAGCTGGCATCCCCGGTCCTATGTCATATATCGCAGGCACTTGGCGTGCTGATATTACATATACACG
>OMVI01000115.1 GCA_900314455.1 uncultured Prevotella sp. | reverse complement strand
CGCAGGGGCGCCCCTTGTGGGTGCCCGATCGGGCTGAAAGACCGACATTTAAAGCGGTGAATTCGCCTTTGAAAGGCGACCGGGCGCCCACAAGGGGCGCCCCTGCGGTGGGTGTTCTCCCGCGGATAAGGAGCTTTGCGCAAAGAGGCATTAGGTAATTCAAAACCGTTAAACAATCTTTAAATCGCTTCTTTTGCGTTTTAAACGCTTTCCTATGTCGATTTTTATTAGTACCTTTACACCTTGAATTGCGTGCTTGATGCGCTTAGAGGGCAAATAAAGGGCATTCTCGGGCATTTCGCCTCGCAAAGACGCCCGTTGTTGAAAGCAATAAAGAGAAAAAGAAATCACAATAAATAGAAATGGACGATAACAAGACAATCGATCAAGACAGAATTATGAAGATAAACATCGAGGAGGAGATGAAGAGCTCCTACATCGACTACAGTATGTCGGTGATAGTGGCCCGTGCCCTCCCTGATGTTCGCGACGGTTTCAAACCCGTCCACCGCCGTATCCTCTTCGGTATGCGCGGAATAGGAAACTTCAGCAACCAGCCGTACAAAAAGTGCGCCCGCGTCGTTGGTGAAGTCCTTGGTAAGTATCACCCTCACGGCGACAGTTCCGTCTACGGTGCCCTCGTACGTATGGGTCAGGACTGGAACATGCGCTACACCCTTGTCGACGGACAGGGTAACTTTGGTTCAGTCGACGGTGACTCACCGGCTGCCATGCGTTACACCGAGTGCCGCCTCTCGAAGATGGGTGAGCATATCATGGACGATATCGACAAGGATACCGTCGACATGGTCAACAACTTCGATGACACCCTTAAGGAGCCATCAGTTATGCCGACTAAGATACCGAACCTCCTCGTCAACGGTGGCAACGGTATTGCCGTGGGTATGGCAACGAATATCCCGACCCACAATCTCCGCGAGGTCATCGACGGCTGCTGCGCATACATCGACAACCCCGACATCGAGCTTGATGAGCTCATGAAGTATATACCTGCTCCGGACTTCCCAACGGGTGCTTATATATATGGTCTGAAAGGTGTCAAGGACGCTTACGCCACAGGTCGCGGCCGTATCATCATGCGTGCCAAGGCTGAGATTGAGACCGGCGAGCAGCACGACAAGATTGTTGTTTCCGAGATACCTTACGGAGTCAACAAGCAACAGCTCATCGAGTACATCGCTGAGCTCGTCAAGGAAGGCAAGCTCGACGGCATCTCGAATGTCAACGATGAAACCGGCCGTCAGGGTATGCGTATCGTCGTCGACGTAAAGCGTGACGCCAACGCCAATGTCATCCTTAATAAGTTGTTCAAGATGACAGCTCTACAGAGCTCATTCTCAGTCAACTGCATCGCACTTGTAAAGGGACGCCCACGCCTGCTCACACTGAAGGACTGCATCAAGTACTTCGTTGAGCACCGCCACGAGGTCACCATCCGCCGCACCAAGTACGACCTGAAGAAAGCACAGGAGCGTGCACATATCCTTGAGGGATTGATTATCGCTGTCAACAATATTGATGAAGTCGTCAATATCATCAAGGCGAGCAAGACACCATCTGAGGCACAGCGCAACCTGGAGAAACGTTTCGACCTGGACGAGCTTCAGTCGAAGGCTATCGTCGATATGCGTCTCGGTCAGCTCACAGGCCTGCAGGTCGACAAGCTGCACTCCGAGTACGACGAGTTGATGAAGACAATCAACGACTTGCAGGAAATCCTCAACAACCCGGAGCGTTGCAAGCAGGTTATGAAGGACGACCTCCTCGAAGTCAAGGACAAGTATGGCGACGACCGCCGCACAAAGATAATACCTGACGAGCACGAGTTCAACGCTGAGGACTTCTATCCTAACGACCCTGTTGTCATCACTGTCAGCCACCTCGGCTACATCAAGCGCACCCCGCTTGCCGACTTCCGTGAGCAGGCTCGCGGCGGCGTGGGCTCAAAGGGTGCCCGCACACGCGACAAGGACTTCACCGAGCATATCTATCCGGCTACGATGCACCAGACAATGCTGTTCTTCACGAAGCAGGGACGTTGCTATTGGATGAAGTGCTACGATATTCCTGAGGGCGACAAGAACTCTAAGGGACGTGCCATTCAGAACCTGCTGGCTCTCGAGCCGGGCGACAGCGTCAATGCATTCCTCCGTCTGAGAGGTCTCGACAACGACGACTTCCTCGACAACCACTTCGTCGTCTTCGCTACGAAAAAGGGTATCGTCAAGAAGACATGTCTGCGCGCTTACTCGAACCCACGCTCAAAGGGTGTCATGGCAATCAACATCAACGAGGGCGACGAGGTTGTTGACGTTCGCCTGACAAACGGTCACAACGAACTGATTATGGCCGACCGCAATGGCCGTGCCTGTCGTTTCGACGAGAATGCAGTACGTACCATGGGCCGTGTCGCTACAGGTGTGCGTGGCATGAAGCTCGATGACGACGGTCAGGACGAAGTTGTCGGCATGATAGTCGTCAACGACCCGGAGAAGGAAACTGTCATGGTCGTCTCAGAGAACGGCTACGGAAAACGCTCCCAGGTCGAGGACTACCGCAAGACACATCGTGCAAGCAAGGGCGTCAAGACCCTCAACATCACCGATAAGACCGGCAAACTTGTCGCAATCAAGAACGTTACCGACGACAACGACCTCATGATTATCAACAAGAGCGGCATCGTCATTCGCCTTGCCGTTGCCGAGTGCCGTATCATGGGACGAGCCACACAGGGTGTCCGCCTTATCAACCTCACCAAGAAGAACGACGTCATAGCAAGCGTCTGCAAGGTCATGAGCTCCGAGCTCGAGGCCCACGTTGAGGAAGAAAGCCGCGCCGCATGGGCAAAGACCAATGAGGTGATAAAGAGCCAGAACGAGAGTGCGGAGATACCAGAGGATGAAGCCGAGGCTGAACCAGCCGTCGACGAGCCCGAGGCTGACAGCACCGACAACGCTGACGACGATACACCGGTCGACTTCGAATAGCCGATGATGGCACGGGACTTTAAACCCACCTGTGCCGCATACGTCAAAGCGATATATTAAAACAGATTACCAAACTTTTTAATAAATAACTGAAGATGAAAAAAATGATGATGATCGCGGCCCTGATGCTCGTTGCAGTATCGTCCGCATTCGCAGGAGCTTCTGATGCCCTGAAGGCTATCAAGAAGGCTTCAACCTACTCTGAGGCAGCACAGCTGGTACAGTCGTCTCTCGATCAGCTTGCTGACAACGCTGAGAAGGCTGAGGCTTACAACACTGTCGTTGACCTCGCTCTCAAGACTTTCAATGCTGAAAGCGTAAAGGCACAGGCTCAGCAGCAGGCAAACGAGGAAGACATGTACAACGCTTTGCAGACTGCCTTCACCGCAGCTAACGAGTGCTACAAGTACGACCAGCTTCCTAACGCTAAGGGAAAGGTAAAGGAGAGATTCTCAAAGGCTAACGCTCTCCGCCTGTACAACCTCCGTCCGTATCTTATCAACGGTGGTGGCTTCTTCCAGGGCAAGGACTACAAGAAGGCTTTCGACCTCCTCAGCGGTTACGTCGCAAGTAACGACTACCCTGTATTCGCTGAGTTGAAGCAGGACCCTGCTAAAGATCCTAACTACAAGAACGCTGCTTTCTATGCAAGCTACATGGCTCTCATGGACAAGGATTATCCTAACGCAGAGAAGTATTCGGAAATGGCTATCGGCGATTCTACCAACGGCACAAACGCTCTGGCTATCATGTTCCAGGCTATGAAGTCTCAGATTAAGACCAAGGCTGACACCCTCGCCTTCGTTCAGAAGTGCAAGAACCTCTACGCTAAGTATCCTGACAATCAGGTTGTATTCGCCAACCTCGTCAACGCATACTCACAGGTAGGTCAGGATGCAGAAGCTGAGAAACTCGTCGACGAGCGCCTCGCATCGAACCCTAACGACTTCTACGCACTGTATGACAAGGGTCTCGTTCTCTTCCAGAAGAACCAGTACGAGGACGCTGCTAACACAATGACGAAGGCTTTGAGCTTAGCACCTGAAGCAAGTAAGCTCGATATCAACGCAACAATTGGCGACTGCTACCTCGGTCACGCTCAGGCTCGTCTCGACAAGATTAAGGGTGTGCTCTCAAAGGCTGCCAAGGACCAGTTCATCCCTGTTTACAACAACGCCATCAAGTACTACGAGGCTGCCAAGGCTCTCGACAAGGACGGCTCACAGAAGAGCAAGTACGCTGCCCGTCTGTACAGCTGCTACTACTTCGTCTATGGCGAGGCTGATCCTAAGACGCAGGAAGCTAAGACCTATGCTGGTTATTAATAGATGATACGCTTGCAGATGCCGGTGGGGAAAGTCGCTCCCGGCATTTGCATCAGGATAATGGCCCCTGCTTGTTTGCTGCCCGCCGCGGTGGAGAACACAGGGGCTTTTGCTTTTGTCTCTACATATATTTAATATGTATATATGCCAATACCCTTTCAGAAAACAAATAATATAAAACAAATAGCCAATGCTTAAGAGTAGAGTTCTTTATCTTCTGATGTTGCTTATGCTGCCTGCCGCAGCCCTGGCACAGTCGGATAATCCCCGAAGGGACGCTGAGAAGATGTACCAGCGAGCCCAGGGCTTCCAGTACGAGGTAGAGAACAATACTTCTGCCGATTCCCTCCGCTTCTTCCGTTGCGTTGTCGACGCCATCGACTACACGCTCAAGAGCGACGAAGCAGACCGCAAGCCAGACAAGGACGGTGAAGTGAAGCTAAGGCACGAGAGCGGCAACAAGAAGCGACTCGTCAGTATGCGGCCGCGACTTATCGATGCTGCACTCTATCTAATGGCTCACAACCATCGCCAGGACGGTATCAACGCACTTCGACTTTACATGAAAATGTCGCAGAGTCCGCTGTTGACGGATGCCAAGGAGGGCGACGAGACCACCGTCGCGGCTTTCTATCTGGCTCAGGCTGAACTAGAGGCACGCAACTACAAGGCTGCCGACCGTTATGCCGATATTGCCATGGACGACGACGATATAGCGCAGGATGCAGTGGAGATAAAGGCTCAGTGCATGCATGATGAGATGGTCAACCACTCCGATTCGGCAAAATACCTGGCCGTGTTGGCGCAACTTTACAATGCGGAACCGTCCAACGAGACATACTTCTCGTGGCTCATGCAGTTCTATTCGCATGAGAATCCACACTTCAACTTCGAGAACTTCATCGACAAACAGCTTCAGGACAATCCCGGTTCCTGCATTCCGTGGATACTGAAGGGCGAGACCGCCATGCATGCAAAGCGTTGGGACGAGGCTGCCGAGGCTTATCAGCATGCCGACGACATAGACCCAAAGCGCATTCCGGTCATTTATAATATCGGAGTATGCCTCCTCAACTCAGCCTTCGACGAACAGTTGGCTGCCGATGACGCTTCCGTCAAGAACAAAAAAGAATCAAAAGAAGAGCGGACCAAGACGATATGCGCCCAGGCTCGCAACTACTTTGAGCGTGTGAAGGCTATGGATCCCCACCGCGATAAGGTCGATTGGGTCACTCCGCTATATCAGGTTTACAGAATTCTAGGTGACAATATAAAGGCCGACGAATTGCAACCGCTCGTAAAACGTAAATGAAGTCAAAGACTATAATCATATTGTTGCTGTCCGTACTCTGTGCGGTCGCCATGCCGCTCCATGCCCAGAAGAAGGTGCTAAACCAGGCACGCGACTACATAAAGAGTGGACAGAACCTCGAGAAGGCGGAAAGTCTGCTGCGTGAACAGCTCAAAGACTCCGCCCGCCGTTGCGATACGAAAATCTGGGAGATGCTCGTCGAGTCGATAACGGCGCAGTACGACAAGGGCAACGAGTCGCTCTACCTGAAGCAGAAGTACGATACGCTAGCCCTCTTCAGCACCACAAGGAAACTTTTCTCAGTTATGGAAAGCATGGATTCCGTTGATGCAAGACCCGATGAGGACGGCATTGTCGGCTTGAAATTCCGCCAGAAGCATGCCCGTTACCTCCGTTCCATCATGCCGAACCTCTTCTATGGCGGCGTGTTCCTCGTCAACAAGCAGAAATACGACGATGCCTACGAGTACTTCGACCACTTTATCAGTTTGCCGAAGTTGCCGTTGTATTCCGTATTGAACATCGACAGCACCAGCAAAATGATGGTCAGCGCCGCTTACTGGACAATGTATTGCGGTTTCAAGCTCAACTCGCCGTCGATGATTATGAAGCACCGCGAACTCGCCCGCCGCGATACCTCGCAGCTGGCGTTCGTCTTTCAGTACGAGGCAGTGGCGCAGAAGCTCTCCCACGACACTGCCAGCTATGTGCGAACGCTGCATGAAGGCTTCGCCAAGTATCCGAAGTTCCCATATTTCTTCCCATGTCTTGAGGAATACTACAACTCCACCGAGCAGTACGACTCTGCCCTTGCCATTGCCGACAGGGCACTTGCCATCGACTCAGCCAACGACGTTTACCGCTACGCAAAGAGCACCGCGCTGCTCAACAGTGGACATTATAAAGAATGTATAGCCATCTGCAAGGACTTGCTGGCTAAGAATGCCGACTTCGCCGACGCAAATTACAACGCCGGACTTGCCTACTTCAACATGGCAGTGGCTCTCGACAAGGTGCGGCAGGCAAGCCGTTCGAAGCGACGGACGATGATGGGCTACTACCGTGAGGCTCTGCCTTACCTCGAGAAATACCGTACTCTTGCTCCCGATGCCGAGGCCAACTGGCTCTCGCCGCTGTACACAATATACCTCAATTTGAACATGGGAGAGAAGTTCGACGAAATAGATAAGTTAAGACATGAATACAAACGAAATCATAAATAAGCTTGGAATAACCCTCAACGAAATGCAGCGTGAGGCAGTGAATGCCATCGCCACTACTGCTGATGACGTCGTTGTGCTGTCGCCAACGGGCTCGGGAAAGACCTACGCCTACCTCATTCCGCTTGCCGCAAAGATTGATGCGGACTCCGATGAGATACAGGTCGTGGTGCTGGCGCCGGGCCGCGAGCTTGCATTACAGTCGTGCGACGTTCTGAAGAATATGCATGTCGGACTGCGTGCGATGGCTCTTTATGGCGGTCGGCCTACCATGGACGAGCACCGCGTGATGCGTGCCACACGTCCGCAGATTGTGTTTGCAACGCCGGGACGTCTCAACGACCACATCGCCAAGGGAAATTTCAATCCTTCGGATGTGCGCGTCCTCGTCATCGATGAGTTCGACAAGATGCTCGAAATGGGCTTCGAGGACGAGATGAGCCGCATCATCGGCAATCTGCCTAACGTCCGCCGCCATATCCTTCTCTCAGCTACCGTTGCTGAGTCGATACCTTCGTACCTACGTCTGGGTGCCAGGCCCGTCGTCGTCAACTTCCTTTCGGATACTGACGAGCAGGAGAAGAAGATTGGAATCTTCGAAGTCGATAGTCCGGAAAAGGACAAACTCGACACGTTGCGCCGTCTTCTGCTGTCGCGGGGCCAAGAGAGCAGCGTCGTGTTCCTCAACTACCGTGATGCCGTGGAGCGTACGGCAGAGTACCTTTCGTCAAATGGCTTCACCGTAAGCATGCTCCACGGAGGTCTGGAGCAGAAGGACCGCGAGCGCAGTCTGTACCGTTTCGCCAACGGTTCGGCTCCTGTTCTCGTCTGCACAGACTTGGCAAGCCGTGGTCTCGACATACCCGACATCGCCAACATCATCCACTATCACATACCCGAAACCGAGGAGAACTATATCCATAGGGTAGGGCGCACGGCTCGCTGGGACAAGACCGGCCGCACGTTCTTCATCCTTTCGCCCGGTGAGAAAATCCCCGACTACGTCGAAGGAGACGTCGATAAGTACGTTATCGATGACGATGCTGTTGCCAACGCTGTCGCTCCCCAGCCCCGCATGTCCACCGTCTATATCGGAAAGGGAAAGAAGGACAAGATATCGAAGGGCGATATCGTCGGCTTCCTTTGCAAGAAGGGAGGGCTGCGAGGCTCCGAGATAGGCCGAATCGACGTCCACGACCGCTATTCGTACGCCGCCGTGCCACGCGAAAAGCTCCGTCAGGTGCTCCGAATGACCCGTAACGAGAAGATAAAGGGGATAAAGACTGTTGTTGAAGAAGTGAAATGAATATCTGACGCATTTATGCAAGTTCTTCACAAATTGGTTAATAATGATACGCCTTTTGCTAAAATTGTAGCCATTTGGTTTGGGAATTTGAAATAAAAAGTGTAATTTCGCAGTCGTAAACAAACATTATCACAATAACGACACTTAGATAATAGACTAAAATAGCATTCTTATGAAGAAGTACAACTTTAATGCAGGTCCTTCGATGCTTCCGCGCGAAGTCATTGAGAATACTGCGAAGCAGATTTTGGATTTCAATGGAAGTGGATTGTCTCTTATGGAAATAAGCCACCGTGCAAAGGATTTCACCCCCGTTGTCGACGAGGCTGTGTCCCTTATCAAGGAGCTCCTCGACGTTCCAGAGGGCTATTCCGTTATATTCCTGGGCGGCGGTGCTTCACTTGAATTCATGCAAATCCCTGCCAACTTCCTTATAAAGAAGGCCGGATACGTTAACTCCGGTACGTGGGCAAAGAAGGCAATGAAGGAGGCTAAGCACTTCGGCGAGGTCGTTGAGGTGGCTTCTTCAGCTGACGACAACTACACCCACCTGCCTGAAATAAAGGAGATACCTACCGATATCGACTATTTGCACATCTGTACTAATAACACCATCTTCGGAACAGAGCTCCGCAAGGACCTCGACGCACCAGTTCCACTCATCGCCGATATGTCTTCCGACATCATGAGCCGTCCTGTTGACGTCTCCAAGTACACAGCTATTTATGCCGGCGCCCAGAAGAACATGGCTATGGCAGGTGTCACAGTCCTCATCCTTAAGAACGATATGCTGGGCAAGGCACCACGCGAGCTGCCTACAATGGTCGACTATCGCACTCACGTCGAGAAGAACTCGATGTTCAATACTCCTCCAGTAGTTCCTATCTACTCACTGCTTGAGACCATGCGCTGGTGCAAGGCACAGGGCGGAGTTAAGGAGATGGACCGCCGTGCGCATGAGCGTGCACGCATCATTTACGACGAAATTGACCGCAACAAGCTGTTCCGCGGCACCGTTGAGGAGTCAAGCCGCTCACTGATGAACATCTGCTTCGTCATGAGCGACGACTACAAGGAGCTTGAGAAGCCGTTCCTCGACTTCGCTACTGAGCGTGGCATGGTCGGCATCAAGGGTCACCGCTCTGTTGGTGGCTTCCGTGCTTCTTGCTACAATGCCCAGACTCTCGAAGGCGTCAACGCTCTCGTACAGTGCATGAAGGACTTCGAGGCTCAGCACTAAGCTGCCTTGGCTTGCGCCAATAAATAAGAATTAAGAATTATCTTTTTAATAATCAATCTTGCCGAGTCTACCTTTAGGTGATTAAACATCCTCCCCTTGGGGGAGGCTTGGTGAGGAATTTGATGGGATTATACATATATGAAGATACTTATAGCAACCGAGAAACCTTTCGCTCCAGCTGCAGTGGAAGGCATAAAGAAGGAACTTGAGGGTGCCGGCAACGAAGTCGCATTGCTCGAGAAATACACCGACAAGGCACAGCTGCTCGACGCTGTCAAGGACGCTGACGCCCTTATCGTTCGTTCCGATAAAATTACACCCGAGGTTCTCGATGCAGCCAAGAACCTTAAGATTGTCGTTCGCGCCGGCGCCGGTTACGATTCTATCGATACCGCATACGCCAAGCAGAAAGGCATCGTTGTAGAGAACACTCCTGGACAGAACTCGAACGCAGTGGCAGAGCTCGTCTTCGGACTCCTCGTCTACGCCGTCCGCAACTTCTACAACGGCAAGGCTGGCTCTGAGCTGAAAGGCAAACGCCTCGGCATTCTCGCCTTCGGTAACGTCGGCCGCAACGTAGCACGCATCGCCAAAGGCTTCGGCATGGAGGTAAGCGCATTCGATGAGTTCGTTCCAGCCGACAAGATTGAGGCTCAGGGCGTACATGCTGCCAAGAACCGCGACGACTTGTTCGAGAACAACGACATCGTTTCGCTCCACATTCCTGCTACCGACGAGACCCGCCAGAGCATCAACTACGATGTCGTCAACAAGCTCCCGAAGAACGGTATCCTCATCAATACCGCCCGCAAGGAAGTCATCAACGAGCCGGAACTGCTCAAGCTGCTTGCCGACCGTCAGGATTTGAAGTACATCACCGACATCAAGCCTGATGCCGACGAGGAATTCAAGAAGTTCGAAGGCCGCTACTTCTCGACACCGAAGAAGATGGGTGCCCAGACCGCTGAGGCCAACATCAACGCCGGTATCGCTGCCGCAAAGCAGATTAACGCTTTCTTCAAGGACGGCGACACCAAGTTCCAGGTCAACAAGTAAGCAAAACTGACAACTGCAATATTAATTAAATCAAAAAGGGCTGTTGAAGACTGAAGTTTTCAACAGCCCTTTTTGGTTGTATCAGATATTTTCTATAATTTTGCAACATCAACTAATTCATTAAACTACACACCAATCCCAAGTGGGTTGGAATAATCTTTTCAGTATTATGGCAACAGTAAAACCATTCAGAGGACTTCGCCCTCCAAAGAACTTAGTAGAAAAGGTAGAATCGCGCCCGTACGACGTACTTGACTCCGATGAGGCCCGCGCCGAGGCCGGCGACAACGAGATGAGCCTTTATCACATCATCAAGCCAGAGATAAATTTTGAACCGGGAACAAGCGAGTACGACCCTCGCGTGTACGATGAGGCAGCCCGCCAGTTCAAGAAATTCCAAGATAACGGATGGCTCGTGCAGGATAAGGACGAGCATTACTACATCTATGCCCAGACCATGAACGGCAAGACGCAGTACGGTATCGTGCTTGGCGCATACGTTCCTGACTACCGCAACGGTGTCATCAAGCGTCACGAGCTCACCCGCCGCGACAAGGAAGACGACCGTATGAAGCATGTCTTCGCTACGAACGCCAACATGGAGCCGGTGTTCTTCGCATATCCTGACGACAGCATCCTCAATGACTTGCTCAACCGCTACGCCAAGACGGAGCCTGTCTACGACTTCATTGCTCCTATCGACGGCTTCCGCCATCAGTTCTGGATTGTCAGCGACAAGAACGACATCGACACTATCACGGCTGAATTCGCCAAGATGCCGAGCCTGTACATCGCCGACGGTCACCACCGCTCTGCCGCCGCATATCGAGTTGGTGAAGAGAAGGCAAAGGAAGCAAAGGAGAAAGGCACGTACACGGGCAAGGAAGAGTTCAACTACTTCATGGCAGTCTGCTTCCAGGCATCGCAGCTTACCATCCTCGACTACAACCGTGTCGTAAAGGATTTGAACGGTATGACATCCGAGGAGTTCCTCAAGGCACTGTCGAAGAACTTCACCGTTGAGAAGAAAGGTAAGGAAGAGTACAAGCCGCAGGAGCTCCACGAGTTCTCACTCTACCTCGATGGCGAGTGGTACAGCCTGAAGGCAAAGCCCGGAACCTACGACGACAGCGACCCAATCGGCGTCCTCGATGTCGACATATCTTCGCGTCTGATTCTCGACGAGCTCATGGGCATCAAGGATTTACGCTCCGACAAGCGCATCGACTTCGTCGGCGGACTCCGTGGTCTTAAGGAGCTGAAGCGCCGTGTTGACGATGGCGAGATGCGTTGGGCACTTGCTCTCTATCCTGTCACCATGAAGCAGATTATGAACATTGCCGACAGCGGTAAGATTATGCCGCCAAAGGCAACGTGGTTCGAGCCGAAGCTTCGTTCAGGACTCATTGTCCACAAGCTCGACTAAGCAAAAGTTTAAGTGCATATCCGCAATAAACCAAGCACAAGAAGTTCACACGGATTTTAAAGATTTTAATGATGTCGGCTTCGCCGATTCCTCTTTGGCAGGATGTGTGTAGCGACTAGCGTAACCAATCTTTTAAATCTTTAAAATCCGTGTGAAACTTATTTGGAGACCTGCGGATAATCATTGAGATTCTTTAATGGAAGATACGTACTTTACGATAACAGATAAAATGGGCGAGGGATATTACTCCGAGAAACGGAGTAAGTTCCTCGCCTTTGCTCATCATGTCGATACCGTCGACGAGGCGATGGACATCGTCAAGGCGTATCGTAAGAAATACTACGATGCCCGCCACTGTTGCTACGCCTACGCTATAGGCCCCGACAGGGCAGAATTCCGTGCCAACGACGACGGCGAGCCCTCATCAACGGCGGGGAAGCCAATATACGGGCAGATTATCAGCAACGACTTGACAGATGTACTGGTAGTCGTAGTGCGCTATTATGGTGGCGTCAACCTCGGCACCGGCGGTCTCATCGTTGCCTACCGTACCGCCGCGGCTGATGCGCTGGCACATTGCGAGAAAGTCGAGAAGTTCGTTGAGGAAACCATCGAGTATAAATTCACTTATCCGATGATGAACTCCGTCATGCGTATCGCCAAGGAAATGCCGGTGCGTATCGTCTCGCAGCAGTTCGACAACACCTGCTCCATAACCTTCGCCATACGCAAGAGCCTTGCTGCCCAGCTACAGTCGCGCCTTGAGCACATCGCATTTGAGAACTAGACAAATAACGGTTTATGAATAAATTACTACTGACTCTGCTTTGCCTGGCAGCCTGCTTATCGGCAGGAGCGCAACGCAACGAAATCTACAACGACAGAATACAATCGCTTACCGTACGGACGCAGGAGGACATGGAGACTCTTCCCGTACTCGAGCTCGGCTCCGGCAGCGTGGCGATAGACTTCGACGACATGACGCACGAATACCATCGCTATGCCTACAGGGTAGAGCCGTGCAACGCCGACTGGACCGTCAACGACCAGATTTTCGAAAGTGACTTCATGGATGGCTTCACTTCCGACAATATCATAGAAGATGTACAGGAGTCGCTGCTGACGACCAAGCTATACACCCACTATCATTTCACTGTCAGCGGGATAAAGTTGTCGGGGAATTACAAGGTCACCGTCTACGACAACAATGCCGGCGACCGGCCCATGTTCGCTGCTTACTTCATGGTCGTAGAGCCGAAGGAAACAGCTATGGGCGTACAGCTGCGTGCCACCACCAACACCGATGCGACGATAAACACAATGCATCAGCAGGTCGGCATGGAGCTCAACTACTCAGGCTACACCGTCACGCAACCTGAAACGCAGATAAAGACGGTTGTCATGCAGAACGGGCAGTGGCATGACGCACGAATAAACTCAAAGCCGCAGTACGTCATGAACGACGGACTTCGCTGGCTTCATGACAAGGACTACATCTTCCTTGCAGGGAACGAGTACCATAAATTCGAGATACTTCAGACCGATGTCGCTTCGATGGGCATTGACCACATCTACTGGGACTCGGTGCAGTACCACGCCTTTCCGTTCATCAACGTCCCGCGTGTCAATTATATTTATGATGAAGACGCCGACGGAGCCTATCTGCTTCGCAATTCCGACAACGTCAATGCTGAAACGGAGAGCGACTATATGCTCGTCCATTTCCAGATGGAATGTCCTCAGATGCAGAACTGCGACGTCTATGTCAATGGGGCTTTCACCAACGACCGCTTCCTGCCGCGCTACAAAATGGAGTACAACACCGAAAAGAAACGCTACGAGACGGTGATGCTCCTGAAGCTGGGATACTACAATTATCAGTATCTGACCATTGACAACAGCGGCAGTATCACGCGGCTTCCGTACGAAGGCAACTTCTATCAGACTGAGAACCGCTATGAGGCGCTCGTCTACTACCGCCAGCCCGGCGGCCGCTACGACCGCTTAGTGGGTTACAATGAGATAGTCTTCCGACCGCTGTAGAGTCGGTTCTTCCGACACCTAAAGTGCTGACAGCCACAAACCTCGAAGATGTTTATTTATCGAAAACCCCAGGCAAGGGAGTGTAACGACCGTAGCCTGCGGTGAGGTAATGAGCAACTTACAACTCAGCGCTTCGGAAACACCCACCGCAGGGGCGTCCCTTGTGGGCGCCCGGTCGCCTTTCAAAGGCGA
>OMVI01000116.1 GCA_900314455.1 uncultured Prevotella sp. | reverse complement strand
TTCCCATCTTAATTTTAAATGTTAAAACGGTGTAAAGTAAATCTGTTATAAGTCATATTGATAATCAATGACTTACAAAGACAATATAGATGAATTTGCAATAGGAAAATAATTGACAACGATAGATGCCTTCGAAGACTTATATATATGCCTGATGGTCTTGGATAAGATATGTGACGGGGTTACTTTCTCTTGCTCAGCCAGTCGGTGAGGACGTGCTTGTAGTGGTCGGTCTGGTCGATGAAGGTCATGTGACGGGCACCATCGAAGAGCTCCCAGCGGGCATTGGAGATACGGTCGAACATGGTCTTGGCAATGAGCGGTGTGCACTCGTCGTTTGTTCCGCTTATGATTAGGGTAGGGCAGTGTATCTCCTGAAGGCGGTCGGTGTAGTCGAAGTCACGCAAAGTACCAGTCGGCGTGTACTCGTTCGGTCCCCAAGCCGTGAGGTACGACTCCGTTCCGGAACGCTTCTTGCGGCGGAAGCACTCGGGAGAGTCGTCTGTTATCTCGTCGACATGCAACGCCGTGTAGTGGTCGTTGGCACGTATATAGTCCTTGTCGTCGAAGTTTCCCGTCTTCACCGCAAGCGCAATAGCCTGCTGCTCCTCCTCTGACATGAACGAAATCAGACGGTACTGCTCACGACTCCACATCTTGCTCGAAGGCAACGTACTCGAGAGGATTGCCGACTCGATGCCTTCAGGCTTACTGTCGATGAGATATGCAATGATGAGCATTCCGCCCCACGACTGTCCGAGAATATGAACCCTGTCGAGATGAAGGTACTTGCGTAGCGCGATAAGCTCGTCCGTCCATGTCTGCAACGTCCAAAGCTCAGGATGACCGTCGACATAGCTTTCGCCACAGCCTATCTGGTCGTAGCTTATAATCTGCCGATGGATGGTCTCGGCGAGCGAGTCGAGCACTTCAAAATAGTTGTGGGTAGAGCCCGGTCCGCCGTGTATGAGCAGCAGCGGAGCGTTCTCTGTCTCTTCGCCTACAATTCTATAATATGTCTCAAAGCCCATGAAAGGCATCCGTCCGGTAGTAATCTTCATCTTTATTCCCCTTTAAATTCAACGTCCAATGTTGTCAATGCGCAGTTTAATCATGCCTATTGGCACACGCACACTTACAATATCACCCTTCCGCTTGTTCATAAGCGCCTGTGCAATAGGTGATTTCACCGATATCTTCCTTTCCCTTGTGTTAGCCTCATGAGGACTGACGATGGTGTATTCCATTCTTTTGTTGTTGTTGAGGTTCACCAGTTCGACCTTCGTCAGCAACTGCACGCAATCGACTTCCACCTTGTCGGCAGGCAGAACGCGCGCATGCTCGAGCACCCTCTGCAAGAAACGGATGCGGCTGAGCACGCGTCCCTGCTCACGTTTTGCGGCACGGTATTCGTAGTTTTCGCTGAGGTCGCCTTTGTCGCGCGCCTCCGATATAGCCTGAATGGCATTCGGCAGTCTTTCCTTTATAAGTTCGGTGAGTTCCGTATTGAGCTTGTCGAAACCCTCCTGAGACATGTATTCCATATTATTTTCAATTTTAGTACAAAAGTAGAAAGGTTGTCCGACACTGCCAAACAAAATCGCCAAAAGTTTCATTGTATAAACTTTTAACTGATTTTAACCACTTTAAGTAACAATTGTTACCAACGCCCGGTTTGCATAAGCGTAACTTTGCACTGTCAAAACAAAATAATACAAAAATCAAAATAGAAATGGAGAACAAGATGTTTTGCTTCCAGTGTCAGGAAACAGCTAAGGGAACAGGTTGCACCCTTCGTGGTGTGTGTGGTAAAATGCCAGAGACAAGCCGTTGGCAGGACTTGCTTTTGAGTGTCGTTCGTGGTGTAGGAACTATCGCTGACTGTCTCAATGAGGGCAAAGTCAGCTTTGACAAGAAGGGAACTGGTGACTATATTGTCGACGCTCTCTTTGCTACTATCACCAATGCGAACTTCGATGATACGGCAATTCTTGCAAAGGTCGACAATGGTATATTGATTAAGAAAGAGCTATTAAGCATAGCTAAAGATAATAATGTTAATCTTCCTGATTATCAAGAGGTTTGTTGGGGCGGCGAAAAGGCTGACTACAACGCTGAGGGAGAGCGTGAGAGCGTACTCCGTAATGCAAATGCTGACCTCCGTTCGTTGAAGGAACTCGACGTCCTTGGGCTTAAAGGCATGGCTGCTTACTATGAGCATGCAGCACGATTGGGGCAGCGCGACGAGAATATAGTTGACTTCATGTTCAAGGCTTTGGCTACAATAACGAATCCGGATGCCGACATGCAGACATTATTAAATAATGTGTTGGAAACCGGAAAGTATGGCGTCGACGTCATGGCACTGCTCGACAAGGCTAACACTGGTGCGTTCGGCAATCCGGAAATTACAAAGGTGAATATCGGAGTGGGCAAGAATCCGGGCATTCTTATTTCCGGACACGACCTCCACGACTTAGAGGACTTGCTCGAGCAGACGCAGGGCACGGGTGTCGACGTGTACACCCACGGCGAGATGTTACCAGCTCACTACTATCCATTGTTCAAGAAATACAGCAATCTCGTTGGCAATTACGGCAACGCTTGGTGGAAGCAGAAGGAGGAGTTCAGCCACTTCAACGGTCCTATTGTGTTCACGACGAATTGCATTGTGCCACCTTCACCGAACGCAAACTATAAGGACAGGGTATTCACAACCAACTCTACGGGATTCCCCGGATGGAAGCATATCGAGGAGAAAGATGGTCATAAGGACTTCAGCGAGGTAATTGCCATGGCAAAGGAGTGCGCTGCTCCTGAGGAGATTGAGCACGGAGAGATAGTCGGTGGCTTTGCCCATAATCAGGTGTTTGCCCTTGCCAACAAGGTCGTTGACGCAGTAAAGAGCGGCGCAATACGCAAGTTCGTTGTCATGAGCGGTTGCGACGGCCGCATGAAGAGCCGCGACTACTATCGTGATTTTGCAGCCCGTCTGCCTAAGGATGTCGTCATTCTGACCAGTGGATGTGCCAAATACAAGTACAACAAACTGAACCTCGGCGACATCAACGGCATTCCTCGTGTCCTCGATGCTGGTCAGTGCAACGACTCTTACTCGTGGGCTGTGGTAGCATTGAAGCTGAAGGAAATCTTCGGAGCTAATGATATCAATGACCTGCCAATAGAGTTCAACATCGCATGGTACGAGCAGAAGGCTGTCATCGTTCTTCTTGCGCTTCTCAGCCTGGGCATAAAGAACATCCATATCGGTCCAACGCTGCCCGCATTCGTCTCCGAGGGCGTTCTGAAAGTTCTCGTCGAGAACTTCGGTCTTGGCTCTATCACGACAGTGGACGAGGACCTCAAGACTATGATTGGCTGATAATAAGGATTTCTTTCTTATTATATCATAATAAAAACATCGGGTTATTCGGACTGCGCAGATGGTTAATTCTCCATCTGTTTCATCTGAGTAACCCGATGCTCGTTTATCTTATAGAATCCGATGTGTTAGAAGTCAGCTTATGCTCCGTGGAACATGTACTCCTTCTGGATGTCCTTTGTCAGTTGAGTGAACAAGCGGTCCTGAAGGTCGTGGGCAACTTCGAGGGCATTAGAGAGTGTGCGGTCGGAGAAGTCCTGTAGCAAATCGTGGGCTGCCATGGTATGTCCCGACTTGATAAGACCCATGTAGTCGTCCTCCATCTCTTTCTGACGCTGGTCGTTCTCTTGCTCAAGGGCAGCGTAGGTCTCCTTGATTATCGGAGCGTAGGCGTTGTAGTTGACCATGCCGAGTGCCATTACCTTGCGGAAAGTCCAGTATGCTGAGTCGTCAGAGCACTCCTCGTCGCCGAGATAATATGCCTCCGGGTACTTCGTTATGCCCTGGTACAGCGGCAGGAAGACGCCCAAGTCGGCCATGCCTTCTGCTACATACGTCAGGCAACCAATCTCTTTCGGCAGCCACGGACGACATTGCAGGATGTGGGTCTGCGTCGTGCGGAAGATACTAACTGGACGATAAGGCTCTTTCCCGTTGTTGTGGAGATACGGGTCATGCTCAGTGCCATCATAGTGGAAGCGGAACGCGCGGCGCAAATCAGAGATGCTGAGTTTGTGGTCGGCCTCTGCGAATACCGGGAAGGTGTTTTTCGTGACGTCATTCTTGATATCCGGCGAAAGCATACCTTGCAAACCCCATACGCGCGGATAGTTGTAAGTCGTGTCGGCGATGTCGTCCTTGGAGTAAGCCTTGTGGAAATCGAACTCGCCATCAGCTGGGTTGTAAAGTCCGTTCTTCTCCGCGAACTCGACAAGGTCAGCCGATGCCATGAAGTTCTCTTTGTCGTTAGGGTCGTATTTGCGGTATCGGCTCTGGTTGCCGGTTACGAAATACTTGTCCTTTGGCATACGGCACGCAAGCCAACGGTGACCGCCGGCATTCTCAAGGTACCACGTTTCCTTGCTGTCAATGAAGCCAATGCCGAAGCCTTCGGCAGAACCGTACTTCTCAATGAGGCCTCCGAGACGCTTGACACCTTCGCGAGCGCTGTGGATATATGGAAGTACAATATTATAAGTGCAACACTCCGAAAGACCGCCGTCGACATATGGGTCTGCTTTCAGGGCTTCCGGCGATGAGAAAATCGTTTCCGTGGAGCTCTCACCGATGCCTTCTGAGTTCCATCCAGCACTTCCCCACTCGTTGTGATACTGGTAGTCAGGCATTCCGGTGTAGCCCAGAGCCTCCTTTGGAAGTGGACAATGGAACGTGCTGTCGGCTGCGACGAACTCCTCCGGACCATTCTTTGTGTCCTTACGGACGACAAAGTTCTTCGTTCTAAGGGCGTCGAAGTCCTCTGAGCGCGCAAGAATGCGTGAGCCGTCGGCTGTCTGTTCCTCTCCAACGATAATCGTTGTACATTCAGAAAGTGTGTTCTTTTTCTGTTTCATAGCAATATATTATTTGTTAAGTTCATTCAAAGCATTTTGCGCAAGGGCAAGCATCTCGTTCTGTCCGGGGTAGACTGCCACCGGCGCAAGGAAGCCGACGCGTTCCTTTAGTCCGTCGACGACAAACTTGGAGCGTGCCATTCCGCCCGTAAGGATTACTGCGTCGACATGCCCACGTAGAACGGCGGCCTCGGCGCAGATGTTCTTCGCCGTGTGCCAAATCATCGCATTGGCAACCAGACGCGCCTTCTCGTCACCTTGGGCGATACGTCTTTCAACCTCACGCATGTCGTTTGTGCCGAGCAAAGCTTTCAGACCGCCTCCGCCGGCAATGCGGTTCAAGAGCTGTTTCTCTGTAAACCGACCGCTGAAGCAAAGTTTCACCAAGTCGGCGGCAGGCAGACTGCCAGCTCGTTCGGGCGAGAACGGACCCTCACCGTCAAGTGCATTGTTTGCGTCTATGGCTCTTCCGTGCTCGTGGGCAGCAATGCTGATGCCTCCACCGAGGTGACATACGATGAGATTAATGTCCTCATAGCGAGTCCCATGCTCACGTGCGTACCGACGGGCGATGGCTTTCTGGTTCAGTGCATGCCAGATACAGATGCGGCGAATGTCAGGGAAGCCGCATATATGGGCCTCCGGTGCAAGCTCGTCGACGCTCCCCGGGTCTGCAATAAAGGCGCGGCACGGTGGCACCCGCTGAGCTATGTCGTGTGCCAGGGCGCATCCGAGGTCACAGGCGTGGACATGCTGGGCGTTGCGGGCGTCCTCAACCATCTCGTCAGTTACCTCATACGTTCCGCTCGGGATGGCTTTGGCAAGACTGCCTCTGCCCACCACGGCATCAAGTTGCATGGGAATGTCGTGGCTGTTGAGCTCATCGATGACGAGTTGGAGGCGGAATGGCTCCTGCTCCCACACTCCGTTGAAACGTGACAGTTCTTCCGGCGAGTGGGCAATGTCGCTTTCAAAGACCGGATTAAGGTCTTCGTAAACGGCTATTTTGGTTGAAGTCGAGCCCGGATTTATGACTAATATTCTCCTCATTATCTTATAGTTGCACTTTAGCTTTCAAGTTTTGGTAGTGGCATTTTCCGTAGAACAGCATCCGGCAGTGGCTCAGTGCACTTATTGACGAGGTACACTATGTTCAGATAAGGAATGCCTGAGTTGGTCTCCAGACCTATTTCGCACGTGCGGCTGTTGCTGTAGCCCATTGTTGCGCCATATTTCTCGACTTGCACACGGAGGCGCCTTAAAGCCCAGCGGTTCTCCTCCGGATACGTGAAACCACGGTCGCCGGCAAAGGCACAGCAGCCTATGCCCTCCGGAACGAGGACGTTCGGTGTGCAAAGATGTGCAAGGCGGATGAAGTCGTCGGCAACTCCAAGCTCGTGGGTGGAGCACGTCAGATGGATGGCAATGCGGTCGTCGACTTTGTGCCAATGAAGTCTGTCTTTAAGGAACGTCAATATGAATTCTACCGGACCATACAGCTTCACGCTCTTCATGACCTTTTTCATGCGGTGGAGACACGGACTCTGGTCGCAAAGGACGGGCCATCGTCCGTGCTCGGAGGCTCCGTAGAGAGCATCTTCGAGCTCGCGGCTCTTGCGGTCGGCGATGTCCATCATGCCCTTACTTTCCCAAATCTGTCCGCAGCACATGCGTTCCATGCCTTTGGGGAAGATGACCCGGAAGCCAGCCTTGTGGAGTAGGGCGACTGTCTCTTCAACAACGTGGCGCTTGGCAACTGTTCCCCGTGGACGTCCCATAGTCTGATTGATGCACGACGGAAAGTAAACGACGGCAGGACGTGTGTCGTCCTGTGAGCCCAAGACCTTGCTGCCGGGTTGCTTGCGGCTAAGTGGCATGTTCGGAGTCCACAGCGGAACGCCTACTTTATGTAATCCTTCACATATACTCTGCATGTTTTTGTCGCCCAAGACTTTATGTCCCATGTCGGCAACATATAGTACTCCGCGAAGCGCTTTCTTAATTCCACAGAGATGTTTGGCGCCGAACTCGCCAACGCCGTACAGTTTGGGACTCTCCAACATATCGAGTTGGCGGAGCAGATGAGTCAAATCGCCTGTGTTAATCTTCATCGGGCACGACGTGGCACACAACCCGTCGGTGACGCAGGTCTGCTCGCCAAAGTAGTGATACTCCTTCTTCAGTTTGGCAAGACGTTCTTGGTCGTTGCCCGATTGCTCGTAGGCTAAGATGGTACGTTGCGATGCAATGCGCTGACGGGAGCTCAATGTGAAGCCGCAACTTACGCAGTTGACTTCGCAGAAACCACATTCAATGCACTTGTTGGCGCGTTTTACGCCCTCAATCATTTTCTTTGCCGATATGTCTGGGCTCATATTGTTGAGCTTGTCATTGTCGTAGGTAAGTACCGGAAGAGGTTTGAGGTTGCTGATGAAGCATTTCGGGTCGTCGTTGAATATGACTCCGGGGTTCATAAGTCCGTCAGGGTCGAAGATATTCTTAAGTTCACGCATTATATCGACAGCCTCCTTGCCCCATTCGCTTTCGACAAACGGTGCCATATTGCGCCCCGTGCCGTGCTCAGCCTTAAGAGAGCCATCGTATTCAAGTACTAGTTTAGCCACGTCGTGCATCATACTGGAATACCGTTCAACATCATTGTCGGTCGCAAAGCTCTGATTCAGTATGAAATGGTAGTTTCCTTCGAATGCGTGACCGTAGATGCAGGCATCCGAATAGCCATGCTCTGCGATGAGCTTTTGCAACTTTACGGTAGCCTCCGGTAAGTCTTCGACATGGAATGCTACATCTTCTATAAGGCAACTTGTACCCGTCGGGCGCATGCCGCCTACGCTTGGGAATATTCCCGAGCGCATTGCCCAAAGCCGTGCTTGCTCCCTGGCGTCGGTGGTGAACGCTACAGGCTGGTAGAGGGAGAACTCCGAGAGGACTTCTTTCACAGCCTTAACACGGTGGTTGAGTTCATCGCTGCCCACTGCCTTGGTCTCTGTGAGAATGGCAGTAAGGTTATGGTAGTCGCCGGGCTTAACTCCTTCAATTCGTCCGGCGTCGACATCCTTCTTGTATTGTTCGAAGACAGGGTCGTTGACGGAAGCAAGCGACATATAGTCGAGCATTTCCGCACTCTTCACCATTAAATCTTCGTGTGAGCGTTTCATATCATCGCCGTTGGCTTTCAGCTTCTTAAGTGCAACGACAGCACGACAACTTTCCTCCATAGAAGTGAAGTAGACCATTGCCGTAGCCTTGAAAGGATAATCGGCGAGTGTCTTCATCGTGACCGAAGATATGAAGGCGAGTGTGCCCTCACTGCCAACCATCGAGTGTGCGATGATGTCGAAGGGGTCTTGATATTCTGCCAGAGGACGGAGGTTCAGTCCCGTGACGTTCTTAATGCTGTATTTGTAGCGTATGCGGTCGGCGAGTTTCTTGTTGCCCTGCACACGGTCGCGAAGCTCTTCGATGCGCTTTATGAACTCGGGATGCGTTGCTGCGAAAGCCTTCCGGCTGTCTTTCTTTCCCGTGTCGAGTACTGTTCCGTCTGTGAGGATTATCTCTGCCGAAACGAGCATGCGGTCACTATTGGCGTGGACACCACAGTTCATACCCGAGGCGTTGTTTGCAACGATGCCACCGACTGCCGCAGCGCCTATGGAAGCAGGGTCTGGACCGAACACACGGCCGTAGGGCTTGAGCAGTTGGTTGACATGCGAGCCGATAAGACCAGGCTGCATGCGTATCTCCGAACCGCCGTCACGAATGTCATACTTCTGCCATCCCTTTCCGGCGATAATCAGAATGGAGTCGCTCAGCGACTGTCCCGAAAGCGATGTGCCAGAGGCGCGGAACGTGTAAGGGAGGTGGAAGCGTTTGCAGGCTGCAATAACTTTGGCGGTGTCCTCAACGCCAACGGTTCTCACAACGACCTTCGGCGTGAGACGGTAGAAACTTGCGTCCGTTCCCCATGCAAAAGTACGGAGCTCGTCGGTATAGATGTTCTTTGCGGGGATATAGTTCTTTATATCGCTCACAAAAACTTTATAATCCTTGGTTAGCATAAGCTGTGTCCATTCATAGTGTCAATTGTTATCGATTTGCGAAATTACAAAAAAACTATGAAACGTGCAAACTGTTTTGGATAATTATTTTCAATCGCTGGTAAGCTTATGTGTCTTGAAACATTTTTGTGACAGTTTTGTAGTGCAAGATAAAGCAATGCAGTGGAAAAGAAATGGATAAAGGTGACAAAGTGGATATTTTTTTGATTGTTTTGCTTGCAGGTTTCAAATATTTTATGTATTTTTGTGCCGATATAAAAATAATTTTCAATTCAATACTACTACTCATGAACTCTAGCTTAATTACCATTATCGTTTTAGCGGTCATAATTATTCTCGTTGCTTACTCATGGTACAGCTTCCGTGCCAAGCACCGCATACACTTCAGTGAGGAACAAATCAAGAAGGCGGTACTCGACACTTTTGATGAGAATGACGAGCGCCCAATGCCCAAGGAGAAGTTTGTCAACAAACTGAAGAAGCACCTGTCGTGCACCCACAAGGAGGCTTTGTATTTTGCCGGCACTGCACTTAAAAGCGGATACATCGAATATAAGAGTGGTGAGTACATACTCCCGATGGATAAGTAGTACTTCTTCTTATGTCAATTATTTTCATTCAATGATTCCGTTAACATCGTCTTTGTAACCCATTGATTGTCAATGGCTCCGCAAAAGCATAGCTTTGAGCTTTCAAAAGGTCATCTTTGAGACTGCAATAGTTGACCTTTTGCCTTGCAAAACCTCATCTTTTGGAAGTTCATTCGGCATGTATGGGAAAACTGTAAAATATTAATCAATATCCGCAATCATCCCTACAGATGTTGTTTCCCACTGCAGGAGCGCCCCTGCAGTGGATGTATTTATGGCTGCTTTAAAGAGTTTCGATGTTTATAAGTATTAATCAATTCCATAATCTTTTATCTTCCCCAATCCTCAGGTAATCAAACATCCTCCCATTGGGGGAGGCTTGGTGAGGAAATCCATTAGGCTTAATGAGGAATCCAACAAGGCTCTGTGAGGAATAATAAACCAAA
>OMVI01000118.1 GCA_900314455.1 uncultured Prevotella sp. | reverse complement strand
TTTACAACTTCTTGGTAGTTGCCGAATGGGCTTGCGAAAGGTGAGGTTTTGCAACGAGAAACCTTATCTCTTGCAACCTCAAACCTTATCTTTTGCAACTCAAAACCTATGCATTCGTGGGGGCGCTGACAGTCAATTAGTTTCAACAACGATTTTTACTATACCATCGTTTGAAATGTCTTTACATCGAATGCTGCTAATATCGTGTCTTTCGTGCAAACATCGGTGCTTTCGTGCTCAACATCGGATGTTGCGAATGACACGGATGGTAATTTTGGATATAATAATGTAATGATGCCGTCGTTAATGGCAGGTTCGATGTAGTTATATAGTAATGTAGGCCGGTGCTTTAGTCCAATAGCTTCCATTATTTCCTTATGAACTTCCTGCCATCTTGGATTACGATGCCATGGTAGGATGAGGTGACACGCTGACCGGAAAGATTGTACATCGGAGCAGTGATGTCGGGAGAGACATTGACGTCGATGGAGCTGATGGCGTTGGTGATATCACCGAAGGAATAGCCGCTCTTAGCATTCGACGACTCTTCGGCAGGAATGGCAAGGTAAGCCTTGTGGGCTCCGTTGCTGAATGCCGCGCCATCTTTCGCTCCCCAGTAGAAGCCAACGTTCTTGCCGTTCTTCGTCGTCAGCTTGTAGTATTTTGCGCCACCTTCAGTAATAGAGACGTCGTCAGAGCCACGCAGCATGTTGTCGGGGTCTGCCGATGAGGCATCATCGGAGTTTGATGTCGTCAGCGTGTAGGTTCCTGGCTCTTCGGCTTTGATGACGATGCCCGTGCCTGCGGGGACTACGTTGCCCGTGCTGTATCTGTGGCTTATGGCGAGCACTCCGTCCATCATGGTGTATGTATATGCCGTTATGCCTGCCGGTAACTTCAGTGAGCGGTTGCTGTAGTATGTTGTTGCGTATCCGGTACTGCCGACGGTTATTGCGATGCCTTCGACTTTCTTGTATAGATGAATGTCATTTTGCTTGTCCTGACCCATGTAATAGCATTTGAAGTATTTTGTATTTGGGTTATAGCGTAAGTACTTTTTCGTTCCTATAAAAAGAATTGAAACGCTATTGTTCTTCTTCATATGCAGACTGACATTCGTCGTCGGATTGACAGTCTTGGCTGTGGATGTTGTTAGTTCTTCGTATGATTGTGCTGTGCGTACAGACAAATATCCGTATTGTGTCTTTAGCCTTCCACTGCTTGCGCTTCCCTCGAGAGTTACAGTCGTTGCACCGTCTGCAACAACAGAGCCATCGTCAAGGAATGTCGCACTAACAGCTCCGAAGTAGGTCTTGTCCTTTGCCCCAAGAGCCATTTTGTGTTCCTCGTTGACTATGAGCAGTTCGTCACCTTCTTGCAGTGTTGATAAGTCGTTGACTTTGACGAAGCGAACGGAAATGTTTGATGATGGGTTATTGTCGTTAGTAGAGCAGTATGCCTCCGTAATATTGCAGATGCAGCAGAGCGTGAATGCTATTGCAAATAATAAAATTCTTTTGTGCATAATAGAATTAGGTGTATGTGTTAATGTTATTGATGTTTCGGTGACAAAGATACAATGAATGTATGAAACGGCAAAGGAAATGTTGGATTTTTTTAATTTTATCCACTTTTCGACTCATTCAGTAGATGTGATACAAGTTATGCTCAAGCAGGCATTAGGTGAATAAACATCCTCCCCTTGGGGGAGGCTTGGTGAGGAAAAAACCTTCGTTTTATTTTGTATTGTGCTCGGTTTGCACTACCTTTGCACGGTTATTCGTGCTACTAGGCAAAATGTTAGACGAGAAAACATTTAATCTCATAAGCAAGATAAACTCACCGGCGGACTTGCGGAAACTTAAGGTGACACAGTTGCCTGAGGTCTGCGAAGAGCTGCGCCACTATATCGTTAACGAACTGAGCGTTAATCCCGGTCACCTGGCTTCAAGTCTTGGTGCCATTGAGATTACCGTGGCTTGCCATTACGTGTTCAATACCCCTGACGACAGGCTCGTCTGGGATGTCGGACATCAGGCTTACGGGCATAAGATACTGACGGGACGGCGCGACCGCTTCTCGGAGAACCGTAAGATGGGTGGACTGCGCCCGTTCCCTTCGCCATTGGAGAGTGAGTACGATACGTTCACTTGTGGCCACGCCAGCAACTCTATATCAGCAGCGCTCGGTATGGCTGTGGCTGCAAAACTGCAACACAAGCACCGCCATGTGGTGGCAATCATCGGTGACGGAGCAATGAGTGGCGGACTCGCATACGAAGGACTCAACAACGTTTCCAGTCAGCCTAACGACCTTCTCATTATCCTCAACGACAATGACATGTCGATTGACAGGGCTGTTGGTGGAATGGAGAAGTACCTCCTGAACCTCGATACAACAGAGACTTACAACAAACTGCGTTTTAAGGCAAGTCAGTGGCTGCATGCCAAGGGTATGCTTTCCGACGCGCGCCGTAAGGGAATAATACGCCTTAACAACGCCTTGAAGGGTGCGCTGAGCCATCAGCAGAATATCTTCGAGGGTATGAACATACGCTACTTCGGACCTTTCGATGGCAACAATGTCATGGATTTGGTGCGTATCCTCCGTCAGTTGAAGGATATGAAAGGACCGAAGCTCCTGCATCTCCACACCATTAAGGGTAAAGGCTATAAGCCTGCGGAAGAGAGCGCTACCATCTGGCATGCTCCGGGTAAGTTCGACCCGAAGACCGGACAGCGCATGACCGAGACCAACAGCGGTCTGCCTCCAAAGTATCAGGAAGTATTCGGTGAGACGCTGCTTGAGCTGGCACGCAAGAATCCGAAGATAGTCGGCGTTACTCCAGCCATGCCTACGGGCTCGTCAATGTGCATAATGATGAAGGCAATGCCTGAGCGCACGTTCGATGTCGGTATCGCCGAAGGACATGCCGTTACTTTCTCAGCCGGAATGGCAAAGGACGGGCTGATGCCGTTCTGCAATATCTACAGCGCTTTTGCACAGCGTGCCTACGACAATATAATCCACGATGCAGCTATACTGAACCTCCCAATAGCGCTCTGTCTCGACAGGGCAGGACTCGTCGGCGAGGACGGAGCCACCCACCACGGTGCCTTCGATATGGCGGCTTTGCGTCCGATACCTAATCTTACGATATCGTCACCGATGGACGAGCGCGAGCTGCGCAGACTGATGTTTACCGCACAGTTGCCCGGCAAGGGAACGTTCGTCATCCGTTATCCACGAGGTCGCGGCCGGCTTACCGACTGGCGTTGCCCGTTGGAAGAGGTTGAGGTAGGCACGGGCCGCAGACTCTCGCATGTAAAACACGCCGAAGGCAATCGCGTGGCGGTAATCTCCATTGGTCCGATTGGCAATGATGTCGAGGATGTCATGACAGAGATTGCCGATGACGAGACTGTGAACGGAGAAGTTGTACACTACGATTTGCGTTTCCTGAAACCACTCGATGAGGCATTGCTGACCGAAGTTGGCAACAACGCCGACACAATTATAACAGTTGAGGACGGAGTGAGAAATGGCGGAATGGGTTCCGCCATACTAGAATGGATGGACGATAACGGTTACAAGCCTACCGTTGTTCGTCTCGGACTTCCTGACGAATTCGTCGAGCAAGGCACGGTGGCGCAGTTGCATGCCCTCTGCGGACTCGACGAGGCAAGCATAAAGAACGAAATAAAGAAAGCCATGAGGGGCGGAAAGGATATTGAACAATGAAAATCATAATAGCCGGAGCGTCGGCAATAGGCAGTTATCTTGCCAAACTTCTGTCGCGCAACAATTACGATATAACGATACTTGATACCAACAATGAGGCTCTGGAGCAGTTGAACCGCAACTACGACTTGCTGACGATGGATGCCTCATGCACCAGTCCGCGTGCCCTTCGTGACGCTGGAGCCGAGAATGCCGATTTGTTCATTGCCGTCACAGCAGACCAGACCGCCAACCTGACGGCTTGTACAATGGCGCATGCGCTTGGAGCAAGGAAGACGGTGGCAAAGATTGACGACCCGGAATACACCGAGCTGACCGACCAGGCGTTCTTCAAGGAAATGGGCGTCGACAGTATTATCTACCCTGAGATGCTCGCCGCGAAGGACATCATAAACGGCTTGAAGATGTCGTGGGTGCGCCAGCGGTGGGACGTCCACAATGGTGAGCTCGTCATGCTCGGCATAAAACTGCGTGAAGGCTGTCAGATTCTGAACCAGCCACTGAAGGACATAAGCGGTCCGGAAGACCCGTACCATATCGTGGCCATTCGCCGTGGAGGCGAGACGATAATCCCTGGAGGTAACGACTCGCTGAAGCTCTTCGACATGGCTTACTTCATGACGACGAAGAACTATATTCCTTATATAAGGAAGATTGTAGGAAAAGAGCATTATGCCGACGTGAAGAATGTACTGATAATGGGTGGCGGAAGCACCGCCGTCCGTGCGGTGAAGATGATTCCCGAGTACATGAACGTGAAGATAATAGAAAAGGACTACAAGAGGTGCGAGTACCTCAATGAAGCCCTTGACGAAGATACGCTTGTCATAAACGGCGACGGCCGTGACTTGTCGCTGCTCGTGGAGGAAGGCATACGCAACACACAGGCTTTCGTGGCGCTGACGACGAATGCCGAGACCAACATCCTTGCCTGTCTGACGGCAAAGCGCATGGGTGTGAGGAAGACTGTTGCAATGGTTGAGAATGTCGACTATGTCAGTATGGCTGAGAGCCTTGACATCGGTACTATCATCAACAAGAAGATAACGACGGCAAGCTATATCTACCAGATGTTGCTCGACACCAATGTCTACAACGTCCGCTTCCTGCCTACTGCCGATGCCGACGTTGCCGAGTTCATCCCTGCCGAGGGCTCGAAGATAACCCGCAAGCCCGTGAAAGACTTGGGACTGCCGAAGGGTATCACCATCGGTGGACTCGTCCGGGACGAGAAAGGAATGCTGGTATCAGGTAATACACAAATACAAGCCGGCGACTCTGTCGTCATTTTCACTCATAACACCGACTTGCGTAATATAGAGAAGTTGTTTAAATGATGTCCGTGGTGTTGTATAGGAAGTAGTTTACAATGTTGAACTATAAGATTATAAGCAAGATACTTGGCTCGTTGCTTTGGTTGGAGGCAACGCTGATGTTCTATTGTCTCATCGTCGCTATCTGCAATCATGGCTCTGATGTGATGCCTTTCGTGTGGAGCATTCTTATACTTATTGTTTCCGGCGAACTGTTCCGTGTGTTCGGACGGAATGCCAGTACGTCGCTGGGAAGGCGCGAGGCTTACTTCGTCGTCACAGTGACATGGGTGCTGTATTCTTTCTTCGGTACGCTGCCGTTCCTCTTCGACAATGCGTCGATGACATTCACCGATGCTTTCTTCGAAACTATGTCTGGATTTACCACGACAGGTGCGAGCATTATAGACAAGCCTGAGGACCTGCCGCGTGGCATTCTGCTGTGGCGTTCGCTGACACAGTGGATTGGCGGCTTGGGTATCGTGTTCTTTACGATTGCCGTCCTGCCGTCGATGGTTGGCGGGTCAGTGAAGATTTTCGCTGCTGAGGCAACCGGACCGTTCAATACTAAACTTCAACCGCGGCTTAGCACGAGTGCGAAATGGATTTGGAGTATTTACCTCGTACTGACCGTGGCGTGCGTGTTCTGCTACTGGCTTTGTGGTATGGACTTGTTCGACGCTGTCAACTATGCCATGACATCAACGGCTACGGGTGGTTTCTCGACGTCCTCCGGTAGTATTGAGGCGTTCAATAATCCGGCTGAGGATTATGTCAGTATCATATTCTGCTTTCTTTCCGGTGTCAACTTCACGCTACTATACATGTCTGTGGCGAAGCTGAAGATCCGCAGACTGTTCCGTTCGGCTGAGTTCAAGTTCTATTCCGTCTCCACGTTGCTGTTCACTTTGTTCATAATGTTGGAACTCATAGGTCGCAACCACTACGATTTGGAGCATGCGTTCCGCTCTGCGGCGTTCCAGGTTGTCAGCTTCATGACAACGACGGGACTGTTCAACGATGACGCTTCGAAGTGGCCGCATGTCACTTGGGTGATACTTGCAGTCTGTATGTTCATCGGTGGCTGCTCAGGCAGTACGAGTGGTGGTATAAAGAGTATTAGAAGTGTGATGGTGCTGAAAGTTATCCGTAACGAATTCAAGCAGATACTGCATCCTAACGCTGTTCTGCCAATGAAGATTGACGGCATTAACGTGCCTCAGCGGAAGCGGGTTGCGTTGCTGGCGTTCATCGGGTTGTATCTGTTCCTTGCGTTGGTGTGTGCCTTTATCATGATAGCTGCCGGTATCGACAATACCAATGCCATAACGATTACGTTGAGTAGCCTTGGTAATGTGGGTCCGACGCTCGGTTTGGAGATTGGCCCGACGATGTCGTGGGCTATTCTTCCGGAATGGACCAAGTGGGTTTGTTCGTTCCTTATGCTCGTCGGGCGTCTTGAAATCTTCAGCGTCCTCGTCCTCTTCACCCCGGGATTCTGGAAGGAAAATTAAATTGTGGATAGTGCTCATTGCGAACTTTTCGTTGCGAACTTTTCGCAATGAAATGTTAAGTTGTATAAAATCAGAATTCTGATTCGGTCTTGTTTATCAACTGTGATTAAGTCAAACCTTTGAAAAGGAATAATAATAATTTGCCCTTAGTCAAAAAGATATAAAGTTTTAGATAAAATTCGGAATTTTGTTTTTGCCGTATCAAGGAAGTTTTGTATTTTTGCAGTCTTAAAAGTACAATGAGTTAAAATCATCATTTAAGTCGACATAGAAAATGGCAGAAACAAGAAAGATAAAAACTGCGCTTATCTCGGTTTTCCACAAGGATGGCCTTGAGGATATCCTTGCCCGTCTGAACGAGGCTGGCGTTAAGCTGCTGAGTACCGGCGGTACGCAAAAGTTCATAGAATCACTTGGTTACGATTGTGAGAAAGTCGAGGACGTGACAACATATCCGAGTATTCTCGGCGGTCGTGTGAAGACCCTGCACCCTAAGATTTTCGGTGGTATCCTCGCACGCCGCGATAATCCTGACGATCAGGCACAGATGACGGAGTATGGCATTACACCTATAGACCTCGTTATCGTTGACTTGTATCCGTTTGAACAGACCGTTGCCAGCGGAGCCAGCGAGCAGGAGATTATCGAGAAGATAGACATAGGCGGTATTTCGCTGATTCGCGCCGGAGCCAAGAATTTCCGTGATGTTGTCATTATCCCGAGCAAGGCAGAGTATCCAGTACTCGTAGAGTTGCTTAAGAAGAACGGTGCACAGAGCGAAATCGAAGACCGTCGTCTCTTTGCTGAGCGCGCCTTCGGCGTCAGCAGCCTGTACGATACTGCTATCCATGAGTGGTTCGCTAAGCAAGCATGAAGTAGTTTTCAGATACAATACACATTTTATATAATAAAGCATATATGCGTTTCTTTTCATTTATCCAACCCATTGCAATGGATCTTGGAACAGCCAACACAATCATTATCAGTGATGACCAGATTGTTGTTGACGAGCCATCAGTAGTAGCCCTCGACCGGCGTACCGACAAAATGATAGCTGTCGGTACCGAGGCTAAGATGATGTACGAGAAAACCCACGAGAACATCCGCACGATACGTCCTCTGCGTGACGGCGTGATTGCCGATTTCACTGCCTGCGAGCAGATGATGCGCGGCCTTATCAAGATGGTTCACACCGGTCGCCATCTCTTCCAGCCGACTCTCCGCATGGTTATCGGCGTTCCTTCAGGCAGCACTGAGGTTGAGCTTCGTGCCGTACGCGACTCTGCCGAGCATGCTGACGGTCGTGATGTTTACCTCATCTTTGAGCCAATGGCTGCTGCCCTTGGTATCGGTATTGATGTAGAGGCACCAGAAGGCAATATGATTGTCGATATAGGTGGTGGTTCTACGGAGATTGCCGTTATTTCGCTTGGCGGTATTGTCAGTAACAACTCAATCCGTGTTGCCGGCGACGACCTCACAGCAGATATTCAGGAGTACATGAGCCGTCAGCATAACGTAAAGGTTTCCGAGCGTATGGCTGAGCGCATAAAGCTGCATGTTGGTTCTGCTCTTACAGATTTGGGCGATGAGGCGCCAGACGATTATATCGTACATGGTCCTAACCGTATCACTGCTCTGCCTATGGAAGTGCCTGTCTGCTATCAGGAAATAGCTCACTGCCTTGACAAGACAATTGCAAAGATAGAAAATGCCGTACTGTCAGCACTCGAGAGCACACCTCCTGAGCTGTATGCTGATATTGTGAAGAACGGTATCTATCTTACAGGTGGTGGCGCTTTGCTTCGTGGACTCGACAAGCGTCTGTACAGCAAGATTAATATTCCGTTCCATGTTGCTGACGACCCACTGCACAGCGTTGCAAAGGGTGCTGGCATTGCATTGAAGAATATCGACAACTTCTCGTTCCTGATGAGATAATTTCGTTGGGAAGAGAACTGTTGTTTTGGATTTGATTTAAAGAGGTTTTTGAGTTTCAGGTTATTTCGTGGGGTGAATGCACAACTTAGCAGAATTCATAGCAAGGTTCAAGCACTGGTTTGTATTTGTCGCACTCGAAGTTATCAGCCTTGTGCTGCTCTTCAAGTACAACAACTATCAGGGCAGTGTCTGGTTCTCGACCGCTAACGATGCGGCAGGGGCAGTACTGTCAGCACGTTCCAGTGTGGAGTCGTTCTTCAGTCTTACGAAAGTCAATCAGGAACTCACTCAGCGTAACCTCTACCTTGAGCATCAGGTGAGCGACTTGCAAGCGCGTGTTTATGACAAGACGCTGGGCAAGGACTTCATGCATAAAGGACAGTTGCAGATGCTCAGCGACTTCCGCCTTATACCGGCGAAGGTCGTTGACAACTCTGTTGACAAGCCTCAGAACTTCATCACCATCAACAAAGGCACTGCCGATGGTGTGCATGAGGACATGGGCGTTGCCTGCGGTGGTGGCATTGTAGGCATCGTTTATTTGGCTTCACGGCATTACGCTGTCGTCATTCCGGTGCTTAACAGTGAGTCGAACATCAGTTGCGCCATTGCTGGGCGCGGCTATTTCGGCTACCTGCGGTGGCACGGTGGTGCTTCTGACATTGCGTGGCTGGAGGATGTTCCCCGCCACGCTAAGTTCCGCATCCACGACCGTATTGTGACAAGCGGTTACTCGTCGGTGTTCCCTCCGGGTGTGCTTGCTGGTGAAGTCATAAAGGCTTACAATTCTCCTGATGGTCTGAGCTATAGGTTGAAAGTGAAACTCTCGACCGACTTTGGTAATCTTCGTGATGTATGCGTCATTGATGATGCTGCTGTCAAGGAACGCCTTGAACTGTTGAAGTCTGCACAAGACTCCATGAAAGTGAAGATACAAGGCGAGGCTAACGAATAATAAAGGGATTATAAGATGATATATTGATAGGGATAATATTCTTTTCAATATTTCGTTTTTTCAATATTTCAATTTTAAAAGGTGAACGTAGATAGTCTAAGAAAAGTATTGTGGTTGTTGGTGCTGGTACTTGTTCAGGTATTGGTGCTCAATCATATTCATCTTTTCGGGTGCGCAACACCATTGCTGTACATCTATTTCATCATGTTGTTCCAAAGCAATTATCCACGATGGGCCATGCCTATATGGGGATTTGTTTTGGGACTCATAATTGATATCTTCTCGAATACTCCCGGAGTGAACTGTGGGACGCTGACGCTGATGGCTTTTGTTCAGCCTTATATCTTTGCGCCGTTTATCCCACGCGACTCTGCTGCCGACCTTGAACCTAGCATGCGGTCACTTGGTAATGCACAGTTCTGCTACTATGCGTTCTTTATGACACTTGCTTTCTGCATCGTCTTCTTCACTCTCGACATGTTCAGCTTCTTCAATTTCTTGCTATGGCTTGAATGTGTGGGAGGCAGTACGCTCATAACTTTCATCCTCATTGTTGTTATAGAGAATTTCAGGAGGTAATGGCGGATGAAGGATTATAATCTTGGCAAGCGCAGACTGGTTCTCAGCGTGGTGGCAATAGCCATCATAGCGATGTATCTTGTGCGCCTCTTCGTACTGCAAATCATGAGCGACGACTATCGAAAGAGCGCCGACTCGAATGCTTTCCTAAAGAAAATAGAGTTTCCTTCGCGTGGAAACATCACCGACCGCAACGGCAAGCTGCTTGTTTACAATCAGCCTGCCTATGATATTATGGTGGTGATGAACGAAGCTGAAGGACGGACAGATACACTTGAGCTGTGCCGTGCGTTGAATATTACGCGTGAGTTCTTTGACAAGCGCATGCACGACATCAAGGACAAGAACAAGAATCCAGGCTACAGCCGTTTCACTCAGCAGCTCTTCCTACGTCAGATAAGCGACAAGGACTTCAGTACTTTTGAAGAGAAACTGTTCCGTTTCCCTGGTTTCTATATCCAGCGGAGAAGTATCCGGCAGTATGCCTTGCCTATTGGCGCGCATGTCCTTGGCGATTTGGCTGAGGTTTCGCAAAGCGATATTGAGGATGACGACTACTATCAGCCCGGCGACTATATTGGAAAGCAAGGCATTGAAAAGGCTTACGAGAAGGATTTGCGTGGAGTCAAGGGTGTTCAGATTATGCTTCGCGATGCGCATGGCCGTGTGAAAGGTCATTATCAGAATGGCGAATACGACCAGCGTCCGCAACCTGGTAAGGACTTGAAGCTGGGACTCGATGCTAAACTTCAAGCCCTTGGAGAGAAACTCATGCAGGGTAAGCTTGGTGCGATAGTCGCTATTGAGCCAAAAACGGGTGAAATACTTGCTATGGTCTCTTCTCCTACTTACGACCCGCAAATTATGATTGGTCGTCAGCGTGGTAAAAACCAACAGGAGATGGCGGCTGACCCTGCAAAACCGTTGCTCAACCGTGCGATAATGGGTCAGTATCCTCCTGGTTCTACCTTCAAAACGGGACAGGCTGTTACCTATCTTACGGAGAAAACAACAGACCCTATACACTCGTTGTATCCTTGTCATGGCGGATTCCAGTTCCATGGACTTCATGTCGGCTGTCACTATCATCCGTCTCCGCTCAGCGTTGTTCCTGCCTTGGGAACATCGTGTAACGGATACTTCTGCTGGGGACTTTACTATATGCTTACCAACAAGAAATACGGTAGCACAAGCAAGGCAATGGATGTCTGGCGCGACTACATGGTCAGCATGGGCTTCGGATATAAGCTGGGTATAGATTTACCGGGTGAGAAGCGCGGAATGATACCGAACTCTACATTCTATGATAAAGCATTCGGACGTTGGAACGCTTTGTCGGTTATTAGTATTGCAATCGGACAGGGTGAGGTGAACCTTACTCCACTCCAAATTGCAAACCTCGGAGCTACAATCGCCAATCGTGGCTACTATATAACGCCGCACGTCGTCAGTACTGTTGGTGGAAAGCCGCTTGGTGAGAAGTACCATAAACGCCATTATACGAAAGGCTCGAAGGCTTCATACGAATGGGTCGTTGCAGGAATGCAGGCTTCTGTAAAGGGTGGTACGAGCCATGCTGCGGTACATCCAGGCTACGAGCTTGCTGGTAAGACGGGTACGGCACAGAATAAAGGACGCGACCACTCTGTATTTATGGGCTTCGCTCCTGTTGATACTCCAAAGATTGCAATTGCGGTCTACGTTGAGAATGGAGGATTTGGTGCTGCATACGGTGTGCCAATAGGCTCGCTGATGATTGAACAGTATGTCAACGGAAAACTGACACCGGGCGACTCGATGCGTGCTGTTGTGATGTCGAATCGTCACATCGACTATGGTTTCAACCGTCCGATGAGTCATGCCGACTCCCTTCGCCTTGATTCGATAAAGCGTGTAACAGCAATAAAGGACTCTATTAAGAAAGCAGAAGAGGACAAGCTTGCACGTGAGCATGCCAAAGAAGATGAGGCTAAGGCAAAGGCGGAGCAGAAGAAGGAAGAACAGCAGAGCAAGCCTCTCAATGACCCTGCAATCATCGAGGATAATGAGCCTAAGGTTGAGACAGAGAAGCCGAAGCGAGAGCCGAAACGCGAGCCCAAGCCGGAGCATAAAGAGTAAATATTAGTTTGTAAGTCGTAATATTATCAATATAAGTAGATGTCGCCAACAACACGTAAAGATGATCAGAAAGGTATCCTCCAGTCTTTGGACTGGTGGACGATAGGCATTTACCTTGCACTGCTTGTGCTGGGCTGGATGAGTGTCTGCGGTGCCAGCTACACCTATGGAGATACGGAGATATTCAGTCTGTCGTCGCGTTCAGGTATGCAGATTGTTTGGATAGGAACGTCGATAGTGCTCGGCTTTGTGATATTGATGATGGACGACCGTTTCTTCGATACTTTTGCCTACGTCATATACGCAGCGTTGTTGCTGTTGTTGTTCGTGACGATATTCAATCCTCATGAGATTAAAGGTTCGCGCTCGTGGCTTGTGCTAGGACCATTGCGACTACAGCCTGCCGAGTTTGCTAAGTTCGCAACGGCGTTGGCAGAGGCAAAACTCATGTCAACGTACGGTTTCGATATACATAACTGGAAACACTTCGGTGCGGCAGTTGCAATAGTATTCTTGCCGATGCTGTTTATTGTCGGTCAAAGGGAGACCGGTTCGGCGCTTGTCTATCTTTCCTTTGCGCTGATGTTCTACCGTGAGGGAATGTCAGGAACCATTCTCTTTACTGCCGTAGCAATGGTCATATACTTTGTTGTGGGAATAAAGTATGAGAGTGTCATGCTATGGGATACGCCAACCTCGGTAGGAAAGTTCGTTGTATTGCTGCTTGTACAGACGTTTACGGCTGGTATGCTGTGGGTGGAATTCAGGGAAAAAAGAATGGTAAGGACGATATTGTCATACGCTTATGGCATAACTCTCATCTGTCTGTTGTTCTCCGAATTTGTAATTCCATTCGACATAGTGTGGGTACAAATAGTTATTTGTGCCGGTCTTATAGGCTTCCTGATTTACGAGGGATTGACGACTAGGTTCGTAAACTATCTTTATATAGGTATATTCGCTGTTGGTAGTATTCTGTTCTTCTATTCAGCAGACTTCGTCCTCAATGATGTCATGGAGCCGCACCAGCGTGTCCGTATCAATGTATTGCTTGGACTTGACGATGACCCTGCAGGTGCTGGATACAATGTTCACCAAAGTGAGATAGCTATTGGCTCGGGAGGTCTGCGTGGAAAAGGCTTCCTCAATGGAACACAGACAAAACTTAAATTCGTGCCGGAGCAGGACACCGACTTTATCTTCTGTACTGTAGGTGAAGAGGAAGGCTTCCTGGGCTCGGCTGCCGTTCTTGGCTTGTTCCTTGCTTTGATACTTAGGCTGATGTATATGGCGGAGCGACAACCGTTCAAGTTTGGGCGGGTCTATGGCTATTGCGTCGCATCAATATTTTTATTCCATGTCTTCATCAACGTGGGCATGGTACTCGGACTGACGCCTGTCATTGGTATCCCGCTACCGTTCTTCAGCTACGGAGGCTCATCGTTATGGGGATTTACGATACTTCTGTTTATATTCCTTCGTATCGATGCAGGTAGAAATCTCGTACGGCAATGACAGGGTAGGGGAACTAACGCTCCCTTACCTGTATTCCTACACTTGTTAATCCCGGCATAACATCTCTGTTCATACAGTGCGTAACTGTGACGGCAAGTGAATCGCCGCTACGCAAGGCAACATCGCCCGCATGGAAGAGGAAGTCGCTTGAACTGACGCTTTGCGTTCCTTCCATGCGTCCCTCGCTGTCGAATACTTCACACTTTATCTTCTTTGCAGTATTCGTTCCTCTTGGGAAAACAGTCCATTCTATTTGAAGTCCGAGTTCACGGTACGGGTAAGCCTCTGTAGCGCGAAAACCGACGTCAATGGCGTAGTTGCCCGATGGCAGTTTGCCGGGGCTAAAGTGCAATGTGTCGGTGCGATTCCATCCTTCAACGCTGACGGAATTGTAGTGGTCATAGCTCATCCCACTGTCGCAGGACGATATTGCCATGACCATCAGAGCCGCTATAATATATAATATGTGGCGCCTCATTGCTTGTTCGGTTCCTTGTTTTGCTCCTTGTTCTGTTCTTTGTTTTTCTTCTTGCCAGCACCCTTCTGTGCCTTTGGCGCATTCTGCTTCTTGTTCTGACCTTTCTTCTTTTTCCGTTTCATTGTCTTGTCGAAACGGCTTATATCATCATTGGCTAGCAAGTCAGCAGGCTTCTTTTCCGGAACTACCCTGTCTTCCGGTTGAAGCGACAGTGGCTTTTCACCCTTCTTGTTCATCTCAATCACCTCGTGAGCACGCTCCGCAGTGATAGTTTCAAGGTTGGCTGCTACCTTGCGGTCGCTGGAGTAGGTGCATATACCACTGAGAATATCAGTCTTAAAGAGATAATATTCGCCTTCCTGTGTTTCAAGAACGAAATCTTTGCCAGGCAATTTCTTGCGCGCTTCAATGTATTCGTCAACTTCGTAGTTGAGACAACACTTCAACTTAGCGCACATACCGGCAAGTTTTGTCGGGTTAAGCGACAAGTCCTGAATACGTGCGGTATTTGTGGAAACAGTTGAGAAGTTCTTCATCCACGTTGCACAGCACAGCTCTCGTCCGCAAGGTCCGGTTCCGCCGATTCGTCCGGCTTCCTGCCTCGCTCCTATCTGTCGCATTTCGATACGAACATGGAAAGCTGCTGCCAAATCTTTGATGAGCTGACGGAAGTCGACGCGCTCGTCTGCGATATAGTAGAATATAGCCTTGTTACCGTCGCCTTGATATTCTACATCGCCAATCTTCATCTTCAGTCCGAGTCCTTTGGCAATCTGGCGACTCTCTATCATCGTGTCGTGTTCGCGTGCCTTAGCCTCCTTGTACTTCTCCATGTCGACAGGCTTCGCTATTCTGTACACTCGCTTTATGTCTTCAGGCTTCTTTATGTTAGCCTTCCGAATTTGCAGCAGAACCAGACGACCGGTCAATGTAACGACACCGATGTCGTGTCCGGGGTTTGCTTCAACGGCTACATAGTCGCCTTTCTTCAGCGGCAAGTTGTTGACATTATGATAGTATCCCTTTCTTGTATTCTTGAATTGAACCTCGACGAGGTCTGTCGTGTCGGCGTTTCCCGGCACATCGGCAAGCCAGTCGTAAGTATTCAGCTGCCGGTCCTGTCGTCCGCAGGCATTGTGGCACAGCCCACGGTCGCATCCGTTCCACAGTTTGAATTTCATATTCTTGTAATCCATCTTATTCTATTTTCTTAATATCAGCACAATCATATTCATAGCCAAGTCGAAGAATACTATCTTGGCGTTGGCATTCTGCCCGATGTCGCGGTAGGCACGTTGCAGAAGTTCGTTTATCTCTATGACATTGCTTTCGTTTATAAAGCGTGCGAAGTTACGCGAAAAACTGCTTTCCTCCCTTGTCTGGTAGTTGAGGTCGGGAATATGGAAGTTGTACATGAAGTTCTCACGCACCTGCCGTTGGAAATAGGCTATCAGCCGCCGTTGCTTGTCCCGTCCGTAACTGCTTATTTCGTCCGTCCAAGCTTTCAGGGCACCAATCTTCCTCTGGTAGCAGAGACGCATCATCTGCTTGAATTGCTCAAGGAATTCCTTCTCTTCATTACCACCCTTGAGCAGTTCCAGTGCAGCATTCCAGTTGCCGTTTACTATTCTTGCAATCCTCTGCGCATCCTCCTCGTCAATACCGCGCGTCGTTGTCAGTGCCTGACGAATGCTTTCGTCGTCAATACGGGTTACACGGAACTCCTGCGTACGGCTGCGAATAGTGTCGAGTAGCTTCTCAGGCTCTTCGCTTACCATCATGAAGACAGTCCCACGCGGCGGTTCCTCAAGAAGTTTCAGAATCTTGTTGGCACACGCGAGGTTCATCCTTTCCGGTAGCCAGATTAGTGAAATCTTGTACCCACCCTGACTTGACATAATCGACAGATTATGTGCTATCAAGTCACTCTCGGCTGCCGTGATGACTGCCTGCTTCTTGTCGTCGCCTATCTGATTAATCCACTGCTCCAACGTGATGTACGGACCGCGTACAATAAGGCTGTGCCACTCGCTTGCGAAGTCGCTGCTGACAGGCTTGTAGTCGCCGGTCATCGAAGGCAACTTTATGGTAGGGTAGGTGAAGTGCAAATCCGGATGCTCGTAGTTGTCGAGCATTGCCTTTGCGTTGCTGTAGTTTGGATTGCCCTCTGGATTCAGCAGATAGCTGGCGAAGGCAATGGCAAGGGCCAGTTTGCCGGCACCCTGCGGCCCGGTAAACAGCATAGCATGCGGCACGCGCTTCTCTTCAACGAGTTGTTTGAGGCGTGCTATTGCTTCGCGTTGTCCTATGATATCGTCGAATGTCATTCAGTCAAGAGTCTTTTAACTATCTCATGAACACTGTCTACTGCACTTACCGTATAGAAGTGTACGTTGTTGACGCCATGCCGGTAGAGCTCGCGCACTTGTCGCGTAGCCCATTCTATACCGAGCTGCCGTGCGTCATCATCAGTGGCACAGTGGCGTGCCAGTGCAGCCAGTTCCTCAGGTATATCACAATGGAAAGTCTTCGGAACCACAGTCAGCTGCGACAGCTTTGCAAACGGTTTTATTCCTGGAATAATCGGCATCGTTACGCCCATGGAGCGTGCCTTGTCGACGAATGCAAAATATTTGTTATTGTCGTAGAACAACTGCGTTACGGCGTAGTCGGCGCCCAAGTCTTGTTTCTTCTTCAGGTACATAATGTCCTGCTCCAAGTTCGGGGCTTCCTCATGCTTCTCCGGATAAGCGGCCACGCCGTAGTGGAACTTGGCACCGGGATGTTTGATAGGTGTTCCGTCAATGAAGAAGCCATCATTGAACTTGTTCACCTGTTCAATGAGCTCCGTTGTGTGTGCGTATCCTCCTGGATGTGGCGTAAACCGCTTGTCTTCGCGAGCCTTGTCGCCACGAAGAAGCATGATGTTGTCAATGCCGAGTATCTGTAAGTCAATCAATTCGTACTCTATTCGGCTCGCGCTGGCTCCAGAGCAGATTACATGCGGGCACACCGGAATGCCGTAGCGCTGCTGAATGGCTGCTGCAACGGCTATCGTACCGGGACGGCGTCGTATACTCTGGCGCTCAATGAGACCGTCTTCGCGTTGGTGGTAAACGAACTCGCTGTGATGCGTTGTGATATTTATGAAGAGCGGGTTGAACTCCCGTAGCTTGTCAATCGTACGGAACAGCGACTCCATGCCGTTGCCTTTAAGCGGCGGCAGCACTTCGAAGGAGAAGTGACGGCTAGAGTCGTGGCTAAGCAGTTCCTTTATGTTCATGTGCGGTTATATTGAGTTTATACAACTTACAAAGGTACAAAAAACTTACGAAACATTCGGCTAACAATCTTAGAAAATAAAAATCTTACTATTTTTCGACTATTAAGTGGCGTTTTTACAATATTTTTTAGTAAGTTTGCACGTTAGTTTATGTTACACTGATGATAATAACCTAAAATCAGAATATGGAAAAGTTAAATCACTCAGAGAAAGGTAGCCGTGGCTACCTTGTCGGTATCGTGATGGTAGCCGTCCTCGGTGGGCTACTGTTCGGATACGATACTGCTGTAATCTCCGGTGCCGAGAAGGGCTTACAAGCATTCTTCCTTGGAGCACCCGACTTTAAGTATTCCGACTTTATGCATGGCTTCACTTCGTCGTCTGCATTAATCGGATGTATTATCGGTTCAGGTTTGTCAGGACTCTTTGCCGGAAAATTCGGTCGTAAGAAGTCGCTGATATTTGCCGGAATATGTTTCTTCATCTCGGCATGGGGAAGTATGGACCCAGAAACTTTCGGCTTGCTGCCTTATGGCAAACCTTCATGGGACCTCCTCGTTGTGTTCAATCTCTATCGTGTCCTTGGTGGAATCGGTGTTGGTATGGCATCTGCCCTTTGCCCGATGTATATTGGAGAAATCTCCCCAAGTAACATTCGTGGTATGCTTGTGTCTTTCAACCAATTTGCCATTATCTTCGGTCAGCTCGTAGTGTACTTTGTTAACTTCTTGATACTTGGCGAGCACACCAATCCTGTTATAGAGTCTATCGGTCAGGGCTTCTCAGCCGTTATGCCGAATAGCGACCCTTGGACAATAACGACCGGCTGGCGTTATATGTTTGGCTCTGAATGTATTCCGGCAGGCTTGTTCACAATATTAATTTGTTTTGTTCCGGAATCCCCACGTTATCTTGTTATGTCCGGTCAGGATGATAAGGCATTGTCAGTACTGTCCCGTATAAATGGATATATCAAGGCAGTGGAAATCATAAAGGATATAAAGAACACCCTTACAACAAAGACAGAGAAACTTTTCACTTATGGTTTCATGTGCGTCTTCGTTGGTATTATGCTCTCAGTATTCCAACAGGCGGTTGGTATCAATGCCGTACTTTATTACGCTCCGCGTATCTTCAACGACATGGGAATGGGCAATCCTATGATGCAGACTGTCATTATGGGTATCATAAATATATCCTTTACCCTTGTTGCAGTATTCACCGTTGAGAAAATAGGCCGCAAGCCGTTGTTGATATGGGGCTCAATAGGAATGGCAATAGGAGCTTTCGTAGTTGCTATAACATTTGGCAATGCATCATTGAATATGGTAACAATGGTTGCCTTGATGGTCTACTCTGCAAGCTTCATGTTCTCGTGGGGCCCAATCTGCTGGGTTTACATGGCTGAGCTTTTCCCGAACACTATCCGCGGCAAGGCTACGGCAATAGCTGTCGCATTCCAGTGGATATTCAACTTCCTCGTTTCTTCCTCGTTCGTGCCAATGTTCAATATGCACTTGCAGCCCGGCGACGACTTCGGTCACTGGTTCACTTACGGACTCTACGGCGTCATTTGCGTCATCGCTGCAATCTTCGTTTGGAAGCTTGTGCCTGAGACCAAGGGTAAGACGCTTGAGGATATGAGTGCTCTTTGGCGTGAACGCATGAAGAAGTAGCATTCTGTTTGACATTCAGACTATTATCATATCAATGGCACGTACCTTCGGGTGCGTGCCATTTTTTGTGCTATGGCTATGTTAGTCAACTTTAGATTTGTAATAATTACAGAATTAAAAGGCTCAAATCTGCAAAAAAGGAAAGATAAACAGAATTAATTGTAAAACGCATTTCGAGCTAATGGAGTACCTTTGCGGCGCAATACAAAATTAGCAGGTGCCGTTAGACTGGCACTCAAATGTTTTTTAGGTATATAGTTTAGAATTTCATTTAA
>OMVI01000120.1 GCA_900314455.1 uncultured Prevotella sp. | reverse complement strand
ATCGGTCGTGGTACAATCAGAAAAATCGATAATCTTACTTTTTAAAGTGGGCTCATATATAAATACAACAGTCAAGGACGAATCCTTGACTGAGGCTCCCCAGCTTCGCGGGCTGGTTGCAGTGGTCATATCTCCCACGCCTCAAAGTTATGAAATTTTTTCATATATTCCAAACAAAAAACAAGAAAAATTTCATCATGGACGCAAGAAATCTTCAACCTTTTATCGAAAAGGCGATAAACGACTTTATCTCCGAGGTCAATGACCGACTCCCGCGAAAGGTAGGCATAACGGCCGTCAACCACTTCCGACAGAACATCCACGATGCAGGCTTCCGCAACAATGGCATCAGAGCATGGCAGCGCACACGACGGCAAGGCAACATCTCTACTCACCCAGCGGTATCAGCAAAGCTCCGTAAGTACGCATTGGCACATGGTCTACTCTCTCGCAGAATCAATATGATTATTCGTCCGGAATTCTCTTTCAACTGAAAAGTCGTACAAAAACAATCATTCTGAAATATAAAAAGATTAAACTATTAAATGGTCAAAACAGAAAAACTGTAAGCGTTATACTCTTTTTCCCTTACAGTTTCAATGTATTTCCATCTTTACAACTTCTCTCAAAAATCGTTTATTTTGGACTTTCCCATCATCTGTCCGCGAATTCTGAATTCTCAAAGCAATAAGATGCGAGAAATCCCATCAATACCATTCACCAAGCCCTCCAAAAAGCAAGTTTACAAGGAAAGATATAGATGATGGTGTTACCGAAGTAAAAAGGCAAATGGCAAGTGGTGAAATAAGAGAACGAACATGAAACGAATAATATTATTTTCTCTTACGTCTATCTCCCTTATTGCCGAATTTGTCTTTTATCATTTAAAAGATACAAAAGACACATTAATTTGCGGCGGATTATTCTTCGTTTTCCTTGTTTTGTTCATTGCATCTATGCTTGAAGAAAGCAATTTTTATGGTTCTCCCCGTGATGGCGGCTTTGACTATTGGCCTTACCATCATAACTACAAGCTCGCTTGTAAACCGTATTTTCCAATTGGAGGCTTTATTGAACTTAAAGATTTATATGAAATATCATGACAGTTATAAAGCGATAATTACATAAACTTCAAAGATGCTATAAAAGTACTTGCAACATTGGGGTTATAACAAGCCACAAACTTTGAAGGGTTTTTAATCGCCATAACCCTTTCAATGGAGACCAACGACCGCAGAAAGGGTATGACTCCAAACGAAGAACTCACTCCGCAAATATAAAAAAACTCTATAAATTGTTGTTTCATTTAGAGTTACGACACTCTCAAACGATAAAGCGTTTTTATTCTCAACAACTATCAATGGTGTACAAGTATCTGAGAACGGGGACTGTCGAGACCTGTAATAACTTGCTCCGTATCGAAGTTTCTCTACACCACAATCCGCCTTAAATATAACTTCCCTTTTTGTCGTCACATACCCTACCCTACCCTCTTCAAGAGTCAAAAGCCAGAAATCAAACTTAACACAAATTAAGGAAACATTCACCATGAAAAGCCAACATCTCCCCCACCCTATGACCAAAAATCGACTCAGGTTTTATATAAAAGACCCTGTGAAAAGCTATCTTCCCTTTTTGTCGCACTCCCCTACTCCGCGAACCATCTGGAAAAGTTCCTTTTTTGTCGCACTTAACCCAAAAGCAAGCTGAAAGCAGCTCAAAAGTAAGCAACAAAGTGGAGACAAATAAGGAACATCTTCCAAACTGATTTCGAGTTAAAGTAAAACTACCAATCTACTGAAACAGAGACAAAAAAGTGAAAACAATAAAGCAAAACTTAATCAATTAACAGTCTTTTTCATTTTTTTGTCGCCAAGATACTTTAAGAGTAGAGTTAATGGCACTGATTATCAACTCATTAAATATAAAATATGACCGACTCTATAGACTTAAGACAAATGTTAATAAGCTCCCAATTCGTCGAAAGTTCCTTTTTTGTCGCAGTTCCGTTGACAACCAGGCGACAAACAAGTGAGAAAATGCATGAAAAGAGAAGTAAACAGGTTAGAATTCGTACCTCTACCCTACCCTATTTAGTCGCTCGAGAAAAGTTAAGCGCGACAAAAAGGGAAATTGATTGGAAAGAGAGAGGAATGATGACAAAACGTTAAGGAAAGTAAAATAAAGTAGCGACTAACAATGATGTTCTGACGCTGATTTAGAAGGAAACATAAGGAACAAACATGCGTGGAAAGGTTAATCTTGGGGAACAATGACATACGATAAAACTTCAAATATTCAATAAATCGTCTTATGTTAGAAAAGCAGATAAATGACAATATATATGGATTGCACTAAACGCGAATTATAAAGTATGAACTGGGATAATAATCAAAGCTTTGCTGTAAAGCCATGTACAGGGAAGGATATTTGACTAACTGAAGACAAAGGCTAGTATTTTTAAAGATGTTAGGACATTATTTGTTGGCAGGCACAAGACCGGACCCTGCGGATGAAAAACAGTTGCTATGGAGTTGATTGCGAATAACACGAAAGTAAACAGAAAATACGAAATAATTTGACATAAGTAAGGAGGCTTTTGGAACTTAAAACGTAATAGAATTGTTTGAAGAATAAAAGCGACAAAACTATTAGATAAGCATAGTCTGAAACGGACAGGGTATGTAAAGAGGTGTATAACTGAATTAAGAGGTTGGGACATTATTTGTGGGCGGGTACAAGACTGGACCCTGCAAAGGGATGAAAAGAAATTCGAATGGCTGAAAATGTATAAAGATTTAAATTTATAAATATTATTTTAAAGGTATATGTATTTATATAGATATTTGGTTGTTTATATAGGTATATAACTAATTAGTTGTGTACATAAGGAATTAGTAATATCATATATAAAGAACAGATTAAATATTAGATTATATATTTATAGGCGTAGTT